>PNOH01000006.1 GCA_013824715.1 Odoribacter sp. | reverse complement strand
TTGGGTCTGTTGATAGAAGGCTGTTTTTATAGGAATTTATTCGCAATGTAATTTGGATTGGGTTTTCCAAGCCATCATGGGATTCCTGCATCCGTACAAAAAAGAAGGGCATTTAAAGCCCTTCCCTGATGCAGTCCATCCATAAAGCTTATTGCTCGCAGGTTGCTCCCCAGCAGAGCCTGTTTCCTCTTAGGCTTTACGTTTATAAAGGTACATTGAAATTAAAAAAATGTAAAAAAAAACTCTGGAAAAATTTGGATTACAACATAGAGGGCTTCACTTCGAGTGGAACCCTGACTTTATCCCGTACCTGCGCCTTTACCTGTTCTGATATTGCTTTTCGTAATAGCTTTGGTAATCGCCACTGGTTACGTTTTCCATCCATTCGGTGTTGGCGAGGTACCAATCGATGGTTTTCTCAATTCCTTCTTCAAACTGAAGGCTAGGCACCCAGCCCAGTTCCTTTTGAAGTTTAGTGGAGTCGATGGCATAACGCAAATCGTGCCCGGCGCGGTCTTTCACGTAAGTGATCAGCTTTTCGGAAGTCCCGGGGTCACGGCCAAGTTTTCGGTCCATGATGCGGCACATTACTTTAATCAGGTCAATATTTGTCCATTCGTTGTGTCCGCCAATGTTGTAGGTATCGCCGTTTTTTCCCTGATGGTAGATGACATCAATGGCACGGGCATGATCTTCCACCCAAAGCCAGTCGCGCACGTTTTCGCCTTTTCCGTAAACAGGCAAAGCTTTATTAAATTTGATATTGTTGATAAAAAGCGGAATCAGTTTTTCAGGAAACTGGAACGAACCGTAGTTGTTCGAGCAGTTTGAAACCACCACAGGCAATCCGAAGGTGTCGTGGTAGGCACGCACAAAATGGTCGGAACTGGCTTTCGATGCTGAATAAGGACTGTGGGGATCATAGCCGGTTTCTTCGGTAAACATGCCTTCGCTTCCCAAACTCCCATATACTTCGTCGGTCGAAATGTGGTAAAAGCGTTTGCCTTCAGTATTCTCTTTCCAAATGTGACGGACAGCATTCAGCAGATTAACCGTTCCAATCACGTTGGTAAACACGAATTCCGTCGGGTTACTGATAGAACGGTCAACATGCGATTCGGCTGCCAGATGGATGACTCCGTCAAATTGCCTTTCAATAAAAAGTTTCAGGATAAAATCCGCGTCAACGATGTCGCCTTTCACAAACTCGTAATTTGGTTTGTCTTCAATATCGGTCAAATTCGCCAGATTTCCGGCGTAAGTCAGCTTATCGAGGTTGACGATTTTATATTCAGGATACTTATTAACAAAGAGGCGAACCACGTGCGAACCAATAAATCCGGCGCCTCCGGTAATCAAAATTGTTTTCATTTATCTCGTTTTTCAGTTGTTATCAAAAATAGACTTTTATGTGCAAATTTAAGGATAAAAAGAATGTATATGTTTATCTGTTTCGTATTTTTGAATCAGTCTAAATCTAAAGAGTTTTTACAATGAAATTGAAAATCAGAATTTTGATTTACCCCTTTTTAATGCTCATGGTCGTTATCATTTCAAGCGGTACTTTCAGGAACAACATGACTAAAAATACCGAAACCAACAACAATCCAACACCGGCAACCGGAACGGTAACAGACAAAGAGGGCAATATTTATAAAACAGTTACCCTGGGAAAGCAAATATGGATGGCCGAAAACCTTAAAACAACCAAATACCGGAATGGTGATCCTATACCCGCTGTAACCGTTAACTCAAACTGGGCTGCATTAACAACAGGAGGATTTTGCTGGTACAACAATGATGCTGCGGCAAATAAAGCTACCTATGGCGCTTTATACAATTGGTACGCGGTAAATGATCTACGAAATATAGCGCCATCAGGCTGGCATGTACCTTCTGATGAGGAATGGACAGTTTTAGCGAACTTTCTGGCCGGGAAAAGCCAGGCTGGAGGTAAATTAAAAGAAACAAGTACAAGTCATTGGTCAGATCCCAATTCCGGCGCAACCAACAGTAGTGGTTTTACCGCACTTCCGGGAGGCTATCGGAATAAGGATGGGGTTTTCAAAAACCTAAGTTTTTGTGGAACTTGGTGGGCTACCACAGAATATACGAAATCGGTTGCCTGGTATCGGTATGTGGACTATGGTACCAGCACGATTTATAACGTTAGTACGTATAAAACAAGCGGGTTTTCGATTCGTTGCATAAAAGACTGAGGGAGGACGGAAATACAGAAGTGTTTTGGTTTATAAACACAAACGAAGTATTGTGAGAATTGATGTTAAAATAAATGGTTTGTATTATATTTAACCTCTTGAAAAAATAAATTTATTCCAACTAAAAAAATAAAGATTATGAAAACGTTGCAAAACAGAAGAGACTTCCTTAAAATTTCAGCCGCAGGATCAATCAGCATGATGTTACTCGGTACCGCTGGTTGTAAAACTGCTATTGACCGAAAAAGCTTTGGAGTTGGATTACAACTTTATACTATTCGCGATGCCATGGATGCTGATGTAACTGGGTCATTAAAAAAGTTATCAGACCTTGGATATAAAAATCTGGAACTGGCAAGTTATTCAAATGGAAAGTTCTATGGCTATTCTCCGGTAGAATTCAAAAAAATTGTAAATGATTTGGGCATGGATATTATCAGTAGTCATTCTGCGGTTGAGTCGGCAGGCATTACTGTTGAAAATGCAAAAATTATGGCAGATTCACATGCTGCCCTTGGCGTTAAATATTGTATTCAACCCTGGATTAATGAGGTGGACCGCAACGTTGAAACATATAAAAGAATGATAGGTGATTGGAATAAGGTAGGCGAAATTATGAAAGAGGTTGGAATTCAGTTTGGATATCACAATCACAATTTTGAGTTCGCCAATATCAATGGAATTGTACCTTACTACGATATATTTTTACCTGAAATGGATGCCAGCCTGATAACTATGGAGTTAGACCTTTTCTGGGCATCAAAAGCAGGACAGGATCCAGTTGCGATGTTCAATAAATACCCGGGCCGGTTCCAGCTTTTACACTTTAAAGATATGCGTACCAACCAGGCTCCATTCTTTGATGTGATTAAAGACGATATTTGTAGCGTTGGAGCGGGTGTTATTGATTTCAAGAAGATTCTGGCTTCAAAAGAAGTTGCAGGAACGAAATATACATTTGTTGAAGATGATAATCAGGGTAACGGAAAACCTTTTGAAGCGTTGGAAATAAGCATCAACAACCTGACAACAAAGATTTTGGTCTAATTGAAGCGAAATCTTCTGATTAAATTCAAAACCCGTTAATATTCAAGGGTCCAGATCAAGCGGTCTGGACCCTTTTTGTAAAAATTACTGCTTAATCAGGAAAAAGTATCTGCCATCAGATTATTAAACCATTTAAGCATGTCTTCATAATTTTCAGAAGTTGCGCCATTTGATTCGGTCACTCCGTTGCCGGTAGGAGCCATTTTCCCTGTGGCCGGATCGTACCGATATACAACCGACAACCATGAGGCCGTTGTTTTTGTGATAGGAGTAAAACAGGAAGAATTCGTAATAGGAGACTGATTAATTACCCCACCTTTAAAAATCTGAATAATGGCATCAGCACAAACTTTAGCTTCGGCATTCGCAATGTGACCGGCTTTAGGTTGTGTGGTGGAAGATGAATCTCCGATTACATGAATGCCAGCCAGGTCAGGATTTGTAGATTCATAAGAAAGTACATTCACACCGGCCCATTTTCCATTCAATCCATTGGCCAACCCAATTCCCGACTGGGTGATTAAATTACCAGCCTTGTGAGTTGGGATCGCATTAATTACTTTTCCGGTGTAGCTAACTCCACCACTGGTTTTCACCATCATCGTATCAGCATTTATGCTGGCTATAGGTGCATTGGGTACATAGGTAATAATCCCTTTGTGGGTAATGTTAAATGCAGTGGTAAAATTTTGTGGTTCAGCAAGAATTCCGGCATTGGCATCCAAAATAACAACTTTTCCACCTCCTTTTGTCCGTTTTAAATAATCAGCAACGACACAGGCACGTTCATAAGGGCCGGGAGGGCAACGGTAAGGTGCCGGAGGTATGGTTAAAATAAATGTATCCTTGCTGGTCATTGCTTTTATTTGGTTTTGCAATGAAGTGGTTTGAGTCCCAGCCTTCCACGCATGAACAATTTTTGCCTGATTAGCGGTTGTACCTGATAAGGAGGGCAATGGTTCAAAATCAATACCCGGAGCAAGGACCAAACGGTCGTAAGGTAATATGCCGCCATTTGAAAGCGTAACTTTTTTCCCAACGGGATCAATAGAATTTACTGAATGGTTTTGAACTTTTACGCCGTATTTGCTATTTAAGGTTGAATAGTTGAAAGCCAATTGACTTAACGTACGTTCACCCGTTAGTACCATATTGCTGAAAATATTTGAATAATAAGTAGAGTTGGGTTCAACCAAAGTAACATCAACCCCGGTTCCTCCCCAGAGTCGAAGAAACTTAGCAACTGTTGTACCAGCCATTCCACCTCCAACAACAACTACCCGTCCAATTGCTGCAGCATTAGCTGATAATTGTCCAGCCTTGGAAGACTGTAGGAATGAAAATCCTAATGCGGTTGCACCTATATTCTGTAAGAATTGTCTGCGTCTCATAATTTTATTTTGTTATTGTTTTGAAAAATAGTCGGCGATCAATTTAATTTCATCGGAAGTATAAGCCCTGGCATGAACGTTCATGATGTTATCCCTCGGATCTTTAGCTTTCATTTCAGTTAATTCTTGAATCATGCCTGAAGCGCCTTGCCCTGCGATCTTTAATTCTCCTGCATAGCCATTGGTACCATGGCACTGGAAACAATTGGCAGCCAGGGTCCTTCCAGGCAAATCAAGTGGAGCCGCCTTTAGCGTCAAAGAAGATTCAGAACTTATTCCTGTTTTTTCCGGTTTGTCCCCGGGAAGAAGATCTTTTGTACAGGAAAATAGAAACAATGACAAAAGCACTAATGTGCTGAATAACTTGAATTTCATCGATTTAATTTTCATAAATCATAAATTTAAAGATTGTTTTTAACTTAATAGATTTATAAAATTCTTCCACCCTCTCCGGCTTAAGACTTTATTATATAATTCCGTGGTAATCCACGATCGAAATTTCAAACGAATTCTGAACTGACAAGTTTTCTGAGAAAAATTCCAGGAAACTTGAACAGAAAAAATCTGGGTAAGCAGGATACAATGAGATTAGTGCCCGGAAAATGGGTTTGACTTTGGGTTTTTTGAAGGTAAAAGCAAATTTGAGGATAAATCATTCTTTTGGGAAAATGGATTATCGCCAAAAATCTATACTTTATTCTGAAAAACGTTTAAAGGTAACCTCATATTTTACAAAATTTTTGAATTCTTTTTCATTAAACTCCAAACAGGTTCTTTACTTGCCAAATATAAACTCGATATCAAAGAATATCAGATTATTAAAAACCCGATATGATCATCTTTGTTACTAAATCCAGCATTATACCATTACACTTTAAGTTTCATGAAGATGAACATATTTCATTTTTATCTCTGCGCTTTTTTGTTATTATTGTCAGCTATATTTTCTGTTATCTTACCTAAATCAATTTTGAACATGATAAACATTAAAAAATTCGTATTACTATTTCTTTCTGTCCTCATTTTGTCTGTTGGCACTTTGCATGCAGATGAAGGCATGTGGATGCTGCCCCTGATTCAAAAACTGAACATGAAACAAATGTCGGAAATGGGGTTTAAGCTCTCTGCCAAAGATATTTATGATATCAATAAATCCAGTTTAAAAGATGCTGTACTCCAATTTGGCGGTGGTTGTACCGCTGAAATAATATCGAAAGACGGGCTTGTATTAACCAATCACCATTGCGGTTACGGGACTATTCAGAAGTTGAGTGCGGTAGATCACAACTACCTCCAAAACGGATTCTGGGCAATGAACCATGACGAAGAAATTCCGGCCAAAGGCTTGACAGTTACTTTTCTTGACCGTTTTGAAGATGTAACCAAAGCGGTAACAGAGGCTTTGGCTGTTGCCACTGAACCAAATGCCAAAGAGGATGCTCTAAGAACGATATCCGGTCAACTGACAACTAAAGCAATTGGTGAGAATAAATACCTTAGAGGCAGGGTAGTCTCTTTCTTTGGCGACAACCAATATTATTTGATCATCACCAAAACTTACAATGATATCCGTTTTGTTGGCGCTCCACCTTCATCAATCGGGAAATTTGGTTATGATACCGACAACTGGATGTGGCCGCGTCACACCGGAGATTTCAGTATGTTCCGTATTTATGCCGACAAAGACAATAATCCCGCAGAATATTCAAAGGACAATGTTCCGTACCAACCCAAAAAATTCCTGACCATTTCTTTGAAAGGGGTGAAGCAGGACGATCCGGCGATGGTCATCGGTTATCCGGGAAGAACCAACCGTTTCATGACCTCCTATGAAGTGAAGGAGACCAGCGGCATAAACAATGCAGCTACGATTCTTGTACGGGGAGTCCGCCAGAAAATATTAATGACTGATATGGTGGCTGATCCAAAAATCAGGTTGATGTATTCCAGCAAATATGCCGGATCATCCAATTCGTGGAAAAAAGCGATTGGCATGAACGAAACCTTCGCCAAGCTAAAAGTTTACGAAAGAAGGGCTGCTGAAGAAAAGACCTTCACCGAATGGGTGGCAGCCGATCCTGCAAGAGTTGAAAAATATGGACGGTCATTGGCCGATGTGAAGTCGGCTATTGAAGGAAGGGCTCAACTTCAATTTACTTTGAAATATTATACTGAAGCCCTTAATTCGATCGAACTAACTTCAGCGGCACTACGTTTTGGCCCAAAATCTGATGAGAATTCGGGAGAAGAAAGAGGTGGCAGACGAAATTTCTCAGCAAGTCCTTTCGATTTTTACAAGGATTACAATGTTGCTACCGACAAGAAAATCGCCAAAGCAATGATGACTCTTTTCAAAGAGAAAGTACCTGCAACTGAGCTTCCGGATTTCTATAAAACCATTGATTCCAACTATCAGGGCAGCATAGATGCTTATGTGGAGGCCATGTTCAGTCAATCGGTATTTGTTTCCGAAGAAAAACTCAAAGCAGCTCTTTCCGGCGATAAAAAAGAGATTGAAAATGATCCGGCGTTTGTGGCAGGAAAGAATATCTCCGACGCTATGGCGAAATACAACAAGGAACTTGAACCGTATCGTACTTTGTATGCACAAGGACAAAAAATGTATATTGCAGGTATGCTTGAAATGAAAGCCGGACAGGCTATCTATCCTGATGCGAACTTCAGTATGCGGTTGACCTACGGTAAAGTATTGAATTACTCCCCTAAAGATGGTGTGATCTACGATTATGTAACGACACTGGATGGTGTCATGCAGAAAGAGGATCCGAATAACTGGGAATTTGTAGTTCCGGATAAGCTGAAAGAACTGTACAATGCCAAAGATTTCGGACAATATGCTTTGAAGGATGGCCGGATGCCAGTTGCTTTCCTCACCAACAACGATATTACCGGCGGTAATTCGGGCAGTCCGGTATTGAATGGCAAAGGAGAACTAATTGGGACAGCCTTCGACGGCAACTGGGAATCTATGAGCGGCGACATTATCTTTGAACCGTCACTACAGCGATGTATCAATGTTGACATTCGCTACACCCTTTTTATCATGGATAAATTCGGTGGGGCAGGTTATTTACTCAACGAAATGACGATTTCGAGATAACAGATAGTTCAAAAAAATTTGATAGTCCTGAATGCTTTTCTGAAAGTTGATCATTAGATCTTAGCTTTATGCTGTCGTTTGTTCATCGCTTGAAATACGACAAAAAAGATAAATCCTGCTAAACTTAACCAGCCTGGCCAATCGCCGAGTCTGCTGTAAAGAGTGGTCGTAGTTCCGAGTGGAACATTGTCAACAAGGGCAAATGCCGCACCGTTAGGCGATGCGTTTCACAGGGCAATGATGTTTCCATTAGGATCAATGATAGCCGCTGCATAAGCAACATCGGTTTTGACCACTGCAACACGGTTCTCCACTGCCCGCAATACGCTTTGGGCGACTTGTTCGAACGCAATGCCCGGTATTAATTTCTCATAAATAAGAGTAGTTGGATTATCGTAAATATTGCTCAAAGTTTAAACTTTATTTAAACTGGACAAAAAAAAAGAGGAAGAATACAGTCGCTGTAACTTCCTCTTTTTCAATTAAGTGGGCCCAACTGGGCTTGAACCAGTGACTCCCTGATTATGAGTCAGGTGCTCTAACCGACTGAGCTATAGGCCCTTCAGAATTTTTAATTTTATCAGGATAATTTATTGACTCCCTGATTATGAGTCAGTCCCGAGGACTCGGGATAACCAACTGAGCTATAGGCCCAAAATCATATAATGGTTTTTTTCAGTTTGACTGCTATACTAATTCTGGACGTATTTTTTCGGAGTGCAAGTTTACTGAATTCATTGATATTCCACAAGTGAAAGATTCAAATTTTAGGTGATTCATTTTCAGTTGCACCTAGTGGTTTTACCCCTGTTTGGGTTTTTATGGTGTGTGTTTCTTCTTCTTTCAAATCTAATTTATTAAACTGTTTCCGGTAAAAAAAGATAATAGAAAAAATCCCGATTGAAATGGAAGAATCAGCAACATTAAATACCGGGCGAAAAAATTGAAAATCACTTCCTCCTAAAAAGGGAACCCAATCGGGATAAACGCCTGAAACCAGTGGAAAATAAAACATATCGACCACCCGGCCATGCAGAAACGTGGCATAACCGCCTCCTTCAGGGAAAAGAGTTGAAACCTGTCCGTAACTGTGGTTAAAAATCAGACCGTAAAAAGCGCTGTCAATAATATTACCAATCGCCCCGGCAAAAATCAGGGAGGCACAGGCAATGAATCCCATTGGTAAATCCTTTTTCACCAGTTTTGTGATATACCAACCAATTCCAATAACGGCAATAATCCGGAATAATGAAAGGAAAATTTTGCCGTATTCGCCACCAAACTCAAAACCGAAAGCCATACCATTATTTTCGACAAAATGGATCAGGAACCAATTCCCGAATACCGAAAATTCTTCACCAATGGTCATGTTCGTCTTAATCCAAATCTTCAGAATTTGGTCAACCAGTAAAACCAGGATAACAATCAGGATTGACTTTTTTAATTTTGACATGATCGTTGGATATAAAAAATGATTGAAAGAATTGCTCCTCCAATCATCTTGAGTTCTATTTTATAAAGTCTTACTTTTGATTATTTTTCGCATCAATGCTAAGTGTGGCGTGCGGTACCGCACGCAGTCGTTCTTTCGAAATTAATTTGCCGGTTTCGCGACAGATACCATAGGTTTTATTCTCAATACGCACCAAAGCAGCCTGCAGATACTGAATGAATTTCTGCTGACGTTGCGCCAATTTACCTGCTTCTTCTTTCGAAAGAGTAGCAGCTCCTTCTTCCAAAACTTTAAATGTCGGAGATGTATCCTGAGTATCATTTCCATCGCTCTGTGTTATTGAGCTTTTGTACATTACGTAGTCTTTCTGTGCCTTTTCGAGTTTGTCAAGAATTAATGCTTTAAATTCCTGTAGCTCATCGTCCGAATATCTGTTTTTTTCACTCATAGCTTTAAAGCTTTAATTTTTCGTACATGATTCAAGTTGTTGATCCTTGCAAAGGGACGCTAAAAGTATAAAAATATTTCGATTTCAAACAGGCTTTTAGGCATTCAAAAAACTTTCTGAATCAGGAATTCCGATCTACCTGAATGCGTGCTTCAACATCTGCATCAATCTCAACCAGATGAGAATTTTCTGCATCAGTTTGATCAACCATAACTAATTCAGATGCAAGCGTTTGATTGCTTATGTACTCCTTGAAATTCTCAACGGCCAAATTATAAAAAACATGTTTCTGAATTTTTATAATAACACGGTCGGTAACTTCGAAGTCACTTTCTTTGCGGATATTCTGAATTTTGTTGATAAACTCCCGGGCAATTCCTTCCTGTTTCAGTTCTTCGGTCAGGTTGATGTCGAGCGCGATAGTCAAACCACCCTCGCTGGCCACCAGCCATCCGGGAATGTCCTCAGTCTGAATTTCAACATCTTCCAGACTCAACGAAACAGTTTCGCCGTTAATATTCAGATCGCGGCTTCCGGCGCTTTCGAATTTGCTGATTTCTTCCTGGCTTAATCCGGCAATATCTTCGGATATTTGTTTCATCAGTTTACCGTACTTGGGCCCTAAAGTTTTAAAATTTGCCTTTATCTTTTTGCTGATTATTCCTGTGGCATCGGTCAGGTATTCTACCTCTTTTACGTTAACTTCTGCAAGAATGATGTTTTTTACCGCGTCAAATTGCTCCTGAAAGTCTTTATTCAAAACCGGAATCATAATTTTAGCCAGTGGCTGCCGAACTTTCAGTTTTTCTTTCCGGCGAAGGCTTAAAATCATTGACGATGCCTTTTGAGCAAGAGCCATCTTTTGTTCCAGATCATGGTTGATCTGGTTCTCATCACAAACCGGAAAATCTGTCAGATGGACACTTTGGTCGGGTTCTTTTCCAGTGATTTTGTTCAGGTCGGTGTATAGCAAATCGGCGTAAAAAGGTGCAATTGGCGCCATAAGTTTGGCAACCGTATTCAAACAGGTATAAAGTGACTGATAGGCTGAAATTTTATCCTTGTCGTACGATCCTCCCCAATAACGTTTACGGCTGAGGCGTACAAACCAGTTGCTCAGGTTTTCAGAGACAAATTCTGAAATAGCCCGTCCGGCGCGGGTTGGTTCGTAGGTTTCATAACTTTCGGCCACATCTTTTACGAGCGAACTCAGCAGTGAGATAATCCATCGGTCCAGTTCGGGCCTTTCTTCAACCGGGATTTCATCTTCTGAATAAGTAAAACCATCGATGTTGGCATACATCGCAAAGAAGTTGTAAGTGTTGTAAAGGGTTCCGAAGAATTTACGTTTTACTTCGTCAACACCGCCCAGGTCAAATTTCAGGTTATCCCAGGGTTGCGAGTTGGTCAGCATATACCAGCGCAACGGATCGGAACCGTATTCTTCGATCGAAGCAAACGGATCAATTGCATTTCCCAGGCGTTTCGACATTTTATTGCCGTTTTTGTCGAGCACCAGACCGTTTGAAATGATATTTTTGAATGCCACAGATGGTTCCATGATTTCCTTTCCGTCTTTCCCTTTTTCTCCTGAAGGTCTTCCGATCATCGCAGCAATTGCATGTAGTGTGAAAAACCATCCTCTTGTCTGGTCAACTCCTTCAGCAATAAAGTCAGCAGGAAATACCTCGCTGAACTTGTCCTTGTTTTTGGGATAATGTACCTGCGCATAAGGCATGGCTCCAGAATCGAACCAAACGTCAATCAGGTCGGGCTCGCGGAACATTTTTTTTCCTGAGGCAGAAACAAGGAAAATGTCGTCAACAAAAGGTCGGTGCAAATCTATCAACTCGTAATTTTCCTTCGAGTTGTCACCTGTTTCAAATCCTTCGAAAATATTTTTTTCCAGCACTCCTGCGGCAACTGCGGCATTCATCTCGTTCATCAGTTCATCAACCGAACCAATACATTTGGTTTCTGTACCATCTTCAGTACGCCAGATTGGTAACGGAGTACCCCAGAAACGTGAGCGGCTCAGGTTCCAGTCAACCAGGTTTTCGAGCCAGTTTCCGAAACGTCCGGTTCCGGTTGATGCAGGTTTCCAGTTGATAGTATTGTTGAGGGCGATCATTTTGTCTTTTACGGCAGTGGTGCGGATGAACCACGAATCCATTGGATAATACAATATTGGTTTATCGGTTCGCCAGCAATGCGGATAATTGTGAACATGCTTCTCGACTTTAAAAGCCTTGTTCTCTTTCTTCAACATCACGCAGATATCAACATCCACGGTTGCGTCATCATCGCCAAGCTTCTCGTTATAAGCATTTTTCACAAAGCGTCCGGCAAATTCAGGATAAGTTTCCTGATTCACGTATTCGGCCACAAAGGCCGGATCCATATTTTCGATCAGAAAAAACCGGCCATTACGGTCAACCAAGGGCTGGCGTTTTCCATCCTTATCGTCAACAATCAAAGGAGATATTCCGTTTAGTTTGGCAACCCGGTCGTCGTCGGCGCCAAATGTTGGAGCAATGTGAACGATTCCGGTACCGTCTTCAGTAGTAACAAAATCGCCGGTAATCACGCGAAAAGCATCGCCTTTCGGTTTAACCCAGTTGATAAGCTGCTCATAGCCGACGCCTTCAAGTTCGGTTCCTGAATATTCAGCTAAAATCCGGTATGGGATTTTCTTATTGCCCGGTGAATAATCTTCTAAAAGAAGTTCAGCATTTTTTGGATCAAAATGCGTGGTCAAAAGATTTTTGGCCAGAATCAGGGTTACAGGTGTACCAGTATATGGATTAAATGTCCTGACTTTCAGGTATGTAATTTTAGAGCCAACGCATAAAGCTGTATTCGAAGGCAGAGTCCAGGGAGTAGTTGTCCAGGCCAGAAAATAAAGTTCGGAATCTATATTCCCGAAAAGGAAGGCTGATTTTTCGTTCCGGATGGCTTTAAACTGCGCAACAGCAGTGGTATCTTTAACATCGCGGTAACAACCAGGCTGATTTAGCTCGTGCGAGCTAAGCCCTGTTCCGGCAGCAGGCGAATATGGCTGAATCGTGTAGCCTTTATATAGCAGATTTTTTTCGTAGAGTTGCTTCAACAACCACCAGACGGTTTCAATATAGCGGTTATCGAAGGTAACATACGGATCGTCCATATTTACCCAATAACCCATCAGGCGTGTCAGATCTTCCCATTCGCGGGTATATTTCATCACCTCGGTGCGGCAGGCGGCATTGTATTCAGCGACACTTATTTTTTTCCCAATGTCATCCCTGGTTATACCCAAAGTTTTTTCAACTCCAAGTTCAACTGGCAATCCGTGGGTGTCCCATCCTGCTTTACGGTGAACATGGAAGCCTTTCATGGTTTTGTAGCGGCAGAAAGTATCCTTAATCGCACGGGCCATCACGTGGTGGATTCCGGGCATTCCATTTGCTGATGGAGGCCCTTCGTAAAAAACAAAAGTCGGATGGCCTTCGCGGGTAGAAATGCTTTTATGAAATGTATCGTCATCTTCCCATCTTTTCAAGACTTTCTTGTTAATCTGGGATAAGTCTAACTGTTTATAAACCTGAAATTTATTGCTCATTTGAACCTGAATTGCTGCCTTATTTTTTGAAAGGTACAAATATAGAAAAATTTAGTATCCGAATTTCAGATGCGACAACATAGAGAAATTGATCATTTAGGAAATAAATATTTGCTACTTAGGAATTGTATGCCTTTTAAAATTTTGATTCCAAAAAATTAATATGCTACTTTTATTTTCCTGAAAACCGACAACTAATATTCATAATCATTTAAACAAAAAGATATGAAAACAAAACTTTTTATCTGTCTCGGATTGCTGATTTCTGTGAATTTTTATTCCTTTTCGCCTCCACTTTCAGGAGAATCTGTTCCGGGGGCTGAAATCTATGTCGAACTTGAACCCGACGATGAACCCATTGCAAACGTTCAAACAAACAGCGAAGGTGAATTTGTGTTTTCTTTTCCTGAGGGAAAACCGATTCCGGCTAAAGGAACTTTTAAGATTACGATTTCGCCTCCCAAAAACCTAAATAAATCTCAAGGAACAAAATTGATTGGATTCGAAAAGCAAACCATTAAAATCCAGTTTTCAATTAAAGATGGCCCGAAATTCAAATACAAATTAAGCTCTGATGAAAATCTGAAAAGTAAAAGCAACAGAGGCGGATTTGCTGTAAGCGGCAGAAATAACGCATAAAAAGACCCCCAAGCACATCAGAACTTTTTGTCAGTATAGGCTTGGGGCTTCCTGGTTATTCCGGAACTGCTTATTCTACAAATTTATACCCGATACCCTTAAGAGTTTTGATATGGTCGTTCCCGATTTTTTCGCGCAACTTCCTGATGTGAACATCAATAGTGCGATCTCCAACCACCACATTATCGCCCCAAACCGAATAATAGATTTCCTCGCGGGTAAATACTTTTCCCGGTTTAGAAACCAGAAGCGACAACAATTCAAATTCTTTGCGTGGAAGGATCATTTCTTTACCATCCTGCACAATGAGGTAACGCTCTTTATCTATAACCAGACTTCCGACAGTAATGGTATGCGGGTTTTCAACAATGGCCACTGCCGTAATTCCTGGCACAGATGTGCGCTTTAGCAGCGCTTTAACCCTGCTTACCAGAACTTTAGGGCGAATTGGCTTGGTGATGTAATCGTCTGCACCAGCCTCGAATCCGGCAATTTGCGAATAGTCTTCTCCCCGGGCCGTTAGAAAAGCAATCATCGTATGCTGTAAGGCCGGAATTCTCCTGATTTCCTCGCAAGCTGCTATTCCATCCATTTCAGGCATCATCACATCCAGGATAATCAGGTCAGGTAATGTTTTTTCAGCTACCCTGATTGCTTCTGATCCATTTTGGGCCGTGTAAACTTTGTATCCTTCTTTTTCTAAATTATAGCTGATGAACTCAAGGATATCAACTTCATCATCTACCAAAAGTATTTTTGATTGAATTTCGCTCATAATGAATTTGATTTTGATTTAAAAGTAAAGATTACTTTTGGAACAGGTGATGTGTTTGCATGAAAAACAGTTAAGAATTAGCAATTTCATTTGATTATGGCCTTTATACTCATTCCTTTTTACTTTTTCCCTGACAGAAGGGTCTTATTTTGCTTTCCCGAGGGTAAAGGTGAATGTTGTTCCTTTGTCGGGCACACTTTTAACATTGATCGTTTGATCATGTGCCTCGATAATATGCTTCACAATCGATAAACCCAGCCCGGTTCCTCCCTGTTCCCGCGACCGGGATTTGTCAACACGATAGAAGCGCTCGAATATCCGGAATAAATCGTTTTTATCCATGCCTATACCATTGTCGGTAATCTCGATTAAAATGGTTTCGTGCAAATCATAGAAACCAACTTTTACAAAGCCTCTTTTTTTTCCATACTTGATACCGTTGCCCACCAGATTATTCATGACTTCCATGATCCGCTTTTTGTCGGCACTGACCATGATTGGCTTGTCGGTTTTAGTGGCAAATTGCAAAGAAATACCTCGTTCGTTAGCAAGCATTTGAGCCAGTTCAAATACTTCTTCGGTTAATCTGACCAAGTCAAAATTAACCAGGTTTATTTTCAATTCGCCTGATTCAAGTTTCGTGATTGATTCCAGGTCGGCTACAATCGAAATCATCCGGTCAATACTTTTTTCGGTTCTTTGAAGATATAGTTTGTTGATCCTTGGATCGTCAATTCCGCCTTCGAGCAAGGTAAGCACATAACCCTGAATGTTAAAGATCGGGGTTTTCAATTCGTGCGAAACATTACCTACAAACTCTTTGCGGTATCTTTCCAGATCTTTCAGCCTCGTAATTTCCTGAGTTTGATTTTTAGCCCATTCTTCTACTTCTTTTTGAACGTCAGTAATGTTGGTCGTATTTAAAGTTTCGAGTAGTTTGCTTTTTTTCCCACTAACCGGAACTTCGCGGATAGTTTTATAAATGGGTTTAATTTTTTCATTGATATACCGGTTCAGGATAAAAAGTACGAGAAAATAGGACATCGTGCAAAACAGAATTATAAACAGAATTGAAAATGCCTCCCCAAAATCTTTTTTCGATCGAATCAGGAAAAATCCGAAATTCGAAATCAGCAATAAAGCGGTGATGTATAGCGCCAGACGTTTTGCTGAGTAAGTTTTCATTTTCAAGTTTATTTCGAGTAAGCTGATGCAAAATTAATTGATTTTATGAGGCTATTTGTTTTGCCCATTTCTGACATTCCCTTCCACAATCTTTATCTCCTCCCCGGTTAAACCATACAATTCATAAACCAGCCTGCCAATTTCCTGATCCGGTGCGCTGGTATCAATTTTCAACATCAAATAAATTGTGCTTGTTGACTATTTCGTTAATTTTCTGCTTGTTAAAACCAATCAAATCTAAAATGCAACAAATTAAAAGTAACCTCAATTTTTCGGTTAACCTAAATAGTTCTATACTTTCCTTAATGAATACTTTTTTATCTGTTTCAAAGAAATGAGAATAGTAATCACGCGTATTCACCACTACTTGCACATCCATAACCAATTTGGCAATTTTTGGGACATCCGATGAATATAGTGTTATTAAATCTTCAATCCGGGATTGTAAAGAGATCCGTTTTTTGTTGATAAATCTTGTATGGTATCCTTCAAGTGCCTGTACTACAATTAAAAAATCGAGGCTTGTAAAAACAGGTTTTCGCTTTATGCTATTCAGTAAATGATTTCTAATTGGCATTAAATCTTTCGACAACGAAAACCATTTTTGAATAACTGAACTAAAGTCGTCTTCGATGTCGCGATATGAAAATAGAAAATCAGATTTGCTGCTTTTTGTATCTTCATTCCGGTTTGTCTTGAATAATTCTATTTCAGTGAATACTTTACCTACTTTATATTCGGAATAGTCGTCATAGTCTTGCAGTTTAACTTCAATAGGGTACTGATCTGAATAAGTGGCCAACGATAAAAACTGAATAAATAATCCGGCTTGTTTAAGTAGTTCGAAAAATGACAACTTTTCAGAAATTGTTTCAATGTGGAAATAGGTAAGCTGATTGATTTTAACACAGTCAGGATAGATTTGCTGCCCCGTCATAGTAGCTGAAGTTGCTAATGAAAGTTTGAGCTTTGAGCCTAAGTCAACCTCGGTATGGATAACGGTCTGGGTGTCTATATTTATCTTAAATGACATAATTTTATTGCCCTCAAAATCAATCTCTTCCCTTATTAGCAATGAGTCTGGCCAATCAGACAATGCCGGGGTTAGCACCGTAATTTTGTTGAAGCATTGTTCATCTGGGTTAGCCAAATGTTTCCCAATAATAATGTATGTACAATCAAAACTTGTTAATGGAAATGAACAGGAAGTATTATAAGAACCTGCACCTTTAAAGCAGTCAACCAAAGTTATTTTCTTACCGGTTGATGATTCTCCATAAATCAGTTTCTGCTCGCTTGTTCCCTTCGAAAAAAAGCCAGCAAATGGATGGCTCTCTTCTGACAAACTACCGATTAGCTCCAATTTAATTGAATTACCTTTCTTATAATACAAGTTACCGGCTGCCGATTTTTCCGGTTGACCAGGTAAGTACCAAATTCCTTTAAATTCAATTGATTCCTTCATATCAGCTTCCCTCCACAATCTTTATCTCTTCCTCCGTTAACCCATACAACTCATAAACCAGCTTGTCAATTCTATTTTCCAACGCGCTGGTGTCGGCTTTCAGGTTATCTTGCTTGGCGACAAGGATTTGATCAACTAACTCAATAAATGGTTGTTGATTTGATGCAATTTTTATCGGGATTTCAGATAATGGTTTTTTATACAACTCCAAAATATCACCCTTTTTCTTCCCCTTAAAAAGCAACCAAGCATAAATTAATTTTGAATTTAAAATGGCAGTTATAAATCTTAGATTTACAGTGCCATTTCTTGGTAGAATATAAGCAACATCTTTTGAGGCATACCAAGGAACATCATTATAGGTAAATGAATTTGTTTTGCTCCTGTATGATGTTATAATCTTTTCACCAATAAAGTAAGACTGTTTCTTTGGTGTGAACAAAACAAAATAATTTCCATTTTTAAACCATTTTAATACAACAGCGGCAGCAATTTTATTCTTCAAGAAATTCTCTTTCAGACCAACAATTAGAGGTTTGAACTTTTCAAAATGCTTTTGAATACCTATTGGTAACTTAATGGGCTTACCTTGATCCTTTGTATATATTAAATACAAATCACTTTCTGATTTTGAATAATATCTTTTAATATCCGAATTTTTATAAAAGGGCTTAATAAATGTCTCTTTGGCCTTATCATCTAAACCAAGCAATTCTAATTCTTTCCCATTTAGAACATAAACTCCATCTCCTTTTTTTGCTTCCAGTAAATTATAGGTGCTTAAGTGTTTATTACTAATTGTATCTGAAAGAGTAACAATACCCATTGTGATATTGCAATAATCGGATAAGGGAGATACTCCTAATGCAACTTTGTTAAGAATACCATCGACATCTAAACAATCATTATTAATAGGCATAGATAATTGTATTCTAATCTGATTATCAATACCCTCAAATAGTTTTTCTGTTTGAATTGTATTATAAGAAGTGTTTAAATCGTTCTGAGAAAAAATTAACTTGAGGTCAAAGCCATTTGCAGTACCTTTTTTATTAACATTAATAACCTTTGTAACAGAATTCTTTGTTGTCTTTCTTTTCCGAATCAAGGTAATCGCATTATGTTGGCCAACTGCTGATTCGAAGATTTTAAGTTCGTTAAAATTAGTAAGCATTTCAATCGCATTTTTCTTTAGCAAACTTCTTAATTTATCCGCACCAGTAGCCGTGTAAAAATAGTTAGTTGTAATAAAACATATTACTCCATCTTCTGCTAAGAAATCAAAACCAATATGGAAAAAGAAATAAAAATAGTCCATCCATCTTGAAAAATAGCTTAATCCTTTATCTGTCTTACAAACATCTTGAAATATTTTTTCGTTTCCCTTAGAACCAATATATGGCGGATTAGCTATAACAATATCAAATCCATTTTTAAGTCCAAACATCCATCCAGTATCAAAAAATGGAGAGCTGACATTTTGGTCGTAAGGATCCCAATTGGCCAATTGAAGTGCACTTTGATTATCAAGTTCATGAGAATTTTGAAGAAGTTCTGCTATAATGCTTCTTACTTCTTTGTCTTGTTCACATAGTTTACGCTTTCGCGACGGATTTTTTGCACTAAACAATTTGTGGCGAATTAATTTTAGTTCATTCTCTTTCGCTTTAACTTCTTGATTTTCAAACAATGAAAGTTGTTGTTTTTTTCGGTCAACTCCGATCAAGGCGTTGGCTGAAACAAACTTAGCTTCAAGGTTAGGTAAAGGGCGAATTCCGAAGTTATCGTTATTATCATTGGTAGCATCTTGTTCAACAACCAATGAGATAAAGAACCTAAGTTTCGATATTTGCACCGCAATGGGCTGAATATCGACTCCATATATGCAATTCTCAACCAAGTAAAGTTTTCGCGCGTAATCGGGGCGATTAAGGTCGTTGTTAAAATTTCGTTCAATTTCAGCAACCATTTCGGCTCTTTCGTCATTGGTTGCTTCACGATAAACCTGATTGGTTTCGGTTATCGCATTACTAATCAATATTTCTTTCCATGTTTCGTTTTTTTCATCCAATTTTCGAAGAATATGTACCATTTGTTGTAATATACCCACAGGGAAAGCACCCGATCCACAAGCCGGATCAATGATTTTACATTCAAACAGAGCTTGGATAATTGTTTTTCGTTGTTCGATAGTAAGGTTTAAATCATTTTCATTAAACGACATTAATTTACGGTATTCTGGTTCCAATTCTTCTCCAACCACTTTTCTGAGGTGTGCCACCAGACTTTCGTCAACCATGTATTGCACAATTTCGCGGGGCGTGTAAAATGATCCTGTTTGCTTCCGCGCAGTGGTTTTAGTTTCAGGATTGTAACTTGCCAGCAGGTTTTCAAATACTTTTCCCAGTAGTTCAGGATCAAGCGAAACTTCCTGATCATAGGGAGTATTCTCTTCTATCGTAAAGTTGTATGTTTTAAGTATGTCAATTAATCCTTTGGCATTCACCTGTTTTTTCTTCTTGTCTCCGTAAAACTTGGATAAATCTTGAGCTTTACCCAGCTCTTCACCAAAAAAGAGGTAATCAGGTACTATAAGTTTTTGGGCAGATGGTAAGTTATCCGAAAAACCGTCTATATATATAGGAATTTCTGCACTTTTATTATCCAGACAATCAAATAATCCGCCATTCAAAAATGGCACTTTTTCATTCGCGAGTGACAAAAACAATTGTGAATCTTTAAACAAATTCTCATATCGCATCAGGAAATTCGCATCACGATGCTGACCCCAATTGTCATTTTTTCGGAATCCACGTTCACGGTTATCCTCTTTACTTTGCGGTGTAATAGGACAATTAAGCATGGCAAAGAAAAGATTCTGAAGAATAGCCTTGTAATACTTACTATCCAAGTTTTTTTGTGAGAATAATCCAACTTGTTGATTAGGTGCAAAATCAACTAACAGGTTTTCATTCAAATAAGCTTCATCAAAAAACTGATCGGGTATCAGATGTTTTTGTTTTAGAAACCACACAAAAAGTAACCGGGTTAGTAACCGGATAACATTTTTCGATTTGTGTTCAACGATTTCATCTTCACTTTTTCCAACAGGTTGTGAAGGAAATTGAACATGTTCTATCACCCACGCATACCAATTGGAAAGCTCGTTGTAGAACTCTTTAGTAAGTACTTCCACCGAAAACCTATCCTGTAAATCTTTGGCATCTTTTACACGTCCTTTTAGTGAAAGATATTTTGTAGGTGTATGTACCTTTGCTTCTTCGCCCAATAAATATGAATACCGGCGAGGGTTGGAAAACGATTTACGAATCTTGTATTCATCCAACTCAACTTCGATGGCTACGAGTGAAAAACGGTAGGTTTCCTTATTATCAATGGGTACAAATAATACCAGAGCCTTGTTTTTTGTACTTCGGTTGTATAATAAGCGGAACGCTTCTTTCGACAATCCAACACGGGCATCGTGAGTGGAAGTATGTTGTACTTCGAATACATCTAATCCCAGCGATTTACACTCACCTAATCGCGTAACATTACGAGTGTAATTTGATTCGAAATTAATTGGTTCTACTTCGCTTAAAAAATCTTCAGGAAGGAAATCAGATTCCAAAAAATGCAGAAAATTGGCGCGGTTATAGGCTTGTTTAAATTGCATAGGTTAGTGTTATTAAATAATTTCTTCCGATAAAATAAGGACTTCACTACCTGCTTCAATTTCTCCGGCGGTATTAATCATCTTATTGATATAACTTTGCTCAATTTCGTTCGGAAGTGATGCAAATTCTTTTTTAGTGAGCTTGTTTATGAAACGGAGTGAGTGACCCGATAAGCCGTCCATCTCTATTACTTTGGAAAGATCTTTCAAATAATCGTGACTGACACTGTTTTCGCGTAACATTGCATTTATTTTATCAAGAGCTTCACGTTTCGATTTCTCCACTTTATCATCTTTTCGGCTTAGAAATAAGTTCGCCTTGACACTCTGATAAATGGTATCGTAATTCGCTGATACTTTTTGTGGTTGTTCAAAAACGGTGGCTTCAAATAACGAAATGGCCTGTTCGGGCGTGATTGTAGATACATCCTCAGCAGAAGTACCTATTTTAAACACAAAGTCGTTCCCCTTTTTACCAAAAACCAAAACTCCTTGCAACGGTTTTTCAACCTTACGTCCGATTTTGGCGCGGTGTGGTATTGCCAGTGCATCACGATAGTATTCACTATTTATCAATGAATTGAAAAGTTCCTTGTACGGTGTTTCCCATGAAAGTGCCTCGCTGGTTTGCAACTCCTTATCGTATCGTTCTTTAAAATAAGAGCGGAGGTCTTCATTCTTAGTCAGGATTTTCGTGTCTTCGCCCATAATGGCATGAATCATTGCCATTTTCAAAGTAGAAATTTCCTTCGTTCGCGTTTCTTTTTCACCTACATCGGTCGGAAAATAGTTGAAAATATGAAGTTCATCAAATACTTTCTTATTGATTCGGTTAATCCGGCCAATACGTTGAATCACCCGTGTTGGGTTATACGGTATGTCGTAATTAAATATTGCTCCGGCACGATGCAGATTATATCCTTCACTAATGGCATCCGTAGCAATCAGCACTTTATAATCATTCTTTTGCATTTCAAGCTTTAATCCGGCATCAAAATTGGCACGAATGGTTTCTTTGTTTGTTGGCGAGGAATCGGCTGAAGTATAACTGAAGATTTGCAAGCCCTCATTTTTGAGTTCGTCATACAGGTAATTTACTGTATCGGCGAATTCGCTAAATACAATAATTTTACGGTTGGGTTCATGTTGCAATTTCAGCCGGATAATCTCTTTAAATGATTCAAGTTTTACATCAATTCTCGGATCAGGTTGCTCAAACCATTCCGAACGAATTGATTTTAACAGTTCAATATCAGCTAAAATATCTGTTCTAAAATCATCGCGAAGATCTTCCACATCGATCTCAAACATCCCCTTTTGGGTGAATTTGTCGAACATCTCAGTTAGCTCCTCCTGAGTATTATCGTTGGTTGATCTGTAAAAATCATCGACCGATGGTAAGTATCCCTTCTTGTAGATTGGCACCTTTTTACGTTTATCCATCCATTTCAGAATTCCTTCGGATGATATAATCATAGAATTCAAAGATTTTTCAAAAGCTTTAACTGAACTCTCGAACCGGCGAACTAAGAGGTGTCGCATAAACTTCGATAAGTTACGCTGAGTACCCCTGAACAAATTGTAATCAAACCCGGCATCTTCAATCTTTTTCTTTAATTCCGCTTCCTTCTCTTTGTTGATATAGGAAATCGGTTGGTATCGCGCTGCTTTAAACGAGTTGTCTGTTTTCGGAATTCCCTCTTCATCTTCGGGAGGAGCAATCTGGTTAAGTGTTTTGACATAAAGTTCTTCCAGCTTCCCAAGTGGATACTCCAGCAGTTCGGGATCGCCAACCTTTGCAAATTCGATTTTCTGAAGTTTTAAATCAGCTTTATATTCTGTGATAGCTTCCAAATCTAACCGTGAACGGCGAATAACAAGTGGAGAAATGATAGCTCGTATTTTTCGTGCTATGTGATCAACAGCCATTTTCAACTCATCCTCCGTTAGTTTTTTCTTCCTTTGGTCTTTGGTCAGATCGGTATAGTTTTTAATCAGTTCCCGAAACTCACGACCCAGATTATCAACGGTTTTAAGGGTTGACTTGAATGGAATTTGAAAGAGTCGAACCATTGAGTATATATCCTGTGGCTTATTGTTGAAAGGTGTCGCAGTTAGTAACATGACCTTGTTTCCTTGACAGAGTTTGTGCAGGTCGGCATAATCCTGTGTAAATTCATTCCGGTATTTGTGTGCCTCGTCAAGTATAATCAGCCATTTTTCTTTTTCAGTTGATAAATTACGATAGAAATCCAATGCTTTATTGATACTGCCGCTACTGAATATGGTGGCAGGAAATTGAAATTCTGTGGTGTATTCATTCCATTGAGTTACCAAGTGGGGAGGGACTATAATAATGGTTTTCAATCTGAGATTATGAGCTACAGCAGAACCAATAATACTTTTCCCAAGTCCCACCACGTCTGAAATTATTACTCCATTATGGTTCTCAATGGTTGAAAGAGCCATTTTTATTGCATCAGCCTGATATTTTAGATTCAAAAATTTACCATCGGTAATTTCATAAGCAGTTCGCACATTTTTATCGTAGCTTATTGAAAAGTATTCGTGTAATACCCTTAGATAAAAGGCATAAGGGGAGTATAACTTTTCGAACCACGTCTTTTGTATTACTCCATTCTCAAATTCCTGAATATTGTCCTGATCGGCTATTACAATGGCATCTTTCCATAACTCTTCAAAAATACGTCGCCCCTCCAAATAATCAGCCTCTCCCCGCAGGATTGCGTTCAGTTCTAGCCGGCCTTTTAATCCTGATACCGATAGATTGCTTGAGCCGGTGATTAATGACCCCGGATAAGAACCACATTCGTTAAACTCTTCGCCATTCTCGAAAAGATACATTTTTGCATGATTGGGCTCTTTGGTTTTGCGTATTTGCAATGAGCCATCTTTTATCTTCTCATAAAAAACCTTAAACGCCTCTTCCTTTTCTGTGCTGTCAAAATAGTCGGATTCATTAAAAAGTTCAACCAATGAAGAAAAGTACCCATCTTTGATTTGACCGCGCGATTTATTCAGGTAAGTATGGTAATCAACCTCTCTTACCCGGTTAATCATATCACGCTCAATATCCAGTCCAACTAATACACGAAGAGGTTTTACTGATACTTTTCGATAAATTTCAGCGAAGCCTGAGAAGTAGAAATAACCTACCAAAAAACAGGCATTATCACATTTGGGTAATATCCCATTAATAATCTCTGAAAGGAATTTATCCTGATTAGTAATAAAACTGCTTTGCATAGACTTAAACTTTAATGCTTCGATTTTTGAGTCACGACCTATTTCCCCAAAGATAAGTTATTTGGGACTTTGAGTGATATTTTTAAACTAAAAATCCGAATCTTTCCAGATCCGGATTTTATATTTCAGTTTTAAAGATTAAATTCCAAAAGCTTTTTTAATCTGCTCAACATAGTCGAGTTTTTCCCAGGTGAAAAGTTCCACTTCCATTTCAATCCGTCCATTATATGGCGATTCGAACACTTTTGTCACCGTTTTAGGCTGACGGCCCATGTGTCCGTACGCTGCTGTTTCCCGATATATCGGGCTTCTCAATTTAAGCCTTTGCTCGATGGCAGCCGGGCGCAGGTCAAAAATCTCCTGAATTTTTTCTGAAATCAGTGAATCTGAATGGCCTTTCAAGGCACTGCCTTTGGTTTCAACGTATATGCCGACCGGCTTAGCAACACCGATCGCATACGAAAGCTGGACAAGCATTTCTTTGGCAACTCCTGCAGCAACCATGTTTTTGGCGATGTGGCGTGCTGCGTAAGCGGCCGAGCGGTCAACTTTCGAAGGGTCTTTCCCTGAAAAAGCGCCGCCTCCGTGAGCGCCGCGACCACCGTAAGTATCCACGATAATTTTGCGTCCGGTAAGCCCGGTATCGCCGTGAGGTCCACCTATTACAAATTTTCCGGTTGGATTAACATGATAGATGATTTCACCCTGGAATAACTCCTGTACCCGTTCCGGTAGCCGGGCTTTCACTCGTGGGATCAGAATTTCGATGACATCCTTTTTAATTTTGGCCAGCATCGGTTCGTCAGCATCAAAATCGTCGTGCTGGGTCGAAACTACGATAGTATGGACCCGTTTTGGTGAATGATCGTCGTTGTATTCAATAGTCACCTGCGATTTTGAATCCGGACGAAGATAAGTCATCACCTTCAGCTCGCGCCGGATAACAGCCAGTTCAAGCAAAATGCGGTGCGATAAATCGAGTGGCAGAGGCATGTAATTATCGGTTTCTGAATTGGCATAGCCAAACATCATTCCCTGGTCGCCAGCACCCTGATCCATTTTGTCGGCTTTCTCAACCCCGCGGTTAATATCCGGGCTTTGTTCGTGAATGGCGCTTAAAACGCCGCACGAATCACCATCAAAGCGATATTCAGCCTTGGTGTAACCAATCTGGTTTATTACACGGCGTACAGTTTCCTGTACATCAACATAAGCGTTCGATTTTACTTCTCCGGCAATTATGACCTGACCGGTAGTAACCAATGTTTCGATGGCAACTTTTGAGTTGGCATCGTGTGCGAGAAATTCGTCGAGCAGAGCATCCGAAATCTGATCTGAAACTTTATCAGGATGCCCTTCTGAAACGGATTCGCTTGTAAATAAGTAACTCATAATCTTAACAATTTAAATGCCCGAACTAATTCAGAATAGGCCTGAATGAATTCATAGACAATGGATTAAACATTAAAAATTGTGGAATAATTGATTGAAAAGCAAGATAAAAACGGTTCGTTTTAGCATTTTTTTCCGTGGTTGCAATCAGCACAAATTTGTCCACATAACAGCCGCAAATTTACAAAATTTTTTAAGACATGGAAGTCTTAATTTGAAAAATTAACGTGTCAAATCCTGAAATACATTTTCCAGACTTTGTTGCTGTTCTTTTAAGGTTAGCAGAACAAGGTGATTATCAACAGCAAATTTAAAGATTGACGGACGCAGATCGGTGCTTCTGCCCGATTCTGCCAAAAAAGTGTTTGGACTGAGCTGTTCAATTTTTTCGATTCCTGAAATCTTACACAATGCATCCAAATCAGGAGTTTTGTCAAACTCAAGCATGACGGTTTGTTTTTGGGTAAACCGGCCGGTTTTAAGCTGTTCTATTGATCCATCTGCCACAATCAGGCCTTTATTTATAATAACGACCCGGCTGCAAATAGCTTCCACTTCCTGCATGATGTGGGTCGAAATCATCACTGTTTTGTTGGTACTAATCGTCTTGATCAATTGCCTGATTTCTTCCAGTTGATTGGGATCTAATCCAGTAGTGGGCTCATCCAGGATCAGAACAGCCGGATCATGGATCAATGCTTGTGCAAGACCGACACGCTGACGAAAGCCTTTCGACAATGCGCCAATTTTTTTGTGCTGCTCCGTTTTAAGCCCTGTCAGTTCAACCATTTTCAGAACTTTTTCCTTTTTATTCGGAAGTTTGTAAAATCCGGACACCATTTCAAGGTATTCCCTGACATACAAATCAGTATAGAGCGGATTATTTTCAGGCAGATAGCCAATTTGCGAGCGGATTGCTACATTCCTGGTTTCAACAGTTTCACCGTTAACCGTTACGCTACCTCCATCGGAGGCCAGATAACCAGTGATAATTTTCATCAGGGTTGATTTTCCGGCGCCGTTTGGACCCAGAAAACCGACTAATTCACCGGTTCCAATTTCGAACGAAACCTGATCGAGAGCTTTTTGGCTTCCATAAAATTTGCTTACCCGAGCTATGTTAATCGTCATTTTTCCTGAAATTAAGTTTAGCAAAAGTAAAGATTTCTGCTTTTGTTTTTATTAACTTTAAATTAACTTTGCCCGCCATCAATAGCGAGTGAAATGAAGGATCAGAACTTTAACTACATCGAAGATTTGACAAAATATCAACGCCAGAATACGTCGTTGGTCCATATTGGCGATCTATTGCTTGGCAATTGTAATCCGATCAGGGTTCAATCCATGACTGATACCGACACCAGCGATACTGAAGCTACCGTGGAACAAATCATTCGTATCATCAAGTGTGGCGCCGATCTGGTCCGGGTGACCGTAAGAGGTGTCCCTGATGCTGAAAACCTTCAAAATATCAAACGTGAACTGTTGGCGCGTGGCTACGAAAACCCCTTGGTGGCCGACATTCATTTTAATCCACACTTAGCCGAAATTGCTGCAAAGTACGTATTTAAAGTAAGGATAAATCCCGGAAATTTTTACGACAAACGAGCAACATTCGAGCATCACTTGTATTCAGATGACGAATATAAAGCTGAACTTCATAAAATCGAAGAGCAATTTGTGCCTTTTCTGCATTTCCTGAAAGATACCAATACTGCTCTTCGGATTGGTGCCAATCAAGGTTCATTATCCGATCGGATCATGAGCCGTTACGGAGATACTCCCGCCGGAATTGTTGAGTCGGTAATGGAATTCCTTCGCATTTGCAAAAAGCAGGATTTTGCGAACGTGGTCATTTCAATTAAATCGAGCAATACCCGCACCATGGTTTATACCGTGCGTCTTCTCAATTTCAAGATGCGGCTCGAAGAAATGAGTTATCCGCTTCATCTGGGAGTTACCGAAGCTGGCGAAGGTGAAGATGGCCGTATCAAATCGGCGGTTGGGATTGGAGCTTTGCTTGCCGATGGCATTGGCGATACCATCCGTGTTTCGTTAACCGAAGTTCCTGAAAATGAAATTACGGTAGCCCGGAAGCTAATCAACCACATCGAGACTTATAAAAACCATAAACCGATTAAAGCCCCGTTATTTGCACAAATCAACCCGTTTGAATATGAAAGGCGATCGGTTAGGCCTGTCCTCAGGATGGGCGATAAATTTTTACCGGTGGTTATGGCCGACCTTCGCGGGCGGACGCTTTCTGAAATCCTTCCTTTACGCGGTAAACAGATTCCGGAGTATTTTTTCAATAACAGCGAAGTTCTCGATTTGGAAGGAAATTCCTATCCGGTTCTAACCCTTGAAGAATATTTGTTTGCCGGGTCACATTGGGGACAAACCAAGTTTATCCGCACCAATAAAGAAGAGTTCGATCATTTTATGGATGAGAATCCTGAAATCATTACCAAACTGAAGCAAACCCGTAAAACTGTCCTGATTCTCGAGAGTTTTAATAAAAACCCATTTGCCGAGCTTCGTGCCTTCTTTATGACACTTGATTCGCATATCTGGAAAGTTCCGGTTATTATTTTCAGAAAATACGAGGAGCGTTATCTCGAAAATCTACAGATCAAAGCTGCAGCCGATTTGGGAGGTTTACTGATTGACGGCTATGGCGATGGCCTTTGCATCACCAACGAATTCGATCAAACTACCTTTACCGATCTGAAAGACCTGAGTTTCTCTATTCTGCAAGCCAGTCGCATGCGTTTGACCAAAACGGAGTTCATTTCCTGTCCGGGATGCGGACGAACCTTGTTTAATCTGCACGAAACAACAATCAAAATAAAAGCCCATTTTAATCATCTCGATCATCTCAAGATAGGAGTAATGGGCTGTGTAGTCAATGGCCCTGGCGAAATGGGCGATGTTGATTATGGTTTCGTTGGTGCCGGACCCGGAAACGTAAACTTGTACAAAGGTCAGAAACTTATAAAAAAGCACATTCCTTTCGAACAAGCCGTTGAAGAACTCGAAGCCATTATTCGGGAAAATGGCGACTGGAAAGACCGGGAAGTGTAGTTGGCAGTCGCAGTTTCCAGTCTCAGCTATCCTTGATTAAGGTAGAAATTGCATAAAGTGGAACGATTTCAATATTACCATTTCTTCCAAAATTTTCGAGGGAACAACGTATTCCTCTATTCAGGTTCTTTTCCTTCATAAACAAGCGCATACTTTGCATCTTCCCACTGTAGCCCGACTTTATTTCAACCGGTACAATTTCATCTCCTTGCCTGATCACATAATCAACCTCTGCATTGCTGCTCCGTTCCATCCGGTGCCAATAGAACAGTTGTGGTTTATCAGTGAATGAAGCTGCCTTGATCAGTTCCAGACCGGCATAGATTTCAGCGAGCGAACCCTTATTGACCACATCCATTTCCTCGACAACCAGATATTCGCGGATATTCAAGCCCAGAATGCGTTGAAAGATGCCGGTATCGTATAATAAAACCTTAAATTTCTTCGGATCCATCTGGGCTCCAAGCGGAAAACCATTGGCTGAGGTATGGTACACCGGAAAGGCCAAACCAGCCATAACCAACAACTCGAGGGCTTCCTTTATTTGCGGCTGACTGGCTTTTGCCACTACATTTGCATATACAAATTTGGCTCCGGCTTGCTCTACAATGCTGGCAAATACTTCCCTGATGCGGCTTTCAGGCACTCGCCGGTGGTACTTCGAAAAATCGTCCCGAATTGAAAGAGACAAATCGTCCAATACATTCAACCCATCGAGAACACTCTTGTTTTCAACGATGCGGTTAACGACTTCCGGCATTCCGCCTGTTAATTGAAAATTTCGGTAATAATTGGTCAGCATATCATGAAAGACCGGATTCATCGGATTGTCCGGTGAAGCATGGTTGATTAGCTCGATCAATTGGTCTCTCTGGTGGGCCAATAGAAATTCATTAAACGACATCGGGTACATAAACATTGATCGAATCCGTCCTACCCCAAACGATGGAAGTTCGGCCAGGGCAAATTCAAGCAACGATCCGGCTGCAATTACGTGCAATCCAGGTTTATTTTCGTAAAAAAACCTTAGCGAAGAAATGGCTCTGGGGCATGCCTGAATTTCATCAAAAAATAAAAGTGTTTCGTTTTCACGGATAGGCTTTCCGTAAAAGGCAGACAATTCCTGACAAATACGGGTTGGATCAAGATTTTGATTGAAAAACCGGGCAACATCTGTGTCAATTTCTAAATTTACCTCGACATAATTAAGGAAAGTTTTGCCTAGTTCGCGCACCACAAAAGTCTTTCCAACCTGCCGGGCTCCCCGCAACAAAAGTACCTTTCGGCTGGAAGATTCTTTCCATGCAAGCAGATGATTGAATATACTTCGCCTCATAATCTTGATATTTAATTGATTAATTGTATTTACAACAAAAATACAAGGCAAATATATGTACATTTTCACAAAATGTCAAGGCAAGTTTGACTTATTTTTCACAATAAGTCAAGGCAAGTTTGTTTTTTTTAGAAGAATTTCTGAAACAATTCTTCCACTTTTTGCCCTGGTTCAAGCCAGATACCTTTTAAGCCGGAGGTAATTGCTGCTTCCACATTCGGCAGGGAGTCGTCAATAAATAATGATTCTTCGGGATTAATTCCTGAAAGGCGGATAATCTCCTGATAAGATTCGGGTGATGGTTTCCGATAGCCTATTTCGTTGGAGTAAAAATCCTTTTCAAAGAGCGATGAAACTTCAAATCCATGTTGATTTCTGAAGATGGAGTGATACTTTTCGACATGAATGGCGTTGGTATTGCTGAAAAGATAGATTCTGAAATCTTTCCGAAGTTTTTTTACCAGTTCAACTCTGACTACCGGGAAATCGAGCAACATGGCAGTCCAGGCCGCATCAATCTGATCGTCAGTTACCTCTCCGGAAAATAATTTCCGAACTCCGTTTCTGAATTCTTCGGAAGTGATTTTGCCTAGTTCCATCTGGTAAAAAATATCATGATCGTAGGAAAGGCCTTTGTCGCCAACAAGTTGTTCCATACCAAGACGACTAAATGCATCTATTGTCTTTTGAGGGTCAATGTTCAGCAAAACACCGCCCAAGTCAAAAATGATATTTTTTATTCCATTCAGGATTTCCATCGGATCAAATTTTATGCTCACAAAAGTCAGAAAAAATCCGGAATAATAAAGAAACCTTATCTTTGAGAGGTTCAAAAATGCTTTATTTATGGCCAGCCCGCAAACAATCTGGTATAACTACGATAAGAACCTGGTCGAAACTATTGACCAGCGTTACTTGCCATTTCAAAATCTGATTGTTGAAATCAGCACTTTGGATGAGGCCAGGAGGGCTATTACCGGGATGATTGTGCGTGGAGCGCCGCTGATTGGAGTCACGGCAGCATTCGGAATGTATCTGGCTGCACGAAATTTTTCCGGAGCAGATTTTCTGGCTGACATGAATAAGGCCGCCGATTGGCTAAAGTCTTCCCGTCCAACCGCCGTCAATCTTGCTTTTGCGGTTGATGAGGCGCTTTCTGTGATTTCTGAAAAATGCTCCATTCCACAAAATAATCAACAATTGTTTGCATTTGCAGAGACTCTGAAGCAACGGGAAATCGAATTCAGTAATAAAATAGGGGTGCACGGACTGGAATTAATAAAGGCAACCAGCGAAACAAAAAAAGGTAAACCGGTTCAAATCCTGACCCATTGCAATGCCGGTCGGCTTGCCACCATTGAGTTAGGAACCGCCACCGCTCCTATTTATCTGGCACACCTAGCCGGTATTGCGGTTCATGTTTGGGTTGATGAAACCCGTCCACGCAACCAGGGAGCGCGGCTTACTGCGTGGGAACTGGGTGAAGCTGGCATTCCCTACACAATTATTCCTGATAATACCGGTGGACATTTGATGCAGCACGGAATGGTGGATATGGTAATTGTTGGTAGTGACCGCACCACCTTGAACGGCGATGTTGCCAATAAAATTGGGACTTACCTGAAAGCTTTGGCTGCTGCCGATAACGGAATTCCATTTTATGTGGCTTTGCCTTCAACTACAATCGACTGGAATTTGAACGACGGTGTTGCTGAAATTCCCATCGAACAACGCGATGACAGTGAAGTTTCGGTGATGGAAGGGCTTCTGGGTAATCAGGTTCATCAATTCAGGATTATTCCGGAGAAAAGTCCGGTTGCCAATTACGGATTCGATGTGACCCCGGCCCGGCTGGTTACCGGTCTGGTTACCGAACGTGGAATCTGCAAGGCAAGCAGGGAAGGCATCTTAGAATTATTTCCTGAAAAGAGATTGAAAAATGACTGAAGGATACATCAAATTCAACTGTGTTTGGGATCAGAAAGAAATCGGGATTCCGGAAGATTTGTTTCAGACCCTTGAAAATTCGCGTTCAAGGTTGTATGAACTAGGTTTGATCGGAATGTATCCGGATGGAATTGGTTTTGGAAACATTTCGGTCAGGTCAGACGATGGCTCATTTATAATTACCGGTACCGCGACTGGCCAATTTGCACACTTAAATCAATCGCATTACGCAATCGTTTCAGGATATAACTTCGGGCAAAATTCGATTACCTGTGCCGGTATTACCAAAGCATCTGCCGAAAGCCTGACCCATGCCGCTGTTTACGAAGCACTTCCTGAAGTTGGCGCTGTGGTTCATATTCATTGCCTTTGGCTTTGGGAAAAACTCCTGAATGAATACCCAACAACTTCCGGAGAAATTGAATACGGAACTCCTGAAATGGCGGTTGCTATTCAGCAATTGATTTCAGGGATGAATGTTGATGAAAAAATAATTGTGATGGGAGGGCATCGCGAAGGAATTCTGGCTTTTGGAAGTGATTTGAATGAAGTAACTCCTGAAATTATCAAAATCTATAACGAGTATCAAAATGACTAAAATTGCCATCATCGGAGGTTCCGGACTTGAAAATCCGGCCATTCTGAAAAATGCAACTGAGCTGAAAGTGGAAACACCTTTTGGACAGACAACTTCCGATTTTTATTGCGGAACAATCAGCGGAAAGGAAGTTGTGATTCTTTCGCGACATGGCCGCAAGCATACGATTCCGCCAACACAGGTAAACAGCCGTGCCAATATTTGGGCTATTCGGGAAATCGGATGTTCGCACATTCTGGCGACAACCGCCTGTGGAAGTTTGCGTCAGGAAATAGGGCGGGGCGATTTTGTTGTTCCCGACCAATTTATCGATTTTACCCGACATCGGCCAGTCACTTTTTTTGAGTCGTTTGAGCCCCGCGAAATGAAACACACCCCAATGGCCGATCCATTCGACGGTTTTCTGCGTTCGAAACTGATTGAAACGGCCGGAGAACTGGGGATTAGGATATTTGAAAAGGGAACAGTTATCACCATTGAAGGTCCCCGCTTCTCTACCCGCGCCGAATCGAATATGTTCCGGTTGTGGGGCGCCGATGTGATCAATATGTCAACAGCTCCTGAAGCAATTCTGGCCAACGAATTGGGAATTCCGTATGCAGCCATCGCCATGAGCACCGATTACGATTGCTGGAAAACCGATGAAGCGCCGGTAACATGGGGCGATGTTTTAAAAGTTTTTAATGAAAATGTTAGTCGTGTAATTGATTTGCTGGTTCACACGATTTGGAAAATTTGACGGAAATTCTGGCATAGGTTTTGTAAAACAATATTCCGTAAGTTGTCTCAAAGCCATGAACAATTTTATCAGTCGGTCAACTTGAAGGTTAAAAGAGAAAAGGTTTTAAGGTTGACTCGATTTCATACATCAATGATAGAAGCCATTTCGGAATTTCCGGAGTGGCTTTTTAATGACCTGTTAAAAACAAAAAAGCTCCATTCGGAGCTTTCAAATATTATTTATTTACGTGTATCCAGACACCCGATTGTGGATTTTGATACCGCATTGAGTTCAATTCTTTTTGGGCTTCTTCCATGGTCGAAAAGCCTTTCATGGCAATGCGGTGAAGGCCATTAAAAATTCCAATATCTTTTCCTGAGTAGCCTTGTTCGTTTAATTGGTTAACGAATTTCCTGGCATTTTCCTCACTTCTAAAGCTTCCGCCAATGATAAAATAGCGCAATTGATCAGTTGCCTGAGTTCCGGTATTGGAAATAAATTCAGCTACATTTTGTTCCTGAGATTGAACTGCCGTAACCGGAGCGCTTGCTGTAATGGCTTCCCACAGCCCCAAATCCGATTTCGACAGGTATTCTTTATTGTTTTTCATCGGAATGAGCGCCATTACTATAAGCAAAGGAACAGCTACAACCAGCTTCTGCAGTTTGCGTTTCTGGAAAATGACTGGTATTGGTTCACGGTATTCAACTTTGAAGGCCGGTTTAGGCATTTGCCGCTGATAGAGCTTTTCGAAAGAGAAATTCTGTAATCCGTAAGATTCAACCAAAAGGTTTTGCCTTAACTGTGGTTCGAATTGCAGGTTTTCTCTCGAATCGTAATGTAAATATCCTATAGCGTCGAAATAAACATTACGGTTTCGTTCCAGATTTAGCTGTGTTTCTTCCACAAAGTTTTCAAGCTTTTGTTTGGCTTCAAAATAATTAATTCCTTCGCGGTCAGCAATGTAATTAACAAGTAAGCCATCATTCGAAATCAGTTTGTTGTTGAAGGCAATTTCTTTTGCCGGAGGGAAAAACTGATTATTTTCAATCGAAGCAGGTTTATAATTGGTAACAAATCCACCAAATTCAGGAATGATCACACAATCATTCAACAACAATAACTCCTTTATGTACTGATTTATTTCCACGCTATTTTTGTTTGACTGTCAAAAATAATAAAATTTCGCATTGCTCCGCGGCAAAGTTTTCAACAACTCCATTCTAATACAGTTAGGAAAACTTAATGCGGTGGCACTTAATTGCTGTGCATATAATTCCTAAGTTTGTGGTTCAACGAAATCCCGTCCATCTCATGAAACAAATTTTAGTAACCGGCGGAACCGGATACATTGGCTCGCATACAGCAGTCGAATTGCAAAATGCAGGTTTTGAAGTGATTATTGTTGACAATCTCTCGAATTCGAGCCTGGAAGTGCTTGATGGGATTGAAAAAATTACCGGAATCCGACCGGAATTCGAACGGTTCGATTTGACTGAAATGCATAAAGTCGAGACCTTTTTCAGCAAATACCCGAAAATTGAAGCTGTTATTCATTTCGCAGCTTCAAAAGCCGTGGGAGAATCGGTTGAAAAACCATTGCTTTACTATCGCAACAATCTGGTTTCTCTGATCAATCTTCTGGAATGTCAGATAAAATATGGCGTTAAGAACATCGTTTTTTCCTCGTCCTGCACAGTTTACGGTCAACCTGAAATTTTACCAGTTACCGAAGATACTCCACGTAAAGATGCCGAGTCGCCTTATGGGAATACCAAAAGAGTGAATGAGGATATTTTGCACGATACCATAGTGGCAAATCCACAACTAAAAGGAATTGCATTGCGTTACTTTAATCCGGTTGGCGCCCATCCGTCTGCACTGATCGGTGAGCTTCCATTGGGCATTCCTGCCAATCTGGTTCCGTTCATCACGCAAACCGCCGCCGGACTGCGCAATGAGTTAAAGGTTTTCGGGAACGATTACAGCACCAGTGACGGTTCAGCCGTGCGCGATTACATTAACGTGGTTGATTTGGCAAAGGCCCATGTGATAGCAGTAAACCGTTTACTTGAGAATAGGAATAAAGCTGGATATGAAATTTTCAACCTTGGAACAGGAAACGGGGTTTCAGTGCTTGAAGCAGTTCATGGTTTCGAAAATGCAACTGGTGTAAAACTGAACTACAAAATTGTTGGCCGTCGGGCTGGAGACATCGAAAAAATTTGGGCCGATACTACTTTTGCCAACGAAGAATTGGGCTGGAAAGCTGAAAAGGGACTGGAAGAAACCCTGCTATCTGCCTGGCTTTGGGAGAAAAAGATTCGTGGAATTGTTTAAACCTGCAGGTAAAACAGATTAAACAAACCATGAACATCCCAATTATTTACTATCTGACCGAACTCCTTTTTCCCAGGCTTTGCGTGGTCTGTGGCGATAAACTGATTGAGCAGGAACAGTGGATTTGCCTGCATTGCCTCCATCATATTCCCCGAACCAATTTTCATCTCGAATCGGACAATCCGGTTGCCCGCTTATTTTATGGAAGAGTGCAAATTGAGTATGCCACTTCTTTTTTTTATTTTAGTAAAGGCAGCAAATATCAATCGTTATTGCATAACCTGAAATACAAGGGGATGAAAGAATTGGGCGAAGAAATCGGCAAACACTTTGGCATCGATCTAATGCAGTCACCCGAATTTTCGACGGTTGATGTGATTTGCCCGGTGCCGCTTCATCCACAGAAAGAGAGGAAGCGCGGCTACAACCAAAGTTGGTGGATTGCCTCAGGAATAGCCCGGCAAATGCAAAAAGAATTGTCTTCTGATAATTTAATACGAGTGACTGCCACCGAAACACAAACCCGGAAATCACGGTTCGCACGCTGGCAAAATGTGGAAGGTATTTTCGAACTTTCCAATCCTGAAGCTTTTTCAGGAAAACATGTTTTACTGGTTGACGATGTGGTTACAACTGGCTCAACACTCGAAGCCTGCGCTTCATCCATCCTCACCAAAACCGATGCCCGGATTAGTATTGCCACGCTGGCAACTGCATGATTGATTTTACTCGCGTTCATAAACCTGACAAATACTCATAGAAATCGAAATTTGATTTGAATACCTTCGCAAAAAATAATTGAAGGCAATGATCATCAATTACTTCATAACTGCAAGTTTCAACCATCTCTTTCATATTTTATGAATTTACCTTTTGCCGAAAACTATAAAATCAAAATGGTAGAACCGATCTACCGCTCAACGCGCGAGCAACGCGTACAATGGATTGCCGATGCCAATTACAACCTGTTCAACCTAAGCAGCGACAAGGTTTTTATAGACCTGCTAACTGACAGCGGAACAGGGGCAATGAGCGACCGCCAGTGGGCCGCCATCATGACCGGCGATGAAAGCTATGCCGGATCATCGTCCTACTTTCATTTAAAGGAAAAAATCCAGGCGATTTTCGGTTTTGAACATTTCCTTCCAACCCACCAGGGCCGTGCCGCTGAAAATGTTTTGTTTTCAGTTTTGCTGAAAGAAGGCGATCTGGTTCCCGGAAATTCACATTTCGATACCACCAAAGGCCACATCGAGTACCGCAAGGCAAAAGCCATTGATTGTACCATTGATGAGGCTTTTGATACTGATTGTACTTTTCCTTTCAAGGGCAATGTTGACCTTTCCAAACTCGAGAAAGTGTTCAAGCTTCAGCCTGAAAAGAATATTCCGGCGCTTATCATGACCATTACCTGCAACTCTTCCGGAGGGCAACCCGTTTCGATGGCAAACCTGAAAGCTGTGAAACAAATGGCCACTGAATATGGTGTTCCGGTAATTTTCGATTCGGCACGTTTTGCCGAAAATGCCTGGTTTATCCAGCAACGCGAAGAAGGATATTCCACCAAAACAATTAAAGAAATAGTGAGCGAAATGTTTACTTATGCCGATGCCATGACCATGAGCAGCAAAAAAGACGGCGCTGTAAATATTGGCGGTTTTATGGCTATGAGAAATATTGATTGGTATGATAAAGCATCTACATTCAACATCATGTACGAAGGTTTTGTAACCTACGGAGGAATGGCCGGACGCGACATGAATGCGCTGGCTGTCGGGCTTGACGAAGTAACCACCAACGACTTTTTGGACACCCGGATTAAACAGGTACATTACCTTGGAAATAAACTGATTGAATACGGAATCCCGATTCAGCAACCCATCGGCGGGCATGCTGTTTTTGTTGATGCCAAAAAATTTTTGCCTCACGTGCCCAAGGAAGAATACATTGCCCAAACACTGGCCATTATTCTATATCTGGAAGCCGGTGTGCGGGGAGTCGAAGTGGGAACTTTGCTGGCTGACCGCGATCCGGAAACCAACGACAACCGGTATCCCAAACTTGAATTTTTACGTCTGGCGATTCCACGCCGGACTTATTCGAACAACCACATGGATGTGGTAGCTGCCGGGCTGAAAAACATTCTTGAAATACGCGACGAAATAAGAACGGGATTGCTCATCCGGAAAGAAGCAGCTATTATGCGGCATTTTACCGTACTTCTGGAAAAAGTTCAATCCTAATTCTATTCCTTCACTGTTTCCTGTTTATTTTTCAACCGTTTCAAACAGTTCATCAGCGAACGCGAAGTATGGTAATTCCCTTTCCAGATTTGGGCTTTCATGGCCAGTTTTTCTCCGGGTTCTTTGTCAATTCCTCCTTCGTACCAATCACCATGTTCATGATCTATCAGGTATTTGTCAACGTATTCCCATTCCTTCAGGAAGAGTGATTTATAGTTATGCTGGTCGTCCGGAAAAAGCTCTGCCATCATGAGCAACGAGTTCAATCCTTCAGCCTGTGCCCACCAGTTTTTGGTGTCTTTAATAATGGTTACTGTATCCTGATTTTTGAAATAATAACCGGCATCGTAAAATCCGCCAACGGCATTGTCCCATCCATTTTTGATGGAATGATCAACCATTTTCCTGGCTTTTCGGAGGGTTAAAGTATCGTTTCCCAAACCCGCAATTTCTGAGGCTTCCAGCATGAGGAAAGCCGTTTCAACATCGTGTCCAAATGAAATATGATCGCGTGCCCAATTCTTTTTTCGCACTTCTTCAGCCGAATCCCTATACGAAACAGGTGACATATCCTGATTCAGGTACAATTGCAGATAGCCTTTTGGATTGGTAATCCGGTCGCGGATCAGGCTTAGCATCATCAGCAAACGGTTTTTTACCAGCGGATCGGGCCAAACACGGTACAATTCGGTGAATGCTTCGAGTAGATGGATTGAACTATTCTGATCTTTGGGCGGAGTCCCGTTAAAACCATCTTTCAGAGGCGTTCCGTCAGCTTCCAAAAACTGGAAATACCCTCCGTATTGCGGATCATAACTGTGCCGGTCGAGCCATAGAAAAGTTTTTTTTGCAAGTGCAAGTGCTGTCGTATCGCTCGATGCGCGGGCAAAAGCCGATAATCCGTAAATGGCAAACGCGTTTCCGTAGGCTTCCTTAATAATCCGGTCAGATTTTCCCGATTTCAGCACATTTCCTTCCCGGTCAACCAGCGTGAAAAAGCCTCCCAACCTGGTATCCCACATTTTATCTTTCAGGAATTGAAAACCATGGCGGGCAATTTTCAGGTAATAGTCTTTCTTCTCCGGATAGAATTCAGCGACTGATGAGCAAGTCCAAACGTGCCGGCTTTGGGTCACAATCATTTTATTTTGCGGGCCTTTCATTTCCCACTTGTAATCGAAGTCGCTCAGGAAACCACCTGAGATACTGTCGATAGTACGCGGATACCACACTTTCAGAATACCTTTGTTCAGAGACTCCGATAATTCGTTAAAAATTCTCTGATCGGAAACTTGACTCACTTTTTCAGGAGAAGAACAGGAAAAAATCAGAATTCCTGTACAGATGAGTAACACTGTTGGTTTCATATTTCGGATTGGTTAGTTTATAAAGTTAGTTTATAAATCGAGCCGGTACAGAACAGTGGTACTAAGTAAATTGCTGAACTGGTTGCTTTTCCAATACCAGAGCGGATCACCGGTTTGCTTGCGAATTGGCAGCAGGGAATATGCCCCGCGAAGATCAATGAAAAGCCGCCGCGAAAGCTGGAAACGGAATCCCAGCAATCCCTGAAGGTCCAATTCATTGAACGGATTTTGATCCTCTTCCTCAAATTTACCGTAGTCGTTATATTCAGCTCCGCTAATCAGGTATCCGGGTGACAAACCGAAAAGAATGGCTATTTTTTCGCTGGTCCGAATACCCAGATAAACAGGAAGATCGACATAATTTAACCGCATAATATATTTGATCTGGCCATCTGTTGCCAGCGAATCAATATTCCGGCTGCCTTTTTGCATGAATTTGAGTTCCATGCCCACATAAACCGTTTGGGAAAGGCTTGTTTGAACATAACCTCCCAGCGCAATGCCGGGTTTATGATACCCACGATACGAGTCGCCATCAACCTGCGAAGCATTAAACCCGCCAATTACACCACCTTCAAACCGTTGTGAAAACCCATCTAAGCCGAGCATAGTCAGCAGAAAAGCGATGAAGTAAATTTGCTTCATACCAGAGGTTTTAATTTTTCTTTCAGGATTTCAACCCCTTTCCCCGCTTTCTCCTGAATATAGGTTACGTTGCGAACGTACACCTGAGGACGTTCCGGATCAATTACAAAAACCGGCGCTCCTTTTTTCGTATAATTGACCAGTCCGGCAGCAGGATATACATTGAGCGAAGTGCCGATGACCACCAGAATATCAGCCGATTCAACCAGTGGGATAGCATCTTCCATGGCCGGAACTGCTTCGCCAAACCAAACGATGTGCGGGCGAAGCTGGCTTCCTTTGGCGCATTTCTGACCAAATTTCAATTCCCAGCCATCAATATCGTAAACAAGAGTTTCATCAACCGAGCTTCGGGCTTTTTTAAGTTCGCCGTGCAAATGCAAAACCTTTGAGCTACCAGCCCTTTCGTGGAGATCGTCCACATTTTGGGTAATAATTTGAACATCAAAATCCTTTTCCAGATCGACCAGTCCCCGATGGCCTGAATTGGGTTCGCATTCGTACAATTGTTTGCGGCGGTCGTTGTAAAACCGCATCACCAGTTCAGGATTTCGTGCCCAGGCTTCAGGAGTGGCCACTTCAGTGATATCGTATTCTTCCCACAGTCCGCCCATATCACGAAAAGTCCGGATGCCGCTTTCCTGGCTCATGCCCGCACCTGAAAGGATGACGAGTTTCTTTTTCATAGATCAAGGTTATTAAATTAACCACATAGGCACATAGGGCACATAGATTTTATTTTAAAATTTTAATGAAATTTCAAAATTCTTCCATTTTTTCATCTGCATTTTTTCATTTTCCTATGTGTGCTATGTGGTTCAAATTTTCATTTCCATATCGGATGCCCTGCGGTATCCATCGATTTTCAGGCTTCCATCTTTGTAAACATCCACAATCATGTAGGCACTGTTCTCCGGGCCGTCGCCATCAACTACCGCATTCAGCGAATAATAATGGATTCCGTTAATTCGATTGTATCTTTCTTCATGAACATGCCCCTGAAATACACAAAGCACTTTACCCGATTGTTCCAGAATTTGCCGTACTTCGGGTGCATTTTGCACTGCCTGTTTCACGTTTTTCGATTCATCGAGCATTTGGTGAATGAAAATAATGACTGGATGCTTGTTCGATTTCAGGTCATCTTTCAGCCAGTCGAGCTGAATAGACGGAATGGAAGTATCTTCCCAATGAAAGTTTCCATGATCGTATGCAATCCCTTCTTTGGTGAAATTCCCGTCCAAAACTATAAAATGAAGTCTGTTACGGTTGAATGAGTAGTAACTTTGCGTTGGAGAAATGCCAGTGTTTTCAACCCTTTCCAGAAATTGCTGCTTCGAAATTCCGTCCATATCGTGGTTTCCCAACACATGGTAAGTAGGGCCGTCGAATTTTTGAAATGCAGATTCAATTTCAGACAAATATTTCAGTGTATTTGTTTCGTTGGGCACGGCATCCTGATCTTTAAAATCGCCCAGTTCGATTAAAAAATCAAGCTTTTCCTGATTCATCCGATCAACGGCTTCCTGCATTTTAGCAAGCGCCTGGCGATAATAGCGAATCCCGGCCGGCCCACGGTCTGCGTGATGAACATCTGACAACATTCCAAACCTGATCAGTGGCTCCTTTCCACCTTTTGCCAGTAAATCAGGTGAAATTAGCAGTCCCGCAGCGGTCGTTCCGGCTAATCCCAGAAAGCTCCTTCTTGAAATAATCCAGCGTTCAGTCATGTAAAGTCAGAATTGGTTAACCCAAAGATAAGAATTAAACCACCCGTCAAATCTTTCGTTTTTGAAAAGTTCATTATAAACAGCAGAAATAATGGTTGGCCTGAAAACCAAATATTTCATTAAATTTGCTGGAGAGTACATTTTATGACAGGGTTAAACTACATATCATTGATTGTTGAGAAACTTAAAGCAACACAACCTGAAAAGATTATTCTTTTTGGTTCGTATGCGCATGGCGATCCCACGGATAGCAGTGATCTGGATATTTTAGTTGTAACTGGCGATAAAATAATTCCTTCAAGTTTTGCTGAAAAGAGTAAAATCTACCTTAAAATATCACATGCAATTTCCGATATAAAAAAAGAGTTTCCGATTGATTTAATTGTACATACCCAAGCTATGCATCTGAAATTTATTGAAGACAACAGCCTCTTTGCCCGGGAACTTCTGATAAAAGGAAAAGTACTTTATGAAAAAAGCAACTAACGACTGGTTTATTACCAACCCATCTCCAGTTTTTAAGCCAAAATGAGCAATTCATCCATTCAAACACTTACATTCATTTTTGACAACAAAACCGATCATATCCTTTTACACCAAATTGCTGAAGAAGGCCCGCTGAAACGAAAATATTCGGGAATTAAAGGCAATGTCGGTATTCTTGAAGACATGAATGAAGCCGCTTTGCGAAACATCAAGGAAACGACCGGACTTGAAGTTACGGAAGTTTTTCTGCGCGGGGTGGTCAAAACCAATCAGGTTGAAACCCAAACGTCGGTCATTTATTTTGTGTACGAATCATCCAAATTTTCAGGAGAGTTGGATGGCAAAATTCCGGGCCGGCTTAAATGGGTGGATATTCTGAATATTTTCAATTTGCAGATGGAAAGTCTGGTTCACAGGCTGATGCCCAATTTGCTCGACGGTGAAAGTTTTTTTGAGGGGAGCATCCAATTGAACGATCAGGATGAGGTGATAAGTTCCAATATCAGGATTTGTAACTCGGTTTAACTGTTCAGCTTGAAGTTCAGAAATTTTCTTCCAGGATTTCTGTGGCAGAACCAACAAGTCCGGGGCAAACTGTTTCGAACAGGTTTTTTTCATTGGCCACAGCATTTCCTTCAGGAGTAGAAATATCAACCCCAAGCAGTTTTTTGCATTTTAACGAGCCGTATTTAGCTACAAACAATTCGTTGAATTTATGTACGGAAGCTTTTGTTTCAGATTTAATTTCCTGTATGGATTTCCCTTCAGTCTGCGTTTTCAGTCCCAAAACCATGTATGCTCCGGTGACCGCGCCACAGGTTTTTCCCATACCCATTCCTCCGCCAAAACCACTTGCAATTTTTAAAGCTGTTATTTCGTCGATATTTAATTCTCCGGAATAGCTCAACAGTACCGATTGGGCGCAATTCAGGGTTTTAAAAATTTCAATGGCAGTTTGTGATTTTTTCAAGTCTTTTTTTTTAGAACTCTGACAGGGTTTCAAACCCTGTCAGAGTTAATTGTCTGATAAAAAACCCGAAGCTCATGCCCCGGGTTTCCTGTATTTCATTCAATATTGATAAAAGCGATTCTTTCTCCTCACCATTCGGTGGTTGCTGAGCCTGCCGAAGCAGGAGGTTGGGAGGGGGCTTTTATTCTCCTCTTACTGCGGCAACTCCCGGCAGTACCTGTCCTTCGAGGTATTCGAGCAGCGCGCCGCCAGCCGTTGAAATGTACGAAACACCATCGGCAAAACCAAACTGGTTAACGCACGATACAGAGTCGCCACCGCCAACCAGGGAGAATGCACCTTTAGATGTTGCTTTTACAATGGCTTCGCCAACCGCTTTTGAACCAACCGCGAACTTTTCAAATTCGAAAACGCCAACCGGACCATTCCAAAGGATAGTTCCTGAATTTTCGATCACATCTTTGAACATGGCGATGCTGTTTGGTCCTGCATCCAACCCTTGCCATCCTTCAGGAATTGCATTGGCTTCAACAATCTGGGTGTTGGCTGTCGGGCTAAAATCATCAGCAGCAACCACATCGGTAGCCATAAAGATTTTCACGCCTTTTTCAGCAGCTTTTTTCTCGATTGACAAAGCCGTTTCAAGATATTCCAACTCGCAAATGGAATTACCAACCTCGCCTCCGTGAGCTTTAACAAAAGTGTAAGTCATACCACCTCCAAGAATCAGGTTGTCAACTTTATCGAGCAGGTTTTCGATGATGGTGATTTTTGAAGAAACTTTAGCTCCGCCCATAATCGCAGTCAGCGGACGCTGCGGGTTTTTTAATACTTTGTCCAGGCTGGCAATTTCGCTTTCGACGAGGTAGCCAAACATTTTATCGTTGGGGAAGAATTTAGCCATTACAGCAGTTGAGGCATGGGCACGGTGGGCTGTTCCGAAAGCGTCATTAATCCAACAATCGCCATTGGCAGCCAGTTGTTGTGCAAACCCTTCGTCGCCTTTTTCTTCTTCCTTGTGGAACCGAAGGTTTTCGAGCATAAGTACTTCTCCAGGTTTTAAAGCTTTAGCCATAGCCAGAACTTCCTCGCCTATGCAGTCGTTGGCAAGTTTCACATCACGGCCAAGGAGTTCGCTCAAGTGGCCAACAAGGTGGCACATGGAAAATTTATTGTCTGGTCCGGCTTTCGGGCGGCCAAAGTGCGACATAACAATGGGAGACCCACCTTCAGCAATTACTTTGTTGATGGTTTGTAAAGCCGCACGGATACGGGTATCATCGGTAATCACAAAATTTTCGTCGAGAGGTACGTTGAAATCAACCCGGATAAGCGCCTTTTTTCCGGCGAAATTGTACGTTTCAATAGTTTGCATATATGTGTTTTTAGAGTTATAAAAATTCACTTCAAAGATAAAAAATATATCAGTGAGATTAGTTTCCGCTCGCTTTGGGTTCCTGAATTTAATGTTGGGGTAAAGTACATTGAGATCGAAGTCGGAAGTCCGAAGACCGAAGACCGGAGGACTGCTCCCTGAGCGTGAAGCAGTCGAAGGGAGTTCACGTCCGAAGGAAACCCAGATTTGTTAAAATCTAATTTACCTTAGTGAGCGGGTGACTTCAAAGTCACCTGCTCACTTTTCCCCCGACTTGTTGAAATCTAAATTTCAGTTAAACCGGATTTTCACTTCAGGAATTGTTATTTTTGGACTCCTCAATTTCCGAACTATGTTTTTTAAAGAAGTTATCGGTCAGAATTCCATTAAGCAACGTCTGATTCAATCTGTAAAGGAAGAGCGGGTAAGTCACGCTCAACTTTTAGCCGGGCCTGAAGGTACCGGGAAACTGGTTTTGGCGATTGCCTATGCCCAATATGTGGCCTGTACCAACCGGCAGTTGGATGACTCATGCGGCGAATGTCCGTCGTGCAAAAAATACCGGAAGCTGATCCATCCCGATCTCCATTTTGTGTTTCCGGTGATAAAAACACCCAAATTTAAGGAGCCCGTTTCCGATAATTTTTTGGAGGAATGGCGCATGATGGTTGGACAAAATCCATATTTCAACATCGGCCAATGGTTCGACCTGATTGGCGTTGAAAATACTCAGGGCCTGATTTATGCCCATCAGAGCGAAGAGATTATCCGGAAACTTAATCTCAAATCGTACGAATCGGAATACAAGGTGATGATTATTTGGTTGCCCGAAAGAATGCATGTTGCCTGTGCCAACAAACTGCTGAAAATGATTGAGGAACCGCCCGTAAAAACGTTATTTATCCTGATTACTGAAAACGAAGAAGACATTATCAGCACCATCCGTTCGAGATGCCAATTGATCTCCATTCCCCCCATTGATCCGGATTCGTTGGCAAAAGCAATTTCACAACTGCCAGAAGCAGAAGGCAGCGACATCCGGAATATCGTGCATCTGGCCAAAGGGAATTACGGCAAAGCGGTTGAGTTGCTTCAACCCGACGAACAAACACTTTTTAACCTCGAACGTTTCAAGGAACTGATGCGGTGTTCGTATGGAAGAAAATACAGCGATCTGTTTAAATGGGTTGATCAGCTTGCCGGCATCGGCCGTGAAAAGCAAAAAAGCCTCCTGAACTATTTCCTGATCATCCTTCGCGAAAATTTCATATACAATTTGAAAAACAGAGAATTGACTTTCATGAGCGATCAGGAGGAGGAATTTTCGAAACGGTTTTCGCCTTTCATCAACGAACGAAACATTCAGGAACTGACAGAGGTATTCGAAACAGCTTTTGCTCACATCGGTATGAATGGAAACCCCCGGATCATTTTTACCGATGTGTTTTTTAAAATAGTGAAATTGATCAGGAAGTAAGGCAATCTACAACTGTATCTCGCCAAACCGTTTTCGTTTCCGGAAATAAAACTGAAAGACAATACTTTTGGGGAATTTTCCGGCGGATTGCCTGAATGCACTATTCTGTCTGATCAATTTACGTTTGTGATTCAGTGCAGGAAATGAAACCCAGAAATAGTAATGTGCTTTGAGTACACTTCGGATGCCATTCAGGTTAAACTCGGCCAATAGTTTAAATGCGGCAACAGCATCCAGAATCATTCTGAAAAAAAGTATGTAAAAAAGTTGATTTCCGGGTAAATTCTTATACAAAAGCCAAAGGTTATTTCTGAAATTCAGGAAAAGCTTTTGTGGACTATTGTAGGCAAGCGTTCCTCCACCTAAATGATAAACAGAACTTTCAGGAGTATAAATAATACGGTGGCCAAGGTTTTTTAAACGCCAGCATAAATCAATTTCTTCCATGTGCGCCCAGAAATCAGCATCGAAACCACCTGCCTCGCGAAATTGAGAAGCTCGCACAAACATACAGGCGCCGGTTGCCCAAAAAATTTCTGTCGGTTGATCGTATTGTCCGTTGTCGGCTTCCACTACATTAAATATCCTTCCACGGCAAAACGGATAACCAAACCGGTCTATGAAACCACCGGCTGCACCGGCATATTCAAAATGAGTTTTTTTGTGGTAACTAAGTATTTTGGGCTGGACGGCCGCAATTGAAGGGTCCATTTCCATTAACCGGATTGGTGAATCAAGCCATCCCGAAGTGACTTCAACATCTGAATTCAGGATCACAAAATAATCGGCATCAATCTGTTTCAACGCTTCGTTGTATCCTTTGGCAAATCCATAGTTTTGCTTCAGATCAAGAATTTTTATCTCCGGAAATTCATTGCTGAGCACGGCAAGCGAATTGTCGGATGATCCATTATCGGCCACAAATATATCGGTTGAGCCATTTTTACTGAATTCAATCACCGATGGCAAAAACTGTTGCAACAGCTTAGCTCCGTTCCAGTTGAGGATAACGATGGCGATTTTTGGACTCATGAATGACTGAAGGATTGAATTACTGAGGGACTGAAGGATTGAATTTATTTGTTTTGCGTTTCGGGTTTCGTGTTGCGGGAATCCGGAACCCGTAGCTCGCAACCCGTAACATTTTCTGTCAGATGCGACTAAAAACTGATCACTTTTTTGATCATGGAACTAACAGCTTGGCGAGTACAACGGCCATGTTTTCCTTTTCGAGGTTATAAAGGATGTTGGCTATTTTCTCCATTTTTTCTGCTTCATCCGACTGCAGGATCAGTCTAATTTCCCGGATTTGTTTGCCGGTCATTTCTTCTTCGAGCAACGACCAGATTTTCAGGTTCTCTTCCTCCTGCTTCGGAACTCCCAAATGTTCGAGTTCCAATTTGGTAGCCTCCAGAATTTCCCGGGCTTTCAGGATTACCGGATCGGAATCTTTACCGGTTCCGGCAGCGTCGCGCAAACTCCAGCTCGAATAATTATAATTCAGCTCTTTGATCATTCGCACTTTGCTGCTTTCCTTCCCGAATATACGTTCCAAAAAGATAATGGTGTGGCTTTTCCAGGATTCCAGATCGAAGTTTTTGGCGAGCAGGCTATCAAGTTGTTTGTTGATCAGGGCAATTTCTTTTTCGACCATTTTATGGATTATTAGTTGGATGCAATTTACGATGAATTTTTCATTTTTTGCATTAAACAAACACATGACTCAAAGGAAAACAAGTTATTGAGAATGGCGAATTCCTCCTGGAATCATTCAATTTCCATTGTCAAATTGTCAAATTACCGAATTGTCAAATTTTGCTTACCCCAGATGTTTGTGCACTACCGCATAAAATTCATCAAAATAGTTGGCATTGCAGGCAATCATTTCGCCTCCAAACAAATAGTTTTCGCCACCATTGAAATCACAGACTTTTCCGCCAGCCTGTTTCACGATGATAATTCCGGCAGCTACGTCCCACGGATGCAGGGCATGTTCGTAAAATCCTTCGAACCTTCCGGCTGCAACGTAAGCCATATCGGCAGCGGCAGAACCCAACCGGCGCATCCCGTGTGAATTACGCATGAAATAATTCATTGCCTCCATGTAATTATCGAGTTTCGAAAAGTCGTAATAAGGAAATCCGGTGGCTATAAGTGAATTAGTGGTGGTTGCCGCCTTGGAAACCTGAATTTCCCGTCCATTCAAATAAGCCTTGCTGCCTTTCCAGGCATAAAACATTTCGTCAAGACTGATTTCATAGATGACACCCATAATAATCTCCTGATCTTCCATCAACGCAATACTCACTGCAAACGGTGAAATACCATGAATGTAATTGGTCGTTCCGTCGAGCGGATCGATTACCCAGCGGTACTTTTCGCCATTTTCCAGAGCCGTACCTTCTTCTGCAATGAATCCGGAATCGGGAAGTATTTCGCGCAGGGTCGCAACAATACGTGCTTCAGATGTTTTATCCACATAGGTAACCATATCCGATTTTCCTTTGTGAATGATATCTTCCGCTGTGAACTTCAGGCGTTCATCATAAATAAACCGGCCTACTTCCCGGGCCAGTTCCTGTACTTGTGTGCAAAGTAATTCGAGGTTAATTTCCATCAGAAAAAAAGCAGAAGATTAAAAGAATCCAAGTTCGAGCCGTGCTTCCTCGCTCATCATTGATTTGTCCCAGGGTGGTTCAAAAGTCAGTTCAACATCAGCTTCCAGAATGGTATCAACTGCAAGTGCAGCCTGCCTGACATCTTCAACCAAAATATCAGCGACAGGGCATCCCGGAGCTGTCAGGGTCATAATGATATTTGCCTTATTGGTTTCATCGTCAACATCAACATTGTATATCAAACCCAGATCGTAGATATTTACTGGTATTTCAGGATCATAAACATCCTTAAGCCGTTCAATTATTGAATCAATTCTGGTATCCATCGCTCATTCTCCTTTCTCTGAAATTCTGTTATAAGCAACAGCATAGAGTTTAATTTGTTTGATCATGGAAAGCAATCCGTTCGAACGGGTTGGCGAGAGGTGTTGTTTTAACCCGATTTCGTCAACGAAGAAAAGCTCATTGTCGAGTATTTCTTTCGGAGTCCGGTTCGATACGACCCGAAGCAAAAGAGCAACCATTCCTTTTACCAATATGGCGTCACTTTCACCCCTGAAAACGATTTTTCCATCCACAAAATCTGAAATCAACCAAACCCGCGATTGACAACCTCTGATCAGGTAATCGTCAGTTTTTTCTTTGGGATCCAAATCCTTTAAATCGTTCCCCAATTCAATGAGGTAACCGTATTTGTCCATCCAGTCATCGTAAACCGAAAACTCCTCAATAATCTCCTGCTGTATTTCGTTAATCGTCATTTACAAAATCTTAAAGTGTGCAAATGTCGTTATTTTTTGTTTTGCTTCAAAAATAAACTTTCGATGAATCAAATAACATTCATTCCTGTTTCCAGTCCAATAAATTAGTAACTTTATGTGATTGTACCGATCATCAAACACCAATTTTTCACTTAAATAATTTTCATGGAAACATTAGCCGGATCACAAACCGAAAAAAATCTGCTGAAAGCCTTTGCTGGCGAATCGCAGGCACGCAACCGTTACGAATTCTTTGCCAAAGAAGCCCAAAAAGAAGGACTGGAACAAATTGCCGCCCTTTTTCTGGAGACTGCCCTGAACGAACGTTCACATGCCAAACAGTTTTTCAAGCAACTCGAAGGCCGTCCGGTAGAAATTACTGCGACTTATCCTGCCGGAAAAATCGGGACAACGCTCGAAAACCTGAAAGCTTCGGCTGATGGCGAAAACGAAGAATGGACTGATTTATATCCTGAATTTGCCCGGATTGCCGACGAAGAAGGCTTCAAGAGAGTTGCCCTTCTTTTCAGATCAATCGCCAAAATTGAAAAAGCGCACGAAGAACGCTACCGGAAATTATACCAAAATCTGGAAGAAGGAAAAGTATTTGAACGTGAAGGAAAAGTGGTTTGGAAATGCCGGGTATGCGGATTCCTGCACGAATCAAACAAACCACCGTTGAAATGCCCGGTTTGCGACCACCCTCAGGCTTATTTTGAAATCGAAGCCGAGAATTTTTAGTCATTTTTCAACAGGAAAGAGGAAAAGGGAAAGAGAAAATCGCGATTCGATTCTTGTCTTTCCTTTTTTCGTATTCCTTTTTGCTCTATATTTATTAAGCGTTTCAACAACACATGAAGACTAATCATTTTTGAAATCAGAATTATCACAAATGTCAAAAGAAAATACTTTAGTTTTGATCCCCGATGAAATCATCAGCAATAAGATATTCTTAATCAGGGAAGTAAAGGTGATACTTGACAAAGACCTTGCCGAATTATATGGGGTTTCAACGGGGAATCTAAACAAAGCCGTCAAACGGAATATTAAACGATTTCCTAATGATTTTATGTTCCAACTCAATCATGAAGAATTCGAAATCTTGAAATTCCAATTTGGAACTTCAAGTTGGGGAGGTACGCGAAGTTCTCCTTATGCCTTTACAGAACAGGGGGTTGCCATGTTATCTGGAATATTAAACAGTGATAGAGCAATCGGTGTCAACATTCAGATCATGAGGATATTCACCCGTGTCAGGCAAATGGTTACTGATACATTGAGTCTAAAACTGGAAATTGAAGACATAAAGAAAAAGCTTCAAAATCAGGATAAGAACATTGAACTTGTTTTCAGTTACCTCGATGAAATGATCACCAGACAGGAAGACCAATTACCCAGAAAACGTATTGGGTTTAGGGTCGGTAAAGAAGGCTAAACTTCTATTTCGCTGCCACAAAGGCAATGGCCTGCCGAACCAGTTTCTGATAATTTGGATTGAACCAGGCATTTTTATCATGTCCGGGCTGAAGGTACACGATCCGCGAGTTTTCCTTTTGATGAGTCCATCCAATAATTTTGCTGCTTTGCGGATGATCAGTAAAGAGCAATGGCATTACTTCCGGCAAAACTTCGGTGTTCCCATATACTTCGTCGAAAATTTCAAAGTCGGTTACCCCCTTCGTTACCGGGTGTTTTGGATCGGTGATTTTTACCCTGAAATTCACTTCGTGCTGGTAGGTTGACGATGCCGGAATATTCTGTTCTTCGTGGTATTTACCGCCGATAATGGTTTTAAATTCATCCCATTGCTGGTATGAAGCAAGCGAATGATGAAGGAAAACCAATCCATTACCGGTATTCAGAAGTTTGTGGTAACTTTCCTTTTCTGCTTCGGAAATGGTTTTTGGCATATCATAAAACACCACAGCATCAAAAGTTTTAAGACTGATTGTTCCAAGCTGAAGATTGGCCTCCGGATGTTTTAACTCGGTGTAACTTATTTCCTGAAATGAATCGAACATCTCAAAAAACGATTTCCGGTCGAAGTCGTGACCGCCTGTGACGATCAGTACGTTCAGTTTTTTAGCTGAAGCAGGAAAGTAGGTGAAAATCAGAATACTAATAAGCAGAAATTTCAGGAGCTGTTTCATAGCCTTTGGATTTAAAACATTGAAATGACCTTTTTAAGCGCTTCAATAAATACATCAATTTCTTCTTTGGTATTGTAAAAAGCAAACGAAGCCCTGACAGTTCCCTGTATTCCAAAATGTTCCATCAGCGGGTCAGCACAGTGGTGACCGGTGCGCACGGCAATCCCAAATTTATCGAGCATCGTTCCCAAATCGAAGAAATGAACCCCTTCCACATTGAATGAAATTACTGCTGATTTATCAGCTTGAGTGCCGTAAATACGCAATCCGGGAATCGGCCTTAGTTGGTCGGTTGCGTAATTAAGTAATACCGTTTCCCAGGCCGCTGCATGTTCAATTCCAATATTTTCGAGGTAATCAATAGCAGCGCCAAAAGCGATCACACCGCTGATATTTGGAGTCCCGGCTTCAAATTTATAAGGTAGTTCATTATAAGTTGTTCCTGAAAATCGGACTTCCGAAATCATTTCACCCCCACCCTGGTAAGGAGGCATTTGTTCCAGCAATTCCTTCTTTCCATACAAAACGCCAACTCCGTTTGGTCCATACATTTTATGCGCCGAAAAAGCATAAAAATCAACATCCAAATCCTGAACATCAATCAGCAAATGAGCCGCAGCCTGCGCCCCGTCAACAAAAATCCTGACGTTTCTGGAATGTGCAAGCACAGTAATCTGTTTGATAGGATTTATCGTACCCAGAACATTTGAAACATGGGTAACTGCTATAAGTTTGGTTCGCGGCGAAATCAGTGATTCCAGTTTTTCAATTTCCAGCCTGCCTTTATCGTCAATCGGAAGCACGATTATTTTTGCACCTTTCCGGCCAGCCATCAATTGCCAGGGAACAATGTTCGAATGATGTTCCATTTCCGAAACAATAATTTCGTCTCCCTCCTGAATATATGATTCGCCAAATGCAAAAGCAGCGAGATTAATGCTTTCGGTGGTTCCTTTGGTGAAAATAATCTGTTCGCGGGATTCTGCATTGATCAGGTTTTGTACTTTTTCACGGGTTTCTTCGTAGGCAAGTGTGGCTTTATCCGCTAAGAAATGAGCTGCCCGGTGTATGTTTCCATAGTATTCGGTATAAGTTCTGGTTAAAGCATCAATTACCAGTTGAGGGCGTTGGGTTGTGGCCGCATTATCGAAATAAACCAGGGGCCGGTTGTATATTTTTTGTTGGAGGATCGGGAAATCTTCTCGTATTTTTTTTAAGTCAAAACTCATAACGGTTTCTTTTTTTTATTATCAACTCAATTGAGAGTCATGTTGTTCATCCTTTTCGGTTCAAAGATAGAAGAATTAAACTTTATCTTTTGCAGGCGACAACTTCCTTCATTCGTATTATTGGTTAATTTTATCGCATCAATAAGTTACTGATACGATGACTCGAAGTCATCGTATCAGTTTAAAAACAAATAACCATGCAAAACTTTTTTGTCAAATCACACGGACTTGGGAACGACTATATTGTTTTAAACGAAGCCGAACTGTCGTTTCAACTGGATGTGAAAATTATTCAACGGCTCTGCGATGTTCATTACGGCATCGGTTCTGATGGAATTGTGCTGAAAGTTCCTTCTTCGAAAGCCGATTTTGGCCTTAAAATATTTAATCCTGATGGTTCGGAAGCCGAAAAGAGCGGCAACGGACTTCGTATCTTTGCTAAATACCTTTACGATTACGGTCACACTTCAGGAAAAAAATTCACCATTGAAACTTTAGGGGGAATGGTAACTGCGGAAGTAACCAGGGAAACCAACCAAAAAGCAACCCTGGTTCAGGTTGATATGGGCAAAGCGATTTTTAACTCGCATTCAATTCCGGTTATCTGTGATGAGCCTGAATGTCTTGATCATCCGCTAAATATCATTGATGAGACATACCTGATCAATTGCGTTTCGGTTGGAAATCCGCATTGTGTAATTCTTAGGGATAAATTAATAAAGGCTGAAATTTTGAAGCATGGTTCGGAAATCGAGAACCATCCCCTATTTCCAAACCGGATCAATGTGCAGTTTGCCAAAGTGTTGTCGCGTACCGAAGTGGAAATCCTGATCTGGGAACGTGGCGCCGGCTATACTTTGGCCTCCGGAAGTTCGTCTTGCGCAGTGGCCGCCGTCATGGTAAAAAAAGGGATGACCGACAGGAAGTTAAGCCTGAAAATGCCCGGCGGAACGCTTCAGATTGAAATTGATGAAGCCTGGAATATCAGGATGGAAGGCGAAGTCAGGGAAATTGCCTCAGGCATTTTAAGTAATGAACTGATTGCCGACCTGCTTTGTTTATAAAAATCTGTAAATTTGCAGCCTCGCTTAATTATATATTGAAATGACAGTCAAACAACTTCCGTTTTCAAAACAACAGCTCGAAAAGATCAGCGAACAATACCCAACTCCTTTTCACATTTACGACGAAAAAGGAATACGCGAATACGCCCGAAAATTCAACCGCACGTTTTCCTGGAATCCCGGGTTTAAAGAATATTATGCCATCAAATCGGCCCCAAATCCGTATTTAATGAAAATCATGCGTGAAGAAGGGTTCGGTATAGACTGCAGTTCGTTTGCCGAATTGGTGATTGCCGAACACCTGGGCATGTCGGGCGACGAAATCATGTTTACCTCGAATGATACGCCTGCCAGTGAATATCAGAAAGCAATCGATCTGGGAGCCATCATCAATCTTGACGACATTTCGCACATCGAATACCTGGAAAAAAATGTTGGGTTACCGCAACTGGTTTGTTTTCGGTACAACCCCGGTTCGCTCAAGGATGGAAACACCATTATCGGACATCCGGAAGAAGCCAAATACGGATTTACCCGCGAGCAGTTGTTTACTGGATACCAAATGCTGAAAGACAAAGGCGTCAAAAGGTTTGGTCTGCACACCATGGTCGCTTCGAACGAACTGGATGCCGCCTACTTTGTTGAAACAGCCCAGATTTTATTCGACCTGATTGTTGAAATCAGTCAAGAATTGGGGATTACTATCGAATTTGCCAATTTAGGCGGTGGAATCGGAATTCCGTATCGTCCAACCGATCAGCCTGTTGATCTGGATTTCATGAGCCTGGGTATTAAAAAACTCTATCAGGAAAAAATTGAGGCCAACGGATTAGCTCCACTAAGGATTTACTTCGAATCGGGACGCGCCATGACTGGCCCTTTCGGTTTTTTGGTGTCGAAAGTTTTGCATATCAAGAAAACCTATAAGCAATACGCCGGACTGGATTCGAGCATGGCTAACCTGATGCGGCCTGCACTATATGGCTCCTATCACCATATTACAGTAATGGGAAAAGAGTACGAACCACAAGATCAGGTTTATGATGTCACAGGTTCGCTTTGCGAAAACAACGATAAATTTGCCATCAACCGCCACTTGCCAAAGATGGAACCCGGTGACCTGGTGGTTATTCATGATACTGGGGCTCATGGACATGCAATGGGCTTTAATTATAACGGTAAATTGCGTTCAGCCGAATTACTTCTGCGCGAAAACGGCGAAGTCATTCAGATTCGTCGCGCCGAAACATTGGATGATTATTTTGGGACTCTCGATTTGGAGGGATTGAAGGATTTTAAAGTGTGAAAATCAAAAACATACTGATTTATTGGGAAAAGGATGCCGAAAATTTACTTCGACATCCTTTTTCTTGTTTTTAGAATGTATTTTTGTTGAAAACCGGTACAATGAAAATCGGATTTGATGCCAAGCGTGCTTTTAATAATGCTGCCGGACTGGGTAATTTCAGCCGCAATACGATTACTGCGCTTGCCCGCCAGAATCCTGACGATCAATATTTCCTGTTTCATCCCGGAATTAAAAATCCACTTTTTTTGCCTCCTGAAAATTCCGTTGAAATTAAACCTGAAGGTCTCTTCTGGAAAACATTTAAAAATAGCTGGCGAAGTTTTCGGATTGCGAATCAGGCCAAAAACCTTAATATCGATTTGTACCACGGTTTGAGCCACGAATTGCCTTTAGGTATCGAAAAAACCGGCATCAAATCGGTGGTAACCATTCATGATTTGATTTATTTCCGATTCCCGGAATACTTTAAAGCAATTGATCGTACAATTTATGACCGCAAATTCAGGCACGCTTGCCGGGTAGCTCACCGGATACATGCCATTTCAGAGCAAACCAAACGGGATTTAATCAGCTTTTTTGCTGTTCCTGAAGAAAAAATTAAAGTTATTTATCAGTCGGTTAATCCTTTGTTCTTTCTGGAAAACACCTGGGATCAAAAACTTGCGATCCGACGTAAATATCAGCTTCCGGAGAAATTTTTACTTACCGTGGGTACCGTTGAACCTCGTAAAAACCTGTTGGCTTTGCTCGAGGGAATGGTTTTAGCCAAACTATACATCCCGGTAGTGGTAATCGGAAAACTGACATGCTATCATCTGAAGGTTCAGAAATTCATTGAAGCCGATCTGAATCGTCTTGAGGTATTTTTTCTTCCAAAAATTAAGGTTGACGAATTGGCTGTTTTGTACCAGATGGCCGAAGTGATGGTTTATCCGTCGCTTTTCGAAGGCTTTGGACTTCCGGTAGCTGAAGCACAGGCTTCGGGCTGTCCGGTGATTACTTCAAATACCAGCAGCTTGCCGGAGGCTGGCGGAAGTGCTGCCTTGTACATTAATCCCGAGAATCCTGAAGAAATTGGCCGTACAATTAAAAACTTGCTTGCTGACCATAACCTTCGGGATTCGCTTATTGAAAAAGGAAAAATCAATGCCCAAAGGTTTACAGGGGAGAGTTTTGCCCAACAATTGAAACAACTTTATAATTCGGTTGTGAATGTTTGAAGAAATTAAAGCAGCCCTATCAGTGTTGCAGACAGGAGGAGTGATTTTATACCCAACTGATACCATTTGGGGAATGGGTTGTGATGCCTGCAACGAAGAGGCAGTCAGCAGGATTTATACCATCAAAAAACGGGTTGATTCAAAAAGCATGCTTGTTTTAATGGAAAATGCAGCTTTGCTGGAACGTTATGTCGCAGAAGTTCCGGAAATAGCTTACGATTTGATTGAACTAACCGGTAAGCCACTAACCATTATTTATGACGGCGCCAGAAATCTGGCCCGAAATCTGATTGCCGAAGACGGAAGCATCGGAATTCGGATCACCACCGAAACCTTCAGCAGCGAATTAATCCGCCGGTTTAAACGCCCGATTGTGTCCACCTCGGCCAATATCAGCGGGAAGCCATCGCCGGCCTGCTTTGCCGAAATAGCACAGAAAATTATTGATTCCGTTGATTATGTGGTCAAATACCGTCAGGATGACAATCAGAAAGCAATTCCATCCAGCATTATAAAGCTTGGCCATGGAGGAGAAATCAAGATAATCAGGGAATAAGAAGTGGTCAGTTGGCAGTCTCAGTTGGCAGTAAATGATAAATGAGATGGTATAATGTTGGGATTTTCTGTTTTCTTTTTTCTTTTTACTTTTCAAAGAAATCACATTCGGCATTTTACAGAAATGAAAATACCCGCAATTCCTAATCCTAAAACCTTCAAAATCTTGCGGAAACCAGTGTTTTTCATCTCTAAATAATCCTCCTTAAAAATTGCCGCAAATGTATAAAAAGGTGTTATTGTTTGTTAAAAACACCATCTCTGTTAGCAGAAATTGCTAAAATTATTAATGAAAAGATTACCTTCGCTTCCCGTTCAAATTTTTGAGATAAATATTAACCCAAATTTTGAAAATGAAATCTTTTACATTAACCCTAACTACCTGTCTGTTCTTTTCTATCTATAGTATTGCACAGCAAACACTTCCGGATACTATTAAAGCAAAAGTTGATATTAGCGAAATGGATTCATTGCTCAGTACGGTTGAAGAAATTCCTGAAGATTCACTGAAATCACCCGACGAAATACTTTACCAGAATATTTGGAGCAGTACACAAATTAAATATCCGGCCAATACTCTTCCAAATAAGAACGATACCATTATTATTACCCTTTTAGGAAACAGCAATACAAAATTTGTACAGCCGGTGAAGGGGGCAGTAATATCCAAATATGGGCCACGTCGCGGAAGAATGCATACGGGTACCGATATCAGACTGAATTCGGGCGATACTGTGCGCAGTGCTTTTGACGGAAGAGTTCGTATAGCTAAACGGTTCAGCGGATATGGAAACCTGGTATTAGTCAGGCACAGAAATGGCCTGGAAACGATTTACGGTCACCTGAAAGCCATCAATGTTAAAGCGAACGATACCATAAAGGCGGGTGACCTGATTGGCCTGGGCGGTCGCACAGGTCGTGCAACCTGCAACCACCTTCACTTCGAAACCCGTTTATTTGGTCAGCCTTTCGACTCGAATAAATACATCGATTTTGAAACCTATAGCCTTCGGACTGATCAGATTTATTACGCCAATAAACGGATGGAAACAGACCGGAGCAATTTCAAAAAGAAACCATTGCCCTCGGATGGCGCTGAGTTGGCTGCCGGAGGAACGACCAAACATGTTATTCGTAAAGGTGACAACCTCTCAACTATTGCCCGTCGGTATCAAACTTCAGTAAGGAAGATTTGCACCACCAATAACATTACAGCTCAGACCACCCTTAAAATTGGCAGAGTGTTGAGGATTAATTAATTTTTCTTTTCAAAGAAATTGAAAAGGTGGCTCTTACTGTGATCAAAATGGGCAAATTAATTTATATTTGCCAGCTAAAATATATTTTAGTTGTTTAAAGAACGACTGAACGGTTTTACAGAAACGATGATTAAAAGAACAACAGCCCTGTTTTTTATACTTCTTGCCAATATTGCATTATTGGTTCATGCTGTTGTACCCCATCATCACCATAAAAGTTTGGTTTGTATTGAAAGCAGTCATTGCCAATCCGACAGTTACGCTCACAATCACAGCACAACTGCTCATGACCACGAACATGACGGAAATGCGGGAACTGAATGTTGCGTCTTAAAACAAGCTGTTGTAATTCCTGCAAATTTTTTAAGACAAGAATTCAAATGTTTGGGTTGCGATGATAATAATTCCCCATTTGTTCATTTTCAGGCTATTCTATTTAGTAATGAATTCAAATCATTTGTGCCAAAGATTATTTCAATTGCACAAATTCCATTAAAAACTTCCTCTCATTCCTGCTTCGTTTCCACCTCTTCAGGATTAAGGGCTCCCCCTATTGTTTAAATTTCTTTTTTCTGAATGTTTGATGTAATTGACTTATAACATAGCAATTACATGCATTCATCATTCAATTATTTTAGAAATTCAAACAAGATTTTAGATGAAATCAAAGATATTTTTAGGAGCATTGCTTGCAATCGTTTTTGTGAGCTGCCAGAATAAAAAAGAAGCAACCTTATCTCAAGATGCTCACGATGAAGCAAAATTCCAATACACCGCATACAGTACCGATTTCGAGGTTTTTGCCGAAGCCGATGCCTTTGTGGTTGGGGAAACAGCAAATGTGCTGTCGCATTTTTCCACATTACCCGATTTTAAAGCGTTGGAAAGCGGCAGCATGACTATTCGCCTGAAGGTGAGCGGCAAAGAAGTAACCCAGACACTCGATAAGCCAACCCGTAAAGGCATTTACAGTTTCGATATAAAGGCGGAAGCCGCAGGAACAGGAACACTAAAATTTGAGATCACCAACGAAACAGACAGTTTCGAAGTATTGGTTCCTGAAGTAACTGTTTTTGCCAAACATCACGAAGCGCACAAAGTTTCAGAAAAAGTGGTTATTTCCAGAACAAACACCACTGTTTTTACAAAGGAACAGTCGTGGAAGGTTGACTTTGCCACCGATTTCCCCCGAAATGAGCCATTCGGTCAGATTATCAAAACCACCGCACAAGTACAATCGTCACAGGGAGACGAGATCATTGTTTCAGCAAAAACGAATGGCATAGTGATGATCACCGGCAACGCTGTATTGGAAGGAAAAGATGTTTCAAAAGGCCAGATTTTGTTCTTCATTTCCGGCAGCGAATTGGCCGACAACAACATTTCTGTGCGTTATTCCGAGGCTAAGAACAATCTGGAAAAAGCAAAAGCTGATTACGAACGGGCGACTGAGCTTGCAAAAGATAAAATTATTTCTGCCAAAGACCTGCTTAGTGCAAAGAATCAATATGATAATGCCAAAGCAATCTTTGATAACCTGAATACTAATTTCAGCGCTTCAGGACAGAGTGTAAAAAGTCCGATGAGTGGTTTTGTGAAACAGGTACTGGTTAAAAACGGAACTTATGTCGAAGCAGGTCAGCCAATTGTTGTCGTGTCACAGAACAAAACACTCCTGTTGAATGCCGAGGTTCAGCAAAAATACGCGTCGATGCTGGGTTCGATTACTTCGGCCAACATCCGCACACTTCAAGACAACCAATCGTATTCGCTTGAACAGTTAAAAGGTAAAGTTCTGTCGTTTGGCAAGGCAACCAATTCTGATAATTACCTCATTCCGGTAACATTACAAATTGACAACATAGGTAGTTTCACCGCTGGCGGATTTGTGGAGGTTTATTTAAAAACACTGACCAACACACTGGCATTGACAGTTCCAACGACTTCGCTGCTCGAGGATCAGGGTGCTTTCTTTGTGTATGTGCAGGTTACACCCGAACTTTTTGAAAAACGGGAAGTAAAGATTGGGGCTACCGATGGTGTGCGAACTGAAATCCGTTCCGGGCTTAACAGCAATGAGCGGGTTGTAACATTGGGCGCTATTCTTATCAAACTGGCCCAGGCTACAGGCACTTTGGATGCTCATTCAGGACACGTACATTGAATGTTAAATGTTGAATTATAAATGTTAAATGAAAGAGAAATGAAAAAAGAAAATATAATACTTGACAGGACTTTTGATTTTGCTTTGCGAATCATTGAATTATATAGTCTGATGACTGAGCAGAAAGAGTATGTGTTGTCGAAGCAAATTCTTCGAAGCGGAACAAGCATCGGAGCTAATGTTGAAGAAGCATCAGCCGGATATTCTAAAAAAGATTTTACTGCAAAAATGTCTATCGCATCCAAAGAAGCTCGGGAAACACGCTACTGGCTCCGATTAATAGATAAAAGCCAAATCGCAAAGGTCGACGTTAAAGAATACCTTGATGAAATTGAGCATATTGTGAATATTCTAACCGCAATTGTAAAAACTTCGCAGGAAAATTAAGAAATGTTAAATGCTGAATGTTAAATGCTGAAGTGTTAAATTTTGAATGTTAAATGTTAAAATACAAAGGACTTTAATCATTCAATATTTACAATTCAAAATTCAAAATTTCGCTTCCATTTAAAATTTAAAACTTAAAATTTAAAATTCCCAAAGTGCTAAATAATATTATCAGATTTTCGCTGAACAACAAGTATTTCATATTACTGTGTTCGGTAGTGCTGGTGGTTTTCGGGATGAGAACTGCCTCGAATATGGATGTGGATGTATTTCCGGACTTGACTGCCCCTACAGTTGTAGTTATGACCGATGCGCATGGAATGGCTTCGGAAGAAGTGGAACGGTTGGTTACTTTTCCTATTGAAACAGCGATGAACGGGGCGACCGATGTTCGCCGCGTGCGTTCTGCTTCTATGCAGGGCTTTTCTTTCGTTTGGGTCGAATTTGACTGGGGTACCGACATTTTTAAAGCAAGGCAAATTGTAAGTGAAAAGCTGATCAGTGTTTCATCGCGAATGCCATTGGGCGTTGGGCAACCCGTTCTGGCTCCGCAGTCGAGTGTGATGGGCGAGATTTTCTTTATCGGGATGCAGGCCGACAGCACCAGCATGATGGATTTGAGGACGATAGCCGAGTGGAATGTGAAACCACTCATTCTGGCCACAGGCGGCGTTTCGCAGGTTACCATTGTTGGCGGCGACTACAAACAATACCAGGTGCTGGCCAACCCGCAGAAAATGAAATACTACCAGGTGACGATGGCCGAACTGGCAGGAGTATGCAAGGGAGTCAGTCAAAATTCAACCGGCGGTATTGTCCGGCAATTCGGCAACGAATATGTGGTCCGCGGCATTGCCCGCTCTTCGGATATTGATGTTCTTGGCAATTCATACATCAAATCGAATAACGGCAAACCGGTCAGGATAAATGATGTAGCTGAAGTTGTGATTGGAAGTGCGCCTAAAATGGGCTATGCTTCAGAAAATGCAAAACCGGCCATTATCATTTCCATATCTAAACAACCTAATGTCAACACCTTAGCGGTAACACAGAGGATAGAAGAAAATCTGGCGGTATTGCAGAAAACTCTGCCTAAAGATGTGAAGTTGGATACCAAAATTTTTCGTCAGGCCGATTTTATCGAAACATCGGTAAGCAATGTGCAAAATGCCTTAACGGAAGGCGGGATTTTCGTTATCATCGTCTTGTTTGTTTTTCTGGGCAGTTTCCGCACAACAATTATCTCGCTGCTGGCCATTCCAATTTCTTTGCTGGGAGCTATTCTGGTTATGAAAATGCTTGGAATGACCATCAATACTATGAGCCTGGGAGGTATGGCCATTGCCATTGGTTCGCTGGTTGACGATGCAGTTATTGACGTGGAAAATGTGTACAAACGGCTTCGGCAGAACCGAATGAAACCGGAGTATGAGCGACAATCGTCGTTTACGGTCGTTTTCGAAGCTTCAAAAGAAATCAGGGCATCCATTCTCAACGCAACGCTCATCATCATGGTGGCTTTCCTGCCTTTGTTTTTCCTTTCAGGAATGGAAGGGAGAATGCTGCAACCGCTTGGAATTGCTTTTATAGTGTCCTTGTTTATGTCGCTGGTCGTGGCTATGACCTTAACACCTTTGTTATCGAAAATGCTGCTTTCAAACGAAAAGTACCTGGAAAAAAACGAGAAAGAAAAATGGCTGGTCCGCAAACTTACATACTACTATGAACAATCGCTTATCTGGACTTTACGGCACAAAAAAGCGGTGATATTTTCAACACTTGGAATGTTTGTGATAGCGCTTTTTGCCTTTTCAACCTTTGGACGAAGCTTTCTGCCCGAGTTTAACGAAGGCGCATTAACGCTGTCGGTCGTTACAAAACCGGGGACTTCGCTAGAAGAAAGTAACCGTTTGGGAAATTTAGTGGAAACAGAACTTCTATTAATTCCTGAAATTTCGAGTACGGCACGCAGAACGGGACGCGGCGAACTGGACGAACACTCGCAAACGACCAACAGCGCCGAGATTGATGTGAATTTCATGCTTAAGGAACGCAGCCAGCCTGAATTCATGGCCGATGTGCGTACTACTTTAGCCCGGATTCCTGGAATTGCTTATACCGTTGGGCAGCCTCTCGGGCACCGGATTGACCACATGCTTTCAGGCACGCGTGCCAACATTGCCATCAAGCTTTTCGGGACTGACCTGAACAAGATGTTCTCCATTGGCAATCAGGTTAAAAGCGCCATTGTCGATGTTGAAGGATTGGTTGACGTGAATGTTGACCAGCAGGTAGAAATCCCTCAAATCCAGATTCGTGCCAACCGCGATATGTTGGCGCAATACGGCATTACAACCGCGCAGTTTAACGAGTTTGTTGACATTTCGTTTGGTGGCGAAAAACTTGCTGATATTTATGAAGGGCAGCGCAGTTTTGATCTGGTTTTGCGGTTGAACAAGGACTACACCGAATCAATGGAAGGCATTCGTTCAGCATTAATTGATACCCACGATGGCAAAAAAGTTCCGTTGGAACAGGTTGCCGATATCGTTTCTGTTTCGGGGCCAAGTTCCATCAGCAGGGAGAATGTGCAACGGAAAATTGTGATCTCGGCCAATGTTGCCGAACGCGATTTACGTAGCGTTGTTCATGACATTCAGAAGAATATCAACGAGAATATTGATTTACCGGAAGGATACAGGATCGAATATGGCGGACAGTTCGAAAGCGAGGCAAAAGCATCGCAAACGCTTATGCTGACCTCAATTCTTGCCATCATCATCATCTTCCTTTTACTGTTTCAGGAGTTTAAAAATTTCAAACTGGCGGGTATTATTTTGCTCAATCTGCCGCTGGCATTGATTGGGGGGGTATTTTCGATCTGGATCACATCCGGAATTCTGAGTATTCCAGCCATCATTGGGTTTATTACACTTTTCGGAATTGCCACCCGAAACGGAATACTACTCATTTCAAATTACCAGAAATTGAAAAATCAAGGTGTTTCGCTTTACGAAACGGTAACCAAAGGTTCGTCCGATCGGTTGAATGCCATATTAATGACTGCATTAACGGCAGCGCTGGCCTTAATTCCGTTAGCATATAAAGGCGATTTGGCAGGCAACGAGATACAAAGCCCCATGGCAAAAGTAATTTTGGGCGGGTTACTGACTTCAACCCTGCTGAATATCTACATAGTGCCTATTGTTTACAGCATTTTAAATAGTCGTGGAATCATTAAATCAGAAAAAGCATGATACGCATTACATTCATTATACTTGTTTTAATCCTGACACAATTTGCCAATGCGCAGGTTTCGATGCAGACTGTTTTAGACAGTGTTGCAGCCAACAATCTGCAAATAAAGGCTTCGTCGGAAAACCGTGATGCAGAAGTTGCATTTACCCGAACTGGTTTAACACCTGTCGATCCACAGGTGGAATACGGCTATTTTCCCGGTAACAATACCGCGATCGGAAATAAATCTACCTTAAGCGTATCTCAGTCGTTTTATTTTCCAACTGTTTATTCCCGTAAAAAGACCGGGGCAAAACTTTCCGGCGAAAAATCAGGAGAGTTACACCGCTTCAATACTCGAAATATTTTAATCGAAGCAGCCTCTCAGTATTTAGAACTGGTTTATCTCGATAAATACGCCTTTGAATTAAAAAAACGGGCTGCCGATGCCGAAAATGTAAAGGCCTTGTTTGAAAAACGGCTACATTCAGGCGATGCCAACCAGATGGAAATTAATAAAGTTCGCATAGAAGCCTCACGTTGGGCCAATGAGTTCAGCTTAAACGAAGCACGGCGGACAGAGAAAAGTCAGATTTTAGCGGCTATGAACGGAGGAAGAACATTTGCCCTTATAAATCCTGAATATCCAATATGGCAGTTGCTGCCTGTGGATTCAATACTCTCGAAAGCCGTTCATAACGATCCTGTGTTAAAAGCTATGGGATACGAACAACAGATTGCTGGCAATAATGTGAAATTACAGCAATCGCTTTGGTTGCCGCAATTCAAGGCCGGGTATGGACAGGAAACCATTATCGAAGGTTCTTATCGCGGCGTTCAGGCTGGCATAAGCATCCCGTTATGGCAAAATAAAAACACGGTAAAATATGCACAGTCGCAAAAACAAGCGACCGAGAGTAGCGCTTTTGCATACCGCCAGCAACTGAAATCGAACATAGCGGCCAAATATCAGGTAGCTGTTTCGTTAAAAAACAACTTCGACGGATACCAAAAAATTGCTGAAAGCATCCAAAGTCAGGACTTGTTGCAAAAATCATTACGCTCCGGCAACATTTCGGTACTTGAATATTACCGTGAATTATCGTCATGGTACGAAACTTACGACAGTTACCTCGTTTCAGCAAAAGATTATTACCTCGAAATGGTATATCTGAAGCAATACGAATGGTAAAGAATTAATTGTTGGGCTTGTAGTTTATTTGGGTGCTGCTTTAGCTATGTTACCTTACATATTCAGGAAAAACAGCCAACTGAAATTGCTTTTCCAACCGGGCAGCAGGGTAAAAACTGCGGGGATAATTTTTTTCGGCGGGTTCGCCGGGCCCTTGCTTTTATTGGTTTTTGGTAATTGAATTAACTATTCCACCACAATCTCATCAACAAAAAGCCAGGCGGCTTTGCCTTCGCCAGTATGATCTTTGGGAGCTTTGCCCAGGTTGAAAGCAACCACTTTTATAAAATGAGCAGAAATCGGATCGAACGAAACCTTAAAATCTTTCAGTTGTTTTTCTCCTGAAAGTGGATTGATATCGTTCAGGGTTTCACCAACTTTTTTGAAATTAGTACCTTCAGCCGAAACGAAGACTTCCACTTTTTTGGGGAAGAATATAAGTGCACCATCACTTTGAAGTGAGCCAACCGAAATGCTACGGATTTCAGTCGTTTCCTGAAGGTCAATGACAACTTCCATGTTGGTTGAAACCCAGCCTTGCCATTCACCGTCGCGATGGTTGATCGTTCCGCGAACCCCGTTTACCAGGCTGTATTCGCCCTGTCCTTTGTAATATTCGCTGAATGGAACCAGGTATTTTATTGGCTTAACAGTCGCTTTATTGATATTGAAAGATACAGATAGTATTTTTTCGGATGGCATCCCGTGATCAAAGGTAATTGCTTTGATGGTAGCTGTTTTGTCTAGCAGAATTGGTTCTGAATAGATTGGGGATAAATTAGTCGGCTCGATTCCATTAGTCGTATAATGAATTTCAAGATCGGCGAGTTCACTCTTCAGGCTTACGGCCAGTTGTTTCTTCTCCTGATCAATCTGTGTCTGAGCCGATACCTGAAAGGCGCTTTTCGAATAATTGATGCCCATCTGGTCGTATCGTTTCATGAATTGCTGAATCCGGTGCGAAAAATACTCCCAGTTGCGTGCTTCTTTCGGGCTCCACAACGCCTCGGCAAGTGCAGCAATTCGTGGGAAAGTCATATATTCGGCATGTTCAAGGTCAGAAACATATTCGGTCCACAAATTAGTCTGGCCTCCCAAAATATGTTTGGCGGCTTCAGCATTCAAGTCTTCAGGAACAGGATTAAAATTATACACTTTACTAAGCGGAAGATATCCGCCAATAGCCAAAGGTTCCTGATCCATTGGTCCCTGGTAATAGTCGAAATAGCAATCCGAACTGGGGGTCATCACCACATCGTGCCCCAGGTTGGCAGCTTCAACACCTCCTTTAAACCCGCGCCAGCTCATCACGGTAGCTTCGGCAGGTAGTCCGCCTTCCAGAATTTCATCCCATCCCAACAAAATTTTGCCTTTCGAGTTGATGAATTTCTCCATCCGTTTGATGAAATAGCTTTGCAATTCACCCACATTTTTTAATCCTTCGGATTTCATGCGTTTTTTGCAATTCGGACATTTCTCCCATTCGGTTTTGGTGGCTTCATCGCCGCCAATGTGGATGTATCTGGACGGGTAAAGTTCGATAACTTCACTCAAAACATCTTCCAGAAACAGAAAAGTGGAATCTTTTCCGGCACAATAAATATCAGTAATGGGCCAAACGCCACCCGGAAGAACAGTGAAGGGTCCGCCAGTGCACGAATACTGCGGATAAGCTGCCAGAGCAGATGTGACATGGGCGGGCATTTCAATTTCAGGAACAATAGTGATGAACCGTTTTTGTGCGTAAGCCACCATTTCCTTAATATCTTCCTGAGTATAGAAACCTCCGTAAGTTGCTTTTTCTCCTGGCTCTTGTTTGGGGCGCGAATTCCAGTGCATGTGTTCCCGGTCAACCCTCCATGCGCCCACATCAGTCAATTTGGGGTATTTTTTGATTTCGATGCGCCAGCCCTGATCATCAACCAGATGCAGGTGCAAGGTGTTAATTTTATGCAAAGCCAGATGGTCAATCATTCGGAGTATATCTTCTTTGGGGAAAAAGTGGCGCGAAACATCGAGCATAAAACCACGCCATTTAAAGGCAGGGCTATCTGTGATACTGATAACCGGGATCAGCCATTCTATTTGTTCCTGTTTCCGGTCTCTTTCAATTTCTATCGGAAGCAATTGCCTCAGGGTTTGCATCGCATAAAAAAAACCGGCAGGTTTAGCTGCTTTTACTTCAATGCGGTTTTTTTTAACTTCAAGTAAATAGGCTTCGGGACCCATCAGGAGTTCTGTTTTGAAATTTACCTGATTACCACCCTCGATACCTCCTATAAGTACCTGTGATTTCCATCCGGTAGTCTTATTCATCAGTTCTGCAAATTGTACTGCGATAACTTTCTGATCAACATTTTCGACAACAAACCGGGTACTTTCGTTAAACCGGAACGAAGATTTTCCCATGCTCATTTGCTTGACCTGGGGGATCAGCGAAATTTCACTTTCAGTAAAGGTTTTGTTTGGCTTGCAGCTCCAGATTGAGTAAATGCACAATACAATCATGGTTCTGCGAATTATTTGTTTCATCGCTGATTTGTTTTTGACTTAGGGACTACCAAGATAAGATATTTTCTTAATTATTGGATTAGCCGGCAGTTAGGATATATATTGACGGCCTGTAATTTTAAAGAATTAAAAGTAGTAACTTCGTGTCTCATATCTTCGAAAGATGTTTGATATAGAAAAACAAATCAATTATTGGACTCGTGGTGCAGAAAATGATGTTGAAACCGCAGAGTTGTTGATCTCTGGCAAGAAATATCTTGAAGGATTATTCTTCTGTCATTTAACGATTGAAAAAATAGTTAAAGCTTTAGTTGTTAAAAAGACTGGACAGTTAGCACCTAAATCACATAATCTTGGATATTTATCTGCGCTGGCAAATCTCGAATTAGCAGAGGAACATACGCTTTTTATGGCTGTTCTGATGAAATATCAACTGGAAGGCAGATACCCTGAATATTATCCAAAATTACCTTCAATTGAAATTGTTAATGAATATTTTATGAAAACCAAATTGCTTTTGGAATGTCTCAGATCGATGCTATAAATATTGTCCGTGCATACCTAAAGGTATTAAAACAGGCCGGAATAATTATCGATAAAGCCTTTTTATACGGAAGCTTTGCCCGTGATGAGGCAAATGCAGACAGCGATATTGATTTGATGTTGGTTTCGGGCATGTTCGATACTGATGATGACTATGTGTTATCGAAACCCTGGCTATATTCTGTACAAGTTGATCATCGCATTGAACCAATATCGGTTGGTTTAAAACGATTTAATTCTGATGATACATCCCCGATTATCGAGTTAGTTCGTCAAACCGGAATCGAAATTCAGGGATAAAGTTTCAAATAATCAAGACTCAAATTTTATTGCCTGCCGCCAAACGACACCATCTTATGGATTTGCTCGTCCCACAACCGAAGCTTCAACGACCTCAGGCTCATCAGGAAAGTAACAGGTTTTACTTCTTTTAAAATCGTGTTTTCGTGGTAGCATTTACTGAGGTAATAGTTGGGAATACGGGCATTCAGGTGGTGGATGTGATGGAACCCGATATTTCCTGAAAACCATTGCAACAGTTTTGGGAACTTTACAAATGAACTGCCTTCCAGCGCTACAATCCGGTAATTCCAGTCTTTATTCCTGAACCAGGTAACATCTTCGTATTGGTGCTGCAGGTAGAACAACCATAAACCTGAAACAGCCGCGATATAAAGGATTAAAAGCTGGATAATCAGGAAAGCAGTGAATCCGATAGTCAGGCTCATTACTATAAAAATAAGCAGCAGTGCCGTATTGGTGAAATATACATTCAGTTTTTCCTTTCGGGTCATGACTTTTTGGGTCAGTCGGTTCTGAAACAGGAATACAAATAGCGAACCTATACCAAACATGACAAGGGGATTACGATAGACTCTGTATTTGAACCTTTCCCATTTATCGCAGGCCAGGTATTCTTCTTTAGTAAGGGTCCACACATCACCCACCCCGCGCTTATCGAGGTTACCCACCGTGCCATGGTGTTTCATATGCTGATTGTGCCATTTGTCGTAGGGAGTAAAGGCCAGTATCCCGAAGAACATCCCAACAATCCGATTTACTTTTTGCGATTTAAAATACGATCCGTGCCCGCAGTCGTGAAAAATGATGAACAACCGCACCAGGAAACCTGCCGCCATAATAATTAAAAGTGCCGTAAGCCAGTACGAAACGGAAAGGCTGGAAACGATTAAAATCCATAATCCGATATAAGGGATAAACGTGTTGGATATTTGCCAGATACTTCTTCCGAGGCTGGGAATCTGATATTTTTCAATGTTTTTGTTGATCACCATCCAGGGGTTGGCTTCAGGAGTAAAGGTTTCTGAAGGATTCATTTTGCTAATGGATTTAATTCATTATTTCCATGTGTTAAACGAATTTTGGTCAGCTTAAGTTCCGGGGATTGTGTTAAAACCCGCAAATATTAGTTCAGAAAGAAATGGCCCTATTCTACAACCGGATGATATAATCAGTCAGATTGCTGTCTCCATCCAGGTTAAGCTTTTTGCGGATACGGTAGCGGTGGTTTTCAACCCCCCGGACAGAAATACCCAGCAACGGGGCAATTTCCTTGGATGAAAGGTTCATTCGGAGAAAAGCGCACAACCTCAAATCGCTGGGTGTTAGGTCGTGATAATTGTCCTTCAGAGTTTTCATAAACTGCTCATGCGCCCTTTCAAAATTAGCTTCAAACACCTTCCATTCATCCTGACTCGACATATTGTCGTCAATTTTTTGTATAAGTGTATCGTAATATTTGTCTGGATAACGTGATCCAAGCTGTTCTTTCTGATTTCGGAGCATATCTTTCATGTTCATCAGAAATTCATTTTTCTTGATGATGGCCATAGTCGAACTGGCCAGTTCAGAACTTCTGAACGAAAGGTCGGCCTGCAGTTTTTCATTCCTGAGCTGAATGAGTTCACGTTTTTTTTCTTCACGTTCGCGGCTTTCTTTCTGACGTATTCGTGAAATAATTCTCATTCTAAAAATGAATAGTCCCGCCAGAATAATCAGGAAATAAATGACATAAGCCAGGACAGAACTATACAATGGCGGTAATATAACGAGCTTAATAGAATACTCCTGACTGGATTCCCCCCAATTGTTAACTGCTTTAATTTTAATTGTGTAATCGCCTACCGGAATTCGTTTGAAACTGAAAATCGGCTTTTCCAAATGGTCAGACCATCTTTGGTCAAGTCCATTGATATAAGATTGGTACTTTATTTTATCGCTGCTGAAAAATGGAAATGAAAACCGGAGTTGCAGGTTGTTTTTATTGTTTCTGAGTGTTATCTGATCACTGTTCAAGGGCAAATCGCTGATTTTTTCATTCGTCTCGCTTACTGAAATCCGTGTCAATTTCGGCCTTTCCTTTGAGATTAATGAAGCAGGACTGATGGTGCCGGCATTCAGAATTGCATATCCATTCTCGAGACAAACAACAGCTTTACTTGTGCTTATTGGGACGATATTTTCGTATCCTGTCACCAGTTGGTTATTGAACAATCCGGTTGGATATTCCTTAATTTTGATGACTTCAGAATTTATTATTTTAAACAATCCAAAAAACGTATCGGTTATAAACCAGTAGTGATTCTCAGTCCCAGGCACAATGCGGGTTGCCTTTTGATAATCGCCCAGCTTTTCATTCAGCGATTGGTAGTCAATGATGGTATCCTTTAAATCATCGTAGGTAAAAAGTTTCCCGCCGGTAGTAAAAACAATCCGGTTCTCCACTTTAAAGACATGAATGTTGTGGTCCCTTCCAAATACCTCATTACCGTAGTAATGATTGTAAATCAATGAATCGCGTGGATTAAATTTAAGCCTGAAAATACCCCGGTACAAGTGGCTGGCCCAATAATTTCCCAGATGGTCAACTTCAATGTACCGGATAAGGTCGTTGAACTGATAAATGATCCGGTTGATTTTCCATTGTGATTGATCTTTGGTGTAAAATATCAGATTTGAATAGGTACTTTGCACCAGCGAGTTGGGCTTCAGAGGATTTTCAGTGATAGAAAAACACCCGGAGACTGCTGAAATTTGTCTGGTCTGATTATCCTGTATTTCAAAGGTTCCATTGTTGTGGTTCACAAACAGCCGGTCGTCAATAACTTTGCAATCCCAGATTTGGCCCTGAGTTTCGGGAACCAGCCTGAAAGGTTCATCCATTGAGGGAAAAGGCCTAAAGAACAATCCCTGATTGGTTCCCAGGTACAATTTATTGCGGTAAATAGCTGCCGTATAAACAGTCCCCAACTCTTTTCTTTCGATGATGGAATAAGAGGGATCGGGCGAAAACGAAATAAAATCAATGCCCTTATCCATTGCAATCCATATATTTTGGTTGGTGTCTGACATGACTCCCAGAACCGTATTGTTTTGCAGTCCGTTTTCTTTATTGAAATGATGAAGAAGCGTTCCATTCAGGTCTAAAACGGAAATTCCATCGAGAATCGTTCCGATTATTATTTTTCCGTCTGAAGTAAGGCAACCCCGGTTGACGATATTTTTTTTGAAATAATCGTTTTGGTCGCTTTGCCATATTGACAATTTTTGTCCGTCGTATAACAGAAGTCCCTCATTGGCAGTACCGAGAATTAATTGCGTTTGACTTAGCGATAAAACGAACCGTATTTCAGCGTGGCTTATAAGGTTATTGACCAGGTATGGCGAGAACTCTGCACCTTTGATTTGGTATATGCCTTTGTTCATGACATTGACAAATATCCGGTCGCCTCCGTCAGAAATGGAATTGACAAATCCTTCCGGATAAACGATTTCGAATTTTTGATAATCGTAGATAAATACTTTTGAGAAGGATTGGAAATAAACGCGATCATTTGAAATGATAACATTCCAGAATTCTTCGTTGGCAGTAAAATTACTTTCGACTTCCTTTTTCAGCGAATGATATTCGAGGCGTCCAAGTAAATTGCGTTCCCAATAACCCAGTTCGCGGTAGCCGGCAGTGAAAATGCGGTTATTCTGAGCGACCGTAACTGCCCGGATGATGGCTCCTTCAGGCGCAGGATACAATGTCCACGTAATCCCGTCAAATTCAAGTAATCCAATGTTGTTGGCAAAGTACATGTATCCGCTGGCGTCCTGTGTAACCGACCAGTTTTGGCTGGCAGCCTGATATTCCTGTTTGGTGTAGTTTTTCAGGAAAAGTCCGGTAGAAGCTACCATACTGATGGAGTGAAAGAAAAATAAGAGCAAGGTGATGGTATTTCTGAAACTTATTCTGTTTAGTCGGATCATTGGTCTTTTAGCTAAGAGAAACTAAAATTAGTAAAAAAAAGAAATAAGACAATCGGGGCCTTTCTGAATCCTTCGAGGCATTATAACAGGGTTGCTTTTATTTTTTGTTCGATTCCGACTTCATTTCCGAACCTTTTTCCATCCTTCTTCGTTACCGGAAAGTGAAAAGGGGATGTTGTTTAAATTTTTAATATACAATTATTTAAATCTATTTTACGAAATGCTGGTGAGGTAAAAGTGCATTGCTTTTTAAATTCTTTTCCGGCTGATGAATCAGTAGTGTACCGATTTGTTTTTCTTTTGGTTTTGGGCAGTGTAGCTTTATACAGCGAATTTTTGAGAACTAAAACAATGTGATTATGAAAAAACTATTTGTTGTACTTAATCTTCTGTTGTCAGTATCTATCCTTTTTGCACAAACCCCAATGACGGTAAAAGGGAAAGTAACTGATACGAAGAATGAGCCTTTGATCGGGGTATCGGTCGGGGTAAAAGGAACCAACAGAGGCGCAATGACCGATGTTAATGGAAATTATTCAATTCCAAATATTTCGGCAGACGAAAACCTGCAATTTTCGATGGTTGGAATGAAGACCCAGATCATAAAAGTTGGTAGCCAAACAACAATTAATGTTATCCTTGTTGAAGAAACCATTGGACTTGAAGAAGTTGTTGCAATTGGATACGGTGTTGCCCGTAAACGCGACCTTACCGGATCAATAGTTTCAATTAGTGGAGACAACCTTAAAACTTCGCCCGATTACAGCCCGGTAAAATCTTTGCAGGGTAAAGTCCCAGGCCTGGTGATGACCAATAGCGGGGCTGCTGGCGGAAGCCCTACCATTCGCCTGCGAGGTATTGCTACAGTAAATGCAAGCACAAACCCACTTTTTGTGGTTGACGGAATGTTTGTTGATAACATAGATTTTGTAAATCCAAACGATATCTCATCGGTTGAAGTTCTGAAAGATCCTTCGTCATTGGCTATTTTTGGAGTGCAAGGTGCAAATGGCGTAATAATAATTACTACCAAACGGGCTGAAAAAGGGAAACTTTCGATAAGTTATGATGGCTATGCCGGGGTACAGGTATTGTCATACCGGGATCGGCTAAAACTGACCAATGCTTCAGATTTCACCACGCTATACAACGAACAACTCCGGAATATGAACCCATCGGCCACTGAATGGGTCCCCGATTTGTTGGGTGGCGGTACTGACTGGCAATCACAAATCTTCCGTCCGGCTGCAATAAGTAACCACGGAATTAGTGTTTCGCAGTCAACGGATAAATCAAGCAGCATTCTTTCAATCGGATATTTTCTGCAGGATGGTATTGTGAATTTCAACTCGTACCAACGCTTTAATGGACGTTGGGCAGGCGATTATACCATTACTGATCATTTTAAAATGGGTGGAAATGTCACTTTTAGCCGATGGGATGTTGATCCTGCAACTGCCAATGTATCAAATGCAGCACAGGCGTTGCCTACTTACCCGATATATTCGCCTGACGAAGACCATGACCCTAACAACATTGGATCATATTACACACCTGCTCCCGGCATTCAAAAGGATGTACCCAATCCCGTAGCAGTAATGAAAATTAACAAAGGTAACAGCGAAAGTTATGGATACCGGTCGGTTGGTAATGTTTATGCTGAAATTGCATTTTTAAAAGATTTCACATTCCGGACTACCGGTTATGGAGACATTGGCATTAACAACGGAAGTAACTATACTCCGCGCTTCGATGTAAACAATTCGACATCCAACTCTTCACATAAAAGCGAAAAAACATCGTTCAGCAGAAATACCGGTGAATACACGAAGTATCAGATGGACTTGATTGTTAATTATAACAAAACCAAAGATTTACACCGGATTGGAGCTATGGTTGGCTATACAGCAAGGGTTCAGGAAAGTAAAGGATTTAGCGCTGCCGCCGATTCCCTGGTTAGTCCCGATATGTGGATTGTACCTCCTGATTTTTGGCTGTTAAGCATGGGATCCAACTTAAACAAAACCAATGGAGATTGGTACGAAGCCGAGTCATTTATCTCATACTTAGCAAGGCTTAACTATGCGTATGCCGACAAATACCTGCTTTCGGCCACCTTCCGTGCTGATGGTTCATCCAAATTTTCGCCCAATATGCGATGGGGATATTTCCCATCTATCGGTTTGGGTTGGGTAGTAACTGAAGAAGAATTTATGAATAACATTAGCAGTAAAATAGACTATATAAAAATCAAAGCATCGTGGGGAAAATTAGGCAACGATAAAATTGGAAATTACCTGTGGTTCCCTACAATCAATCCTAAAGGACAACAAGTGGTTGTGGATGGGAAAACCTATTACATCCCGACAGTTAGCAACTTAGTTGACGAGAATATACATTGGGAAGTAGTAACAGGTTTGGACGCCGGTTTTGAAAGCCGGTTTTTCAAGAATCGTTTGTCTCTCGAACTTGGATATTATACCAAAACCACCAGCGACTTATTGGCTTATGTAGCGCCCCCCATATCAGTGGGAGCAGGTTATGCAATTACAAATGCCGGGTCGGTACGAAACAGCGGAATTGAATATATCCTTTCGTGGCGCGATAAAATTGCTGATTTCAGATATGGGATCAGTACAAACGGTGCAACGCTAAAAAACAAAGTGCTTTCCCTGGGAAATGATGATTCGGATATTGTTACCGGAAAGTACCACCGAACATCAGTAGGTCATTCTGTCGGTGCAATTTACGGATATGTTCAGGATGGGATTTTCCAAAATCAGGAAGAAATAAATAGCTATTATCCAGCTTCATGGACTTCCAAACCGGGCGACATCCGGTATAAAGACTTGAACGGAGATAAACAAATTACGAATAAGGACAGGGATTTCATCGGAAGCAGTATCCCAACATTTACATACGGATTGAGCCTGAACGGGAGCTATAAAAATTTTGATCTGGCAATTGATTTCAATGGAGGATATGGAAATCAAATAATCAACACAAAGAAATTACCCACTTATGCGCAATTTAATTTTTACACTACAGCGCTCAATCGCTGGCATGGAGAAGGTACTTCCAACTTTGAACCTGCCTTAAACACTGCACGCGGCAACAATTTTGAACCATCTACCAACTTGCTCGAAAGTGGCGCGTACTTCCGTATCCGGTCCATTCAGGTTGGCTATAATCTTCCTGAAAATCTAACGAAATTAATGGGAAGCCACAAATTCCGGATATTTGTGAATGCCCAAAACCCAATCACGTTCAAAAATAACAGTGGTTATACGCCTGAAATTGGTGGGGGAATTCTCGATGGTGGTATTGACAGTGGTGGCACTTATCCGCTTCCCTCGGTTTACACAGCAGGTTTAGCAGTTAATTTTTAATTCTGAATACCATGAAAAATATAATATTACTTTTCGCAATAGTGCTTATTGGCACTGCTTGTTCAGAGGATTTTTTAGACCGCTACCCAAAGGGACGTTGGCATCACGGAAACTATACTCCTGACAATACACTGGATAAGGGAATACTGGTTGAAGCTAAACTAGCGCAAGCTTATGGAACCCTTCGCGGATGGCCATTTTGCTGGGCGAACTTTGGAATGAATAATTACACGACACCTGATGTGGAAAAAGGCAGCACCCCCAGCGACGGAGGCGATATTACCCAATTCAAATCGTTGAGTTACACAGCAAGCAACGCTCCAATAGCAGATTATTACAGCGCTTGTTACAATAGCATATTCTTTTCAAATGAAGCTTTGGCATTAATAAGTGTATTGGAGGATGCTGAAACCATGAAAAACACATACATGGCTGAAGCGTTGTTTCTTCGCTCGGTTATGTATTATCGTTTAGCCCAGGCATTTGGAGGAGTCTCATTTGTTGATAAAGTATTGGGACAGAATGAAAAAACACCTGCCCGGTCAACACGTGAAGAAATATGGCAAAAAATTGAACGCGACCTGAAGACTGCAATACCATTCCTCCCATCGCGCAAAACATTATTGGCAAGCGATAACGAAGGGCGCGCAACTCAAAATGCAGCTCGGGCTGTTTTGGCAAAGGTGTACATGTATCAAAAAAACTGGTCGGCTGCATTGGACCTCACTACAGCCATTATTGCATCGGGCGACAACAGCTTAAATACACCTTATGACCAGATATTTACTGAAGTCAACGAATATAACGACGAATCAGTATTTGAAGTTTATGCCGATGAAAAACCAACAGAACAAATCTATTTGGGCAGTCAGTTTGCTCAAATTCAAGGTATTCGTGGTATTCCGAATTTAGGTTGGGGATTCAATGCACCCAGCCAGGTATTGATGGATGCTTACGAAGCAGGTGATCCGCGTAAGGCTGCATCAGTAATTGCCAATGGTGATGTTTTGGATGGCAAAGCTGTAAGGGCTGATGCCAGCGGATATAAATTCTTCAATAAAAAAGCCTATACAAAAGCTTCTGAACGCGGCTTATATGGTCGTCCGGCAGAGGCTCAGGGGACATGGGTAAATATCCGGGTTATTCGCTATGCTGATGTAGTGTTGATGCATGCCGAAGCTGCCTGTGAATTGGGAAATGCGAATGAAGCGCTGGCCAAACTGGAAATGATTCGGGCGCGCGCTCGTGGCGCGAACAATGCCCTGGTGCCTAAAATAACAACTACCGACATTGGGGAACTTAGGGCAAAAATCCATCAGGAACGACGGATAGAACTCGCCATGGAGTGGGAACGATTCTACGACCTGGTACGCTGGGGTGAAGCAAAAAGTGTAATTCCAAATTTCGTAACAGGCAAACACGAACTGTTTCCTATACCACAAACCGAAATTGATAAATCGGAAGGAATACTGACTCAAAATCCGGGATACTAACAAGTGCAGCCCCCTTCCCGTTCCCCCAAAAAAGGGGGAACGCTTTGGCTATCGAAGTACAATTGGTTGTTGCCCTGAAGGGGCAGAATATCAATAGCCCGGGGCAAAACGATCCCGAGAACTCGGGAAGTGGCGCCCCGGGTTGGAAAGAACGATAGAAAACCGTCCGCGTAAAAGAGTTTTTCAAGGCATAAGCCATCTTTCGGACGCAATTGAATTCACGATCAAAATTGAATTTCAGATTTAGTACCAGAGGCAAAATTGAATTCTAAAACAAATCGATAGCCTATTTTCAGGATATGAAACGGGAAATTTTAACATTGTTATTTTTAATCAACCTGCTGGCTTGTGGGAAGGACCCAATTCCAACTATTGTCGTTCAAAAGAACGATGATACGTATGCGCCTTCAAAAGTACAGCCCGTGCTGGAAGAATGGCAACATAAAACCTTCAATTACTTTTACGATGGAGCGAGTTCGGAAACCGGATTGGCTTTGGAAGGAAACGATCGTGGAGCGGTTGTTACCATTGGAGGAACAGGATTTGGGCTAATGGCAATTATTGTGGGTTCCGAACGGGGCTGGATTACCCGACAGCAGGCAGCCGAACGCACACTGAAAATAATACGGTTTTTAGGGAAAGCCGAACGTTTTAAAGGCATGTGGTCTCACTGGTACAATCCGGATGGAACTGCTCATCCTTTTGGTGATCAGGTAAAGACAGGTGATGTTATCGAGAGCGCTTTTCTGGCTGCCGGACTGCTCACCGCTTCTGAATATTACACCTCCAATTCAGCAACTGAATTAGAAATTCGCGATTCTGTCCGGTCATTTTGGAACAGTATGGATTGGCGGTTTTATGCCGGTTCGGGCAATGCCATGCAATGGCTGTGGTATTCGCAAAGCAATCGTTTAACTATGGATATCAAAGGATGGAATGAGGGTTGGATTGCATACATTTTGGCTTTGGCTGCTCCGGTTCCTCATAATATTTCCGAAGATGTTTATGCCCGGGGCTGGCAAAGTAACGGGGGAATTTTTCACCCAAACCGGTCATTCTATGGATATGAGCTGCCTTTAGGCGAAAATAAAGGAGGCCCCATGTTTTTTGCCCATTACTCCTTTTTAGGTTTAAACCCTCAGATGATTGAGGACAAATATGCCAACTACTGGAAGCAAAACGTTGCTCACACATTGATTAACCGTCACTATTGTTTGGAAGAAGCTCCCGCCTCTTATAAATATGATGAACGCAATTGGGGACTAACTGCCTGTTACGGTGGCAAACCACCCTGGAATTACTCCGCACGCTCCCCGTTAAACGACGATGGCGTAATTGCTCCAACTGCCGCGCTGGCTTCATATCCTTACACACCTTTTTACAGTACTCAGGTACTTCTGAACCTCGCCAGTATGCCAATTGCCCAGGGATCATTTGGATTTGCCGATGCTTATTGCCTGAGCACAAATACTTCAGAAAAAAAACACCTGGCCATTGACCAGGGTCCAATCGTAGTGATGATGGAAAATTACCGGTCGGGGCTTATCTGGAACCTGATGATGAAGAATGAACATGTCAAACAAGGTTTGAAACTTGCTGGCGTAAAAGATAAACCATCCTACAAGCAAGGATTCCATTTAGCCACAATTAACACACTGACCAGCGAATTTGACATGATGCGCCATCCGGATCGCAAACTGTTTGAACTCGCTTACTTCCTGGAAAGTGCTGGTAATGTAAAATTTACAGTCACCAGTAAAGTGCAGAACAAAATTGTTCTTGAAAAAACAGTCCCCGGTAAGGTTGGGGAAAATGTTTTTGAATTCGATAGTCAGGATATCCTGAAAGGAAAACAACATACCTTAAGGATGACAACCTCAGACAGCAAAGAATATAACCTTTTAACGAGATTAAGATAACTAAATTTTATTAACACTTTAAATTACACGACTATGAGAACAATCTTTACTTTTTGTATGGTATTATTTTCCCTGGGCAGTTTATTGGCTCAGGAAAATATTAGTTCGCTAACCCTTTTTGATAACAGTGCCAGCGACCGTTTTCATGACCAAAGCTGGGTAAACAAAACAGCTCCGAGTACCGTAGTTACTGAACATTGGGAAGCCGCTGGAAGAACAGATGGTGATAAACTGCCTTGTGTAACAACTCCTGTAAAAGCAGGCACAAATGCACTGAAACTTCAGTGGAAATCAACAGAAGGTGGTGCCTGGATGGCCATCATCGCTTCTGTAGGATGGAAATCCTTTGACCTGACAAAGATGAAAGAACTCAAATTTTGGGTCAACTCTCCCGTTGCATTGGCTAAAACAGCGTTGCCAAAGTTCTTTTTCGAATCGCATAGCGGTACTCCCAACAAAACAGGCAAACTGCTATTGGGAAATTATGTGACCGCCGATTTGGCTGCAAATACCTGGACCGAAGTAGTTATTCCTCTTGCCGACCTTTGGGCCGCCGATGCCACATTTACAGCGAAAAATGTGGTGAAAGGTATTTTCTTTGAACAAAATGCTGCTGATAATGTAGAACGTACCCTCTATTTGGATGAATTTAAATTCAACAATAAAAACATTGTTTTAGATGACTTTGAAAGCGGTCAGGTAAGTTTTACCACTGAAGTACATGGTAATCCCCCTTCCCATTTTGATTATGCAGTAGTGGTTAATCCTTTTAAAACGGGTATCAATACCAGCAATAAAGTATGGGAATGGAAACGCTACGATGCCGGAGCCGAAAATAAGGATTGGGCTGGTTTTTGGGCTTTTTTAGTAAACGAAGTTCCTTCAGGATACCACCGTATTGAGGTCAAATACTTACGAAAAAATGCAACATCTCAATTACGCATTAAATGCGAGGGTGCCATTACAAAAGAGTTTACTGCTGTCACCCCGGCATCGAAAACCAATGTATGGGAAACCATGGTTTTCGACCTGACTGCAAACGGAATAAAAAACATTAAAGTACTCGGCATGCAACCTGACTTTTACTCACCAATTGATCCTACGGCGATTAGTTATATTGATGATATCACTGTGATCTTCGATGAGACGGTGGTAGTTCCTCCTCCACCATCAACACTAACTTTATTTGATAATAGTGCCAGCGATCGTTTCCACGATCAAAGCTGGGTTAATCAGACAACTCCAAGTACAGTTGTAACCGAACATTGGCAAGCAGCCGGAAGAACAGATGGTGATAAGCTGCCCTGTGTCACGACCCCTGTTAAAGCCGGAACCAATGCTTTGAAACTTCAATGGAAATCAACTGATAATGGAGGCTGGATGGCCTTAGTTGCCTCAGTGGGTTGGAAAGCATTCGACTTAACTACCATGAAACAGCTCAAATTTTGGGTTTACTCGCCAGTTGCGTTGGCTAAAACAGCGCTGCCAAAGTTCTTTTTTGAGTCACATAGCGGTAACCCAAATAAATCGGGGAAATTACCCTTGGCTAACTACCTGCCAAATGGTTTAGTTGCCAATATCTGGACTGAAGTGAGTGTGCCCCTTGCTGATGTCTGGGCTGCTGATGCAAGTTTTGTTGCAAAAGATGTGGTGAAAGGCGTTTTCTTTGAGCAAAATACTGCCGATAATGTAAGTCGTACCTTGTATCTCGACGAGTTTACATTCACAAGTTCACCTACCGGCCTTGACATTCGGATTGAAGACAAGAATATTAACGCCTACTATACCAGTGGAGAAATACATATTTCAAACTATTCAGGCTATGTTCGCGTTTTCGATTTGGTTGGCAGAAATGTGGCTGAAGGAGCTGCCTTTGATGGCAAGCTTAGCGTAAACCTGAAAAATGGCATCTATATTGTAAATACGAACCTGGGAAATACTAAAATTGTGCTTCAATAACATTTACTCTTAGTTCTCAGGGTTACTGATTTGGCGAAAAGGATGGTTGGGTTCGCTCAACTATCCTTTTGTAAATTTGAAACCTGAAATTGAAGTTGGTTAATCTTAAATAAGTATCCGGTATTTACCTAAGAAAGCGACTGAGACTGCGCCGTGAACTCAGTCAAACTCATGCCGAAGACTATCCTTTGCCGTCAGCTTCAGTTGACGGACAGATTTAAAGTGCACTTTTGGCTTTAGCCACAGTTTATTGGGCTAAAGCCCCGGTCTTGTATCTTTCTTTTACCCGTTGACTGAAGTCAACGGCAAAGGATAACATTCCATTACATAGTTTTGAACACACTAAGACCGAAATTCATAAATTGTTTTTATTCCTGATCCCATGAACAATAAACTATTGTTACACTCAATTTGGCCCCTTTTCATACTAATGGTTTTCTATTCCTGCGGAAGCGCCATAGTCAAAACCAAAATAGACGTTGCACCAGCAACGCGTCTTTCTGATGATCAATTACTCGATTCTATCCAATACCGCACCTTCCAGTATTTTTGGGATGGCGCCGAACCCACCTCGGGAATGGCCTGTGAGCGGATTCATACCGATGGCGTTTATCCTGAAAACGATAAAAGCGTGGTCACTTCAGGAGGTTCAGGATTTGGACTGATGGCGATTCTGGTCGGGATGGAACGGGGCTTTATTACCCGCGAAGCCGGAGTGGAACGCCTCGCCAAAATTGCCGGATTTCTCGAAAAAGCTGATCGTTTTCACGGCGCATGGCCGCACTGGATGTTTGGCGAAACCGGGAAAGTGAAACCTTTCGGAACAAAGGACAATGGAGGTGATATCGTTGAAACCGCCTACCTGGTTCAGGGACTGATCTGTGTAAAGAATTACCTGAAACAGGATGTTCCGGCAGAAAAAGCACTGGCTGATAAAATAGCCAAATTATGCAATGAGGTTGAATGGAGCTGGTACCAGAACGGTAAACAAGCTTTGTACTGGCATTGGTCGCCAACTTACAACTGGGAAATGAATTTTGCCATTGAGGGTTATAACGAATGTTTGATTGCTTACGTTTTGGGAGCAAGTTCGCCAACTTATCCGCTCTCTCCCGAAGCCTATCACCAATGCTGGGCGCGTGGTGGCGGCATCAACGGCGTAACAACCCAATACGGTTATACCCTGAAGCTGAAACACAACGGAGCCCTGAAATATGGCGGCCCGCTTTTTTGGTCGCACTATTCTTATCTGGGACTCGACCCCCGCAAACTGAAAGATCGGTATGCCAACTATTGGGACGAAACGCGAAATCATGTTTTGATAGATTATAAATATTGTGTCGAAAATCCGAAGCAATTCAAAGGTTACGGAAGTGATTGCTGGGGCCTGACTGCAAGTTATTCGGTAAAAGGTTACAATGCCCACATGCCTTCGAACGATTTGGGAGTGATTTCGCCAACTGCTGCACTTTCGTCATTTCCATATACTCCTGAAGAAAGTATGCGCGCCGCCCGCTATTTCTATGATAAAATGGGAGACAAACTCTGGGGAAAATATGGCTTTTATGATGCGTTCAGCGAAACCGAAAACTGGTTCCCCCCACATTACCTGGCCATTGACCAGGGACCAATTGTGGCCATGATCGAAAATTACCGCTCTCAACTGCTCTGGAAACTGTTTATGCAGGATAAAGATATCCAGAACGGACTGACGAAATTGGGGTTCACGTTTTAAGTTGTGAACCACATAGTCACATAGGTCACTTAAAATTTATAAAAGCGAAATGAGGATAAATTCTTTCACCGCTACGCGGCTTCTGTTCTTGCCGTTCAATATATTTTCTACCATACTTTCACCGCTATGCGGCTGTTAAATGGTTAAGGTGCAGAGCACAGATAGTATGGTAGATCAGTCGAACGGATATTTAAATCTTTAGCCGCATAGCGGTGGCAGATTTCGTTCTAATTACGACATTATTTCATTCGTAAAACTTATGTGCCTATTGTGGTTAATTTTTTCATATTTGCACCCACCACAAGGCTACAAACAAGATTAAAAACTACAAAAAAATGAAAAAATCAACTAGCTTATTGCTTTTACTGGCGCTGTTCACTTCACTACTAATGTCTTGCAATCAAAAACAAACTTCCGGAGAAGATCAGCAGATGAAGACTTTTATCGATGACCTGATGGGTAAAATGACCCTCGATGAAAAGCTGGGGCAGTTGAACTTACCGGCATCTGGTGATATTATTACCGGTGCAGGAAGCAATAATAACATTGCTGCGAAAATCAAAGAAGGTAAAGTCGGCGGGCTTTTCAACATCAAATCTGCTCAAAAAATACACGATGTTCAACAAATTGCGGTTGAACAGAGCCGTTTGAAAATACCCCTGATTTTTGGGATGGACGTTATTCATGGCTACCAGACCGTTTTTCCGATTCCCTTGGGAATGTCGTGCAGTTGGGACATGGCCCTGATTGAAAAAAGCGCCCGTATCGCTGCGCAGGAAGCGAGCGCCGATGGCATTTGCTGGACCTTTTCGCCGATGGTTGACATTGCCCGTGATCCCCGCTGGGGTCGTGTTTCCGAAGGTTCAGGAGAAGATACTTATCTGGGTTCGCAAATTGCCCGTGCCATGGTGAAAGGTTACCAGGGCGACGACTTGCGAAAGAACAACACCATTCTGTCTTGTGTCAAACATTTCGCGTTGTATGGGGCTGCCGAAGCTGGCCGCGATTACAACACCACCGACATGAGCCGCATACGCATGTACAACGAATATCTGCCGCCGTACAAAGCTGCCCTCGATGCCGGTGCCGGCAGTATAATGGCATCTTTCAACGAAATTGACGGAGTTCCGGCAACGGCAAACAAATGGCTGCTGACCGACCTTCTGCGTAAGGAATGGAAATTCAAAGGTTTTGTTGTAACCGATTATACTGGTATTTCGGAGATGACCGACCACGGTTTGGGAAACCTGAAAACTGTTTCAGCTCTTGCCCTTCACGCCGGAACCGATATGGATATGGTTGCCGATGGATTTTTGGGTACCCTGAAAGAATCGCTCAAAGAAGGGAAAGTGTCTCAGCAGGAAATTGATCAGGCTTGCCGCCGTATCCTGGAAGCCAAATACCAACTCGGACTTTTTGAAGATCCATACCGCTATTGCGATGTCAACCGTGCCAAAAGCGAAGTTTTTACTCCTGAGAACAGGCAGGCAGCCCGCGAAATTGCCGCACAAACCTTTGTTTTGCTAAAAAATGACAATCAGGTTTTGCCCATTCAGGATAAAAAAACAATTGCATTGATTGGCCCATTGGCCGACAATCGCGAGAATATGCCCGGAACCTGGAGTGTGGCCGGCGATTTTGCCAAATCAATTTCATTGCTCGATGGTTTAGAAACTGCGGTTGGAGCCAATACCAATGTCCTGTATGCCAAAGGAACCAACATCGTCAGCGATCCTCAACTCGATGCGCGTGTCAGCATCTTTGGAAAACCTACCAAATGGGATAGCCGTTCACAAAAAGAAATGATTGACGAGGCCGTTGAAGTAGCAGGAAAATCAGATATAATAATTGCAGCCATGGGCGAATCGGCCGAAATGAGCGGTGAGGCGGCGAGCCGATCTGATATCAACATTCCGGAGAACCAGAAAGAATTACTGGAAGCTTTGCTTGCAACCGGAAAACCGGTAGTGATGGTGCTTTTCACCGGTCGTCCGCTAACCATAAGTTGGGAAAAAGCCAATATTCCGGCAATACTGAATGTGTGGTTTGCCGGTACCGAAGCAGGAAATGCCATTGCCGATGTGTTACTGGGCAAGGTCAATCCTTCAGGAAAACTGAGTGCAACTTTCCCGCAAAACGTAGGACAAATTCCGCTCTATTACAACCATAAAAATACTGGCCGCCCCTTGCAGGACGGCAAATGGTTCTCGAAATTCCGCTCGAATTACCTTGATGTTTCGAATGATCCGCTTTTCCCATTCGGATTTGGATTGAGCTATACGACTTTCGATTACAAAAACCTGAAATTATCCGATTCGAGCGTGACTGTTAATGGTCTGTTGAAAGTTTCGGTTGAGGTGACCAACTCCGGAAACTATGACGGCGCCGAAGTGGTTCAGTTGTACCTGCGCGATTTGGTGGGAAGTGTAACCCGCCCGGTGAAGGAGTTGAAAGGCTTCCAGAAAATATTCCTGAAAAAAGGAGAAACCCGCACGGTTGAGTTCACCCTGACCGAAAAAGACCTCCGTTTCTACAACGGTGATTTGAAATTCGTAAGTGAACCCGGCGATTTTAAGGTTTTTGTCGGCACCAGTTCGGTCAATACACTTGAAGCAGGGTTTGTGCTGAAATAAAAATCTGAACGGAAACCGGAAAAGGGAGACAGGAAAACCAATTCACTGCTCCTTTTCCGGTCTCCGGATTCCCTTCTCCTGTCTCCATTTTCAAATTAACCGCCATGAAAAAATCACTTCTCATCCTCATCACATTCCCCTTATTCTTTGCTTTTCAGGCTAAGGCCCAGGAGCCCGAAGACAGTGTCATTGTGGTGAAAGGCCAGGTAAGCGACTATACCATCACATTAAAGAAGAAGAAATTCCGCTCCGGACAAATTACCGGGCCGGATGGGAACCCGCTTGAAGGCGCGACGGTCATGTTTCAGTATAGTCCGGTGCACGACAATACCGATGCGAATGGAATGTACAAGATTATTGACGGCGGCTACGACTCGGTGATGGCGGTGTATTACCCCGGAATGGAGATGGCCAACGTGAATGTGAAAAGAATGGGAAGTAAGGTGGACATCAAACTGAATCCGCAAAACATAACTTCTGCAAAAATTGAAAAGGCACGGGCAACCGAATGGTTCGACCCGCAGAACGATCACCTGAAAACCTTTTGCAACCCGGTAAACATCAGCTATAATTTTGAGCCATACAACAACAACGTAAAGGCTGCTGGTTCGTTTCGCTCGTCGGCCGACCCGATTTTGATCAATTACAAGGGCGAATATTTCCTGTTTTCGACCAATCAGGGCGGATTCCATTATTCGAAAGATTTAAGTCATTGGGAATTTGTGTATGCCAGTTTCCAGCGCAGCCCAACCGATGACGACCAATGCGCGCCATCCGCATTCGTGAGTGGTGATACGCTTTTTTATGTGGGTTCGACTTACCGTGGATTGCCCGTTTGGTACAGCACCGATCCAAAGAGCGGACGCTTCAAACGCAAGATCGAATCGGTTTCGCTGCCTTTCTGGGACCCAGGATTTTTTCTTGACGATGACCAGCGTTTGTATATGTATTACGGATCGAGCAACGAGTTTCCACTGAAAGGCGTTGAATTGAACCGCAGTGACTTTTACCCGAAAAGCAAAATTACCGATGTGATGATGCTTCAGCCCAACGAACACGGATGGGAGCGTTTTGGCATGAACAACGACGACAGTACCACGCTGGCGCCATTTACCGAAGGGGCTTTCGTGAATAAACACAAGGGGAAATACTATTTTCAGTACGGCGCGCCCGGAACCGAATTTAAGGTGTATGCCGACGGTGTTTACGTGGCCGATAACCCGCTGGGGCCATTCACTTACCAGAAACACAACCCGGTGTCGTACAAACCAGGCGGCTTTGTACAGGGCGCCGGCCATGGAGGAACATTTAAGGATAACTATGGAAATTACTGGCACGTGGCTACCTGCATGTTGTCGCTCAAATACAAGTTCGAGCGGCGCATTGGCATTTATCCCGCCGGATTCGATGAGGACGGAACGATGTATGCCTCCACCGGCTACGGCGATTACCCTTGCCTGAACCCAACCAAAACAACCAATCACCGCAGCGGAACGTTCTCCGGATGGATGCTGCTTTCGTACCAAAAACCGGTAACCGTTTCTTCAACCGATGGCGACTTGATTGCCAAAAATGCTTCGGACGAAAACATGCGAACCTACTGGACAGCCAAAAGTGGCGAGTCCGGCGAATGGCTGCAGATGGATTTGGGCGAAGTGAAAGAAGTACACGCACTGCAAGTGAATTACTACGAGCACAAGGCTTTTCAACACAACCGGGCGATGGATTTGTACCATCAGTACCGGATTTTCCAGTCGGTTGACGGCCAAAACTGGACACTATTGGTAGATAAAAGCAACAATGACCGAGATGTGCCGCACGATTACGTGGAATTGCAAAAACCGGTCAATACACGCTACCTGAAAATCGAAAACATCCACATGCCAACCGGATCATTTGCCATCAGCGATTTCAGGGTGTTTGGACTGGCCAAAGGCGAAAAACCTGAAGAAGTCCGAAACTTTAAGGTTGACCGCCCGGTTGCTGACCCGCGCAATGCGAAGATTAGCTGGAGTCCATCAGCTCGTGCTTATGGCTACAACATTTGGTACGGCGTTGTTCCCGGCAAGCTTTACAACTGCATCACCGTAAACGGCGAAAGCAGCTACAATTTCCGCGGAATGGACAAAGGCACAACCTACCATTTTTCGATTGAAGCGCTGGGAGAGGCTGGGAGATCGGGGATGGGGGGAGAGGTGGAGGTGAGATGAAATTGGCAACTCATGTCCGTTGGTTGAAACCAACGGCAAAGGAAAGACAAAGCTTTGAATGAGTGAAAATGTATTTCAATGAGATAATATCCTTTGCCGTCTCGCTTTAGCGGACGGACTTGAAGCTGCTGATCAAAGCGATGCTCCCTGAGCAGCGAAGCGTGTCGAAGGGAGCATTTCCCAAACTATTTCATCCCCGGAGTAATTATCCGGTAATTGCCGCTCAGGTGCATCAGGCTGAACAGGTAGAGTAATCCGTCGTAATACGGATCGAAATATCCGTCAGAGTAGGGTTCCAGTTTGGCATTCCAAACTGCATCAACAAATTTCCAGCTTTTGGCCTGGGTTCCCAACAGCGAAGCAGCGCCAGAGGTAGCAACCAAACCAAGCGAATGCCGCAGTTTTTTGTACCCGCCTGCATCCAGAATATGCTCTTCCTTTGGCAATGTTCCATCCAGCATAAATTGATCTTCGAAGGTGTCAATTCCCCTGCAAAACAGGAAATTCTGAAGCCGTTTGCCGTAATCCTGTTGCCATTTCTGGTCTTTGGCATACCACGAATAATCCATGGCAATATTCATAGGTACCCGCCACGAATCGTACCGAAAGGCTGGTTGCATTTTCCAGAAATTCCGTGGAGCTCCACTGAATTCGGCATAATCGGAATTTAATGCGGTGGGCCGGTTGCATGCACGGTGAAGGTAAATCCTCGCGGTGTCGGCACAATCACGATAAAATTGTTCATGTCCGTCTTTGGCATATTCGGCCCACACTTCGTAAAAGGCTGGCAAATGGTACGACGGGTCTGTCCAGTTGTAGCCACCTTTATCGGGCACAAAGGTGATTTGCTTGTGTTCGGTATTCAGCACATTTGTAACGCCTTGCGTTCCATCTTTGCTCCACATGGCATCCAGAATTCTCCGGGCTTCGGCGTAGTAATTGATCCCTGTTTCGTTACCCCACCGGTTGGAGGCAAAAAGCAAGTCGGTCACAAAATAAAGTTCGCCATCGGAAGCAGAGCCATCTGAATTACGCTTGAAGGTTTTATTGTTGACACTCCAGGCAAAATAGGCATCACGTGCGCCACCCTGGTGCTGCATGTATTTTCTGGTCCATCGCCAAAGTTTGTCGAAAACATCTTTTTTATCCAGTTGTACCGCCACCATCAACCCGTACGATAATCCTTCCGTACGGCAATCGTTATTTTTAAGATCGGAAACATAAGCCATCGAGTCGCCCACTTCGAAATACACCCGGTCGGGACCTTCAAACAAATCGTGATAAGCTTTGGCCAGTTTGGCATCAATGTCAGCCTGTTTGTATCCGGCATCAAGGAATACATTGCGGTATTTATCGGTTTCGTGGGCGCCTTTGGTCCAGGGTTTCATTTTTCCACGGTGGTCTTTTACATCATTATTGCAATCGGGAGAGGTTATTGCCACTTGTCCCAAACTCAAAAAGCTGAGCGTAAATGTTAGCAAGGCAAAACAGCGCATCTTTTTCATGTCAGTCAGGTTTATTATCAGCTAAATTAAAACAAAATTGGCTAAAACTTTTCATCTTATTTACCGGTATTCCAAAAGATCCCGATATTCTTCGGAATGACATTTCGATCATCCGAAAATAAAAAAGGGAGTAAAATTTACCTTCGAACTACGCACAAGCGTAATTTTTTCCCAAATTTACCTTCGTTTCCGGTCGCACATATTCCTAAAACCAAAATAGTTTCTATGAAAACCAAAATCAACCTATTCAGTTTGCCCGTTATTTTGCTGTTCTTATTCAACTTAAACGGATTTTCCCAAACTCCTTACAACCAGCAGTGGCCGGGCTTCCGTGGCCCGTTTGCGTTGGGATTCATCGAAAATGAAAAAACCGCTACCACCTGGAATGCCGAAACCGGAGAACACATCAGGTGGAAAACTCCGATTCCGGGTTTAGGTCATTCGTGCCCTGTGATCTGGGATAATTACCTGTTTGTGACCACGGCCGTTAGTACTACCAGCAGCGAATCGCTTAAAGTTGGCCTTTACGGCGATATTGACGAGGCCAACGACAGCACGGTTCATGAATTCAAAGTGTATTGCCTCGACAAATCCTCCGGGAAAATACTTTGGGAAAGGCTTGCACACAAAGGAATCCCAAAGTCGAAGCGACACACCAAAGCCTCACAGGCCAACTGCACTCCGGCCACCGATGGTAAATATCTGGTCGTACACTTTGGTTCGGAAGGAATGTATTGTTATGATTTTATGGGTAATCTCATCTGGAAAAAAGATATGGGAATAATTAATCCGGGCTTCGCTGCCGTTCCTGGAATTGAGTGGGGCTACTCAAGTTCACCAATCATTTTCAAAAACAAAATAATTGTTCAGTGCGACATTCCGAAAAATCCCTTTATAGCCGCATTCGACCTTCCGACTGGTATTGAAATCTGGAGAACTGCACGTGGCGAAAAAGCTCAAACCTATGTTACTCCTGCCATTTATACAAAGAATGGAAAGACTCAGGTTGTTGCAAATGGCTTTACCCATATGTGTGGCTACGATTTCGAAACAGGAAATGAAATCTGGAAACTTGGCAACGGAGGTGATATTCCTACCCCAACGCCGGTGATAGCGAATGATCTGATCTACCTGAACGGTGCACATGGAAAGTTTTCACCCATATTCGCGGTTAAACTATCAGCTATGGGAGATATTACCCTTGCTCCGGATAGTACCAAAAACCAATACATTGCCTGGAGTGTGAAACGGGGTGGCGCATACATGCAAACACCTCTTGTTTACAACGGGTACCTTTACAACCTTCAGGTGAACGGCCAATTAACCTGTTTCGACGCGCTGACCGGGGAAGAGAAGTATAAGGAAAGCCTGAAAGAAGCATTTACTGCTTCGGGCATTGCTGCCGGAGGAAAACTCTATTTCAGTTCCGAAGATGGAAACATTTATGTGATTCAGGCAGGGCCTGAGTTTAAACTGTTAGCAAAAAATGCACTGAAAGATATTTGCATGGCTACTCCTGCAATTTCAGGAAACACACTATATTTCAGGACACAGCATTTTTTAATTGCAGTTGAACAGGATTGATATCCGGAATTTTTTTTAGCTCTTTACGGAATAAATTTAGGAGTTACTGCGATCATCACATAAGCCCAGTTGTTGAAAGCTCCGGCAGAGCCTCCTTTCAGTATTTCCAGACTTTCGCTGCCAAACATTTGCGAGTAACCAAAGGTAATTTTAGTGGCGGGGTTTAAAGTCCGGGTCAGGCTCAAATCCAGTTCTGTTCCCAGATAATTATCTGCAGTTGCTGAAATTTTGGCAGTACTGGCAAAAAAATGTACGTCGGCGTTGAATGCTGTTTTTTTCTTGCTGGTTGCAAATTTGGCATAAGCGTTGGCCAGGCCTACATTGTTCAGGTGATTTCCCACATAAAAATAATCCATGTATCCGTTGAATTTATGGTTGTTGCCATAAATCGGATTAAAGGAAGAATTCTTTTCAGTCTGATCATAATCAGTTCCTGAAAGGATTTCATAACCTGCAGTCCACCGTGTATTTTCAGAAATAATGTAAGTTGCCTCAGCCATCAGGTTAAATGCACGAAGCGATTTGTTCGCACCATCTTCGCCGGTTTGAAAATACAGGTTACCGGAAAATGCCATGTTTTCCATAGGTACATCGATGTGTGTGCCAAATATCTGGCTGTATCTCGATTTTTGCACACTTCCTACCATTACTGGTTTCCCGTTATTCAGGAATAGCAAACTCAGGTTCAGTTTTTCGGTTTTTCGGTTAATCCAAAGAAATTGTAAATCTTTATAGGCATCGGGGCCTTCATACAAATTGTTTTTGCGGTTTGTATTTTCGTGATGGGCGATACCCAAATGAACATTCAGTTTTTTGGCATATTTAAATATTGCAATATCGTGGGAGCGGCCTTGCTGGCTCCAAATATTGATGCCAAAAATTCGCTGATCGTCGTAGGCCAACTCCTGGCGGCCAACTTTCAGTGTCAGGCTTTTGCCCAAATTCATTTCAGCCCAGGCCTGATGAACAGAAACTGCAAAGTCTTCATTGGAGACTGATTGCACCTGATTTCCCCATACACGGACATCCTGTAGTACTATCCCAAATTTCAGCAAATCCATTTTGTAATCGAAGTTTAAACGGGTGCGCTGTGAGGTGAAAGTTGACGGTTTTTGATCTTCGGCTGCCAGGGTACCATAACCGTGACTGTATTCGGTCCTTGGCCTTAACTCTCCGGAAAGGCTGAATTGTGCTTTAACCTGACTGCCTGCAAGAAAGCAGAGAATTCCAATAATAATTGTTCTTGTCATCATGAATTATTGAGTGTTTTTTCCTTTTTCCTTATTTCCTTATTGTCGTATTCCATTTTTGTCGTATCCGGCTTCGCGCTTTTCAGCAGCCTCAATCCATTGGGGAACCAGGTTTTTCCGGAAGGTTGACTTCTCTTCCCGAAGTTTTTTCATGTCCAGTCCAATAAACTCCTGTGCTTTAGCTTTGGTGGCAATATCAGGATAAGGAATTTCCTGATTGAATCCTTTGCTGGCCAGTAATCGGGCCAGTTTGATACGGGTTTCTCCAACAATAGCAATTCCGGATGAAATGATCCGGCTGGTTTCAATCGGAGCATGAAAGGATGCCCCATGACTGGCAGCAGCGAAATCCCAGCGCCACTGTGCATGTCGGATCCCCATCAGAATATCTTTCATCTCAGCTTCAGTCGCACCCAAATCCCATGCTTTTTTGGCTTCCACATGTGCATAAACCAACAACTCTTCCAATTTGTTTCGGTTTTCGATAATTTTATCCTGACGGTCATATACATTCTGGATCAGTTTAGCTGTTTCTTCGCGATGGCAAATCTGGCACGAATTGGCCACATTATTCAGTGGCGACTGGATATGGTGATCGGTAAATTTCTGGCCGCCTTCACTTTTATACGGCATGTGGCAGTCGGCGCACGAAACTCCGCGTTCAGCATGAATGCCCAGTGAATACGTTTCGTACTCCGGATGTTGTGCTTTCAGCATCGGCGCTTTACTCATGGAATGTGTCCAGTCAGAGAATTCAATTTCATCGTAATATTTTTCGATGGCTTCGGCGCTCAACCCTTTATCCCACGGAAAAGTCAGGTAAGCAGCGCCTTCCGCTTTGTGTTTGTCGAAATAATATTCCACATGGCACTGGGCACAAACCAAAGTCCTCATTTCCTGGTGCGAAGCTTTAGTAATATCTTTGCCCTGGCGCTCAAAAGCTTCAATCAATCCCGGACGCGAAATATGCAGGTTCATGGTTTTTGAGTCGTGACAATCGGCGCAGCCAATCGGGTTAACTACTTCGGCTCCCAGTCGCGACCATTTTCCCTTGTAAAATTCAGTAACCCCTTCTTCCTGCATCATGCGCGGAACGTCGGGGCTTTTGCATGTCCAGCAAGTTGAAGGCTGAGGTCCATCGGTTTCGTTGGTCGGTCCGCCGGTACGCAATGAATTCCGGATATCTTCGACAGCGTAAAAATGTCCGCGCCCCTGGCTGTAATCTTTCGAAAAACCATATCCGGCCCAAAGGACGACTAAGCGGGGTTCAACTTCCAGCATGTCTATCATCTGGCTCCCATTGTATTTACTGGCAAATGTGGTATCGGCAGTCTGGGAATACGACTGAAATTCGCGCGGAAAGTTTTCGCCCCAAACCGAATTTCGGGGTTCAAATTGCGAGATTTCCGTTTTCGGAACATTCACAAAAACAGCTTCAGCACGCCGCTCAATCACCGATGAGGCCAGTAAACCGACTATAAAAACTATAATGATGGTGACCAGAAAGATGAGCCAGGCCATCCATGGCCGATTCTCAATAATTTGTGTAATGGGTTTCATAAGAGTGTATTTATTTTTTGTTTTTATTAATCTGCCATTGCTTTTTTCAACCAATCAGGCACCGGACTTTCGGGCAACGGAACCCTCGCATAAGGCGTGCTGCTCAGGCTATTTACCCTTCCGTGCGGAACTTCGCGGTGACATTCCCAACAAACACGATCGGTAGCATGGACAGACTGATTTTTTACTGAAGAATCCAACTTCGGATCGAGCAATAAATTAGAGTGACAACGGATGCAATTTTGATGAACCACATCCTTTCCGGCCTGATGAATAAAAATAACCTGAGGCTCCAGGCGGAGTGCAAACATGGAAGCATGGCGCATCCCGTCTTTAGCTTTGAAAAAGTACTTGTTGAATACGTTATTGTGCGGTACATGGCAGTCGTTACAGTTCGTGTACCGCCGGTGCGAACTATGGTTCCAGGTAGCATACTGTGGCGACATGATGTGGCAGTTGACACAGGTTTCTGGATTATCAGACAAATAAGAATAAGCTTTGCTCACATAAAAAAGAAAAAAAAACAGTCCGATGAAGATTCCGGCAATCAGCAATACCGGAAACCTCCATGGTTTGGGCGGAAGAAAGTGCAATATATATTTCATAGTTATTGAGATTTGCCGCAGGCATTCAAAAAGTTGAATTTTATTCTGCGACCTAAAAGTACAGGTATCTTACGAACCCATTTGTACCTAATGTTACACACGTATGGAAAAACTTTTTCAACTTCTCTAAAACACTATTCAATTAGCTTTTCAATTGGCAATTCCTTAGTAGTCTTTGCTCCCAGTTTTTTGATGTTTTCGGCACGTTTCACCAGGTTTCCGCTGCCCGTGTACAATTTGTTGGTGGCCATCTCGTAGTTTTTCCGGGTGCTGTCGATGCTCTTGCCTATCGACTCCATATCTTCAATAAAACCAACGAATTTATCGTACAGAGCGCCGCTTTGCCGGGCAATTTCCAATGCGTTGCGGTTTTGGTTTTCCTGCTGCCAGATGGAAGCAATGGTACGCAGGGTGGCCAGTAAAGTTGACGGACTAACAATGACTACTTTATTGTCCCAGGCAAACGAGAACAAATCCTGATCTTCCTGAACAGCTATACTGAACGACGATTCGATAGGGATGAAAAGCAATACAAAATCGGGGCTGTTGAATCCCTGAGAATGTTGGTAATGTTTTTCGCTCAGGATTTTAATGTGACTTCTGACACTTTGCAGGTGCTCTTTGACATGGTTCACCCGGTCCTTTTCATTGTCGGAATTGACCAGCCGTTCGTAGGCCACCAGCGAAACCTTAGAGTCAACCACAATGTGTTTCTGGTCGGGTAAATGAATGACCACATCAGGTTGCAACCGCTGTCCATTCTCAGAAAGGACGCTTTCCTGTTTCATGTACTCGCGGCCTTCAGTAAGCCCCGACCTTTCCAGGATTCGTTCCAGGATCATTTCGCCCCAGTTGCCTTGTTTTTTAACATCGCCCTTCAGTGCACGGGTCAGGTTATTGGCTTCGTCGCTGATCTTCAGGTTCAGGTCGTGCAGTTTTTTGAGTTCGGCTTTCAGGTCGGTTTGGTCTTTTAACCCTTTTTCGTATGTATCTTCCACTTTTTTCTCGAAAACCTGAATTTTTTCTTTTAAAGGAGAAAGCAATTCGGTGATGCTTTTCTGATTGGAAGCCGAAAATTCAGCCGTATTCTGTTTCAGGATTTTGGCGGCAATACTCTCGAATTCGGAGGTGAATTTTTGCTGAATGGTTTCCATTTCCTTCTTCTGGGTATCCAACTTTTCCTGAAGGTTCAGGAAATCGCCTTCGGCCCTGGCCAGTTGCTGGTTTTGAATCGAGTTTTCGGTACGCAGCACCTGAATTTGCTGAATTAACTCTTCTTTTTCTTTCAGTAGCGTTAGATTTCGGTCTTCGAACAACGACTTTTCCTTATCCAGTTCAAATTTCTGCTGAATCAGGATTTGTTCCCCGGATCGTTTTTCAAGTTCGAAATCAGAACGTTGCTTTTGAAGTTTCCCTTTCAGGAAAAGAAAGCCAAGAAGAATACCGAGGGCGAGGCCCGCTGAAAGAAAAAGAATATCCATGATTCAGAATTTTGAATAAAAATACAAAAAGGAACGGGCAATCGGTGAATGAGGAATGAAAATAAGCGAGAAATAAATGGCTGAATGGTTAAATGGCTAAATGGTTAAATGGCTAAATGGTTAAATGGCTAAATGGCTATTGGTTGATTGTTCAATTGTCCAATTGACAAATTGTCGAATTGTTGAATGTTTTAGAAATTTTTGGCTACTTTGTTTTCCTCAACTGAAAAATGAATAATCATGGAAGTCCGGATCGAAGAAAGCTGGAAAACGCAGCTTCAGTCAGAATTTGAAAAACCGTACTTTAAGCAGTTAACCGAATTTGTGCGGTCGGAATATTTAAGCCAAACCATTTATCCACCAGCGAAATTGATTTTTAATGCTTTCGAACAATGTCCGTTCGATCAGGTGAAAGTGGTGATTTTGGGGCAGGATCCGTATCATGGCCCGGGACAGGCGCATGGTCTTTGTTTTTCAGTGAACGATGGGGTCGATTTTCCTCCAAGTTTAAGGAATATTTTCAAGGAGATTCAGGCTGATACCGGTGCGCCAATTCCAACCAGCGGAAACCTGGAACGCTGGGCCAAACAAGGCGTGCTGCTGCTTAATGCCACTTTAACGGTTCGCGCCCATCAGGCTGGATCGCACCAAAAACGGGGCTGGGAACAGTTTACCGATTCGGTTATTCATTTAGTGGCCGATAAACTTGAGCATGTAGTTTTTATCCTTTGGGGAAATTATGCCATCAGTAAAGGCGAATTTATTGATGCGCGGAATCATTTGGTACTAAAATCTGTCCATCCCTCGCCCTTATCGGCCAGTCGCGGGTTTTTCGGGAACAGGCAGTTTTCAACTGCCAATCAATATTTGGAGGATAATGGGAAGGACCCAATTCTCTGGTAAAGATTAAGCAGGTGACTTTGAAGTGACCCGCTCACTAAAGTTAGCTTGTTATTTGTTTTTTTGCCAAAGTGGGTACGAAACTTCGAATTGCAACATCCGGCTTTTATAGGCAACTATCTTTAAATTTGGATCCAATCGCAGAATGTCTTCCTGTTCCTTATTTCCCCATAAATAGTTGAGAGAATAATTCAGTTTTCCAACTTTACTGCCTGCTCCAATTTTCCAAAGCAATTCAGTTTGGGGATCTTTTTTTTCTCTTCCAAAAATCCTGTTTAATTCCAACCCAGCTTCCAAAAATAGTTTTTCGTTTAAATAAGTTTTTCGGAGGCTGACAGGTAAAACCAAATAGCTTTGTTTATATTGGTAGCCATCCAGAGTTGGATAACCGATAGGGTAACCAACATTTTTATCTAATCGGTTATACTGAATATACCGGAAGTTAAGACCGGTATTCGCTGAAAATGTTTTCCAAATCTGATGAGAGAAATTTAGTCCGATACCGCTTCCGAAATCCTTTTCAATTTTTACAGGGAAACTTCCTTGAGTTAGAGGCATAGAATATACGCCTTCCAGTTGAACGCTAAGTGAGAATTTTTCCTGAGCTTGCACGCACAGTACTGTCAGTACCAATAGAATTGCTGTAATTGTTTTCATGTTTCTGAATGTGAATTGATTTATTGAGATTACCATTTATAGCGATATGAAACTGATGGAATAAAAGGGAATATGCTGAGTTGTTTGGCAACACCATCTTCTTTGTAGGTCATCCATGGGTTTAGATGGTTATAAATGTTGTAGCCTGAAAATGACCATTCGTGACCCCTTCCGCTGTTTCGATACTTCTTAACTGAATAATTCAAGTCGAGATGGTGAAACGACGGCATCTTGAAATTATTCGGATTTTCATAAGTTTGGCGCACCCGAAATTTGTCCACGTACTCTGGAGAAGCATAATATTCGAAGCCGGGGAGCATCACCCCTTCTGTTTCAGTGTCGTTAATGGTTACCTGACTACCTGATTTGAACACAAAGGCAAGGCTTATTTTCCGTTCGCCCGATTTTTTGCTTTTTAGCTTGTAATCGACCAAAGCCGAAAAATCATGTCGCCGGTCGTACTTGAACGGGAACCAACGCCCCCTGTTAATGTCGTCGAAACGCTGGTTCGACCACGATAGGGTATAGGCCAGCATCCAGTTCAACCGTGCATTTTCTTTTCTGAACATGAATTCGCTTCCATAAGCTTCGCCTTCCCCAACCGAAACATTGTTTTCCCAATTCCGGTCCCTGCCACTTAAAAAAGCCGCGCCTTCATTGAACCGGGTCACATTCTTCAGGGTTTTGTAATAACCTTCAAGTCCAAAGGTGTATTTCCTGGCAATGTGTTTTTCGATCCCCAACGAATATTGATCGGCCTTTTGTGGGGCAATGTTTTTGGTCGATGCTACCCATAAATCCGTCGGTAGGCCTAACGATGAGTTGGTCAATAAATGAAGGTTCTGGCTGTTTCGCATGTAGCTGGCGCTAATCGTTAAATCTGGTTTTAACGTCCAGTTCAATGCAATCCTTGGTTCAAACGATAAATAGGTTTTCCCCTCAATGCCATAATATGCGGTACGAAGTCCAACATTGGCATTCATTCGCCCCCATTCCATGGCATCCTCCAAATAAACCTCGCCTGCAAAGGCTTCTTTCCTGGTTTCCTGGGTAAAGTTTGTTTCAGTTTCATCATTTCTTTGCTGTAAAATATCGGGACTGAAAGCCATTAGCGAAACTTTACCGCCAAAACGCACGACATGTTCAGGTGAAACATAGAAGTCAAAATCTGACTTAAAGCTCCATTCATTTAGTTTTGAAGTTGTTTTGAACAAGTTAACCGCGTCACCTTCTTTTGCTTTGGTCCGCTGCGTGTTGTTGAAGCTGCTAAAGTACAGCGAGGTGTTTGAAAATAATTTAGGCGTAATTGTGCTGTTCCATCGAAGCACAGTAGTGGTATTTCCCCATTGATACCGGAAACTTTGCTTTAAATTACGGTCGTTACCGGTAAAAAAGTTGCGGTCGAGCCCACTGTAAAAGCTCAGGTAAATACGGTTCTTTTGATTTAACATCCAGTTGGCTTTGGCATTCAGGTCATAAAAATAGTACCCGCCAATATAAGGTTGCTTTTGCATTTTTTGGATCAACATTAGAGGGAAGTCAATGAATGTCCTTCTGACGGAAATAATGTACGATGCCGTATCTTTTTTAATTGGGCCTTCCAGTGTGAAACTTCCGGCAACAGGGCTGATAGTAAATGTACCTTCCGGCTTTTTCAGGTTTCCTTCTTTCATGCTTACATCCAATACCGAAGACAAATGTCCACCATACCGGGCTGGAATCCCCCCTTTAAAAAGTTCCGCATTTTTGATGGCTTCTCCGTTAAATACCGAAAAGAAACCCATTAAATGATACACATTGTAAACCGGAACACCATCCAATAAGATCAGGTTTTGGTCACTGCTTCCTCCCCTGACATTAAACCCTGCGGTATTTTCAGCGCCGCCTTTGATACCTGGCAAAAACTGGATTGATTTTAACAAATCGCGTTCTCCTAAAATAGCCGGAATGTCTCCCATTTTGGCCATATCCAGCTTTACCATGTTCAAGGTTGAGAAATACGGGTGCGCGTTTCGGCTTTGAGTTCCTTTTACTGTAAACTCTTTCAGGATTAATGATGATTTTAGGGTGAAATTGAGTACAGTATCTTTTCGCAGATTAATAGTGACTGATGAAGTTTGATAACCCACATAACTTGCCTGAATGGCATTTGATCCTTTAGGAAGTTTAATGCTAAAGAACCCGTAGGAATTTGCTGAAACCCCAAGTTTCGAGACTGGAGAATAGATGGAGGCTCCAATAAGTCGTTCGCCGGAATTTTGATCCGAAATAATCCCACTTACAGTAACCTGGCCCTGGGCAAAAACAAGCATTGGAAATATAAATAAAATGTACAAGAAAATTCTCATAGTTTAAAACTTGTTATGGCTGCCGAACCGAAAATCCCCAGACCATTTTCGATGTTTGAGTAGATTTGTACCGGCTCGTTAAAAAGTAAATTATCGCCATCATTCATTGCTTGTTTAATGGTCGATTTCAGGTACTTGTCGTAATGCTCGTCGGTGTCCATGAAGAAGTATCTGTAATTTTGGTCAACAGGACATTCTTCATTTACCTGAAATACATTACTTCCTATACCTGAATCTAAGATCCTTAAATAATATAAAAAATAAAATCCGTTAAGAAACCCGGCATCTGTCTCTTTATTAAAATCGTCATATTGAATAAAATCCGGGCCATAATACATTGATCTAAAATCCCATTTATAATTATTGCCGATATATTTTTCCATTGAATAAACCCAATATCGGTTTAGTCCGGGCTTATCATTAATCTCAAAAGTATAAGGGTAGAATGGGAGACTGGAATATCGCGATTTAATTTCTTCTTTTGGTTTTAAGTAACCTTTAATATATTTAACCTCTGGTCGTATCGGAACAATGGTTGTTGCTTTTAATGTTAGATAATTGGGAATAGAAATTTCTACTGAATATTTTGTTCCAACAGAAGGCTTATGATCAGTCTTGTATTTTCCGTTTCCAATATGTTTCAGAAAAAGTGAAGGTTTTCCTTCTTCTTTTAACTCAATTACAGCATCCAGAATTTTATCGGGCATACCTTCATTTGTAATTGATTTGCTCATGCTTACTGTTGCCGTAATAACGGAGTCTGGATTTAAAATGCAATTAAAACACGGTTTCTTAAAAACATCAATGGCTGTGTTCAAATCCTTTTCGCATGAAAAAACTAGGAATAAGCAAAAAAGATAGATAAAAAAAGAAACTCTGCTCATAATAATTTTTTAAAATCCCTGCACATAAATGCAGGGATTCATTTGTTTAATCAGTTGTACCTAAAATCCTGTATGTTCCGAATAGGTAATTGGATAAGTAAAAGTGAATCCTCGAAAAGAAACATTTCCCTTACAACTCATTGTTGGCCTAATGGCATTGTCATAAGAAGAACTAGAAGGAGTTGTATATTCAGTATAACTAAATCCCCAATCGTAATATGGAGTGGTTTCTGTTGAAATATGATTACCTGAACGTATTAGAGTTTTTGGTTGATTTCCTTCTTGATACCAGATATCCTCAACAATATACTGTGTACTATAGTTAACCCATCCGAACAACGTTTTCTTTTGTCCTTGCTGTCGCAAATATCCTATATAAACTACCTTAAAAGTTGGAAAGGGATAGCCAGACAATGAATAAATGTACTTTGTCCAGTTAAGATCATTCCACAGCCTTCTATCTCCACTTGTTCTCCATCCAAGAAATCCGGTAACATTAGTGGTACTTGATCCATCATTGGTACTTTTTAGTGTTGTAGATAGAATTATGTTGTTATCATTTGGGAATTTTGAAATATTATTTAGTTTTTCTAAATCGCCGTCCAGAATAGTGATTTGGTTTTCTCTCGTAAATTTAAAAAGGCTAATGCCAACTTTTAGTATCCCGGATGAATTCATTACAGGAGCAAAGAAAGAGTCCTGGTAAGGGTAATCAATAGAGCAATCGGTTTCGTCCATCTCGTTAAACTTCAGCTGGTCGGCATACTTCGATTTAAACTTCAGAAACTCCACTTTTGAAGTCAGTTTTTCATACTCATCAAAGAGTCTGTCAAACTCAAAACGTGCGCTCTTTAGGCCAATCATCTGTTCCCAAGCCTCTTTTTCCTGTCGGCTCATCTTTGAGAGAAGATTGATCACACTATCCACGGCATTCATGTTTTTAAATGCCAGATAGCCGTTCTCCAGATAAACATCCGGTTTTTTGGATACGACTTGCTTGTCTGAACTAAGCTCGTCTTTCGTACAAGCATTAAAAACTGTTAAAACCATAGCAATTGCTGCCATAAACATTAATTTTTTCATACTTTTGAAGTGTTTTGAAAAGGGCAGTTGCTGCTGCCCTTTTCGGTTAAAAACAATTTGTTATAACCCGGTTTCTTTTTTAGGGCCGGGTTTTTCCCTTTTTATCATTAGCCTTCTCAAATAAATTAACTTCATTGTACAACTTGATGAAGCGACAATGAAGTTTTCCTGTATGGGGAGGACAATGTTTATTTATATGTTTATTCCCCAAATTAGTAAAAGGTAACCCTGTGTTTTGTTAAATTTAATGCGGGGGGGGATAATTTGGAATAGTTTTAAATAGAAGTGTTTGATGGATACTTCAAAGAAATTCCCCAAAGCGGAAACTTTGAACGCCTTGCACAACCAGGGGGTTTTGCTGCTTAATGCCACTTTAACCGTTCGCGCCCATCAGGCCGGATCGCACCAAAAACAGGGCTGGGAACAATTTACGGATTCGGTGATCCATTTGGTGGCCGATAAACTTGAGCATGTAGTTTTTATCCTTTGGGGAAATTATGCCATCAGCAAAGGCGAATTTATTGATGAACGAAAGCATTTGGTTTTGAAATCAGTCCATCCATCGCCCTTATCGGCCAGTCGCGGTTTTTTCGGGAACAAGCAATTTTCTACCACCAATCAATATTTGATGGAGTGGGGAAAAGAACCGGTGAAGTGGTAAAAATAAAACCGTAGGTGACTTTTCTGGGTGCTGCTCACGGGGTGACTGCGTGTCACCCCGTGAGTAGCTACAATTTATGCTTTATAAACAATCGAATTGATGTTCATCCCCGCGCCCACCGAACACAATATAATGTAATCGCCCGGATTGATCGACTGTCCTTCCATCTTGCCCTTCAGAATTAAATCGAGCAAGGTTGGAACGGTCGCCGTTGAAGAGTTTCCGAGTTTTTCGATAGTCATGGGCATAATTCCTTTCGGGATATGTTTTTCGTGGTACAGCTTAAAAACATTCTTCAGGATGGCTTCGTCCATTTTTTCGTTGGCCTGATGGATCAGCACTTTTTTGATATCGCTCAGTTGCAATCCGGCTTTTTCGATGCTGTCTTTCACCACTCCCGGAACAAAGTTTAAGGCATAGACATATAATTTGTGACCGTGCATTTTAATAAACTGGTCATTCCCCCGAAATTTTGGATTAATGGATTTTCCGTTGGTCAATAAATTCCAGTAATGCACCGAATCAGATCGGCTCGAAAACGAAATTATCCCTGTTGGTTCTTCGCTTTCAACGCCTTCGACAATCGTTGCCCCGGCACCATCGGCATAAATCATCGAGTCGCGGTCGTGCGGATCCGAAATCCTGGACAAAACATCAGAACCCACCACCACTCCCCTTTTGGCTATTCCGCTACGGATATAGGCATCGGCGGTGATCATTCCCTGAGTCCAGCCCGGACATCCGGAAATCAGGTCGTGGCAAAAACATGCTGGATTTACAATGTTGAGTTTGGCTTTCACTTTGTTGGCCAGACTGGGCATAATATCGACCCGGGTCGAAACCGGATCAACATCTCCGAAATTATGGGCAATGATTATAAAATCAAGCGTTTCAGCATCAATGCTCGCCGATTCGCAGGCATCTTTAATGGCCAGGCATGCCATATCCGAATTATTCAGTTCGTCGCTAATCCATCGGCGCTCGCTAATATTGGTTATTTCTTTAAATTTCTGAATAATTTCATCATTGCTTTTTTCAAATGGCTTTTTGGTTGCGTGATCAAAAAAAGTATAATGGTTGAAATAATCATTGCTGATTATACGTGAAGGAAGATAACTTCCCGTTCCCACAATTTTAGTGTAAACCCGTTTTGTCATAATTCAAATTTCAGTGGCCGCGCGGGCCTTGATAATTATATTGTTTCAGTTTAAATTCGGTTCCGTCAAAAACTCCATAAGAGAAATGTTGTATCCAGTCGCCCAGGTTGATGTAACGGCTGTTTTCTCCGATAGGACTGTCAATCATAACGTGCCGGTGCCCGAAAATAAAATAATCAAATTCTTCCTGACAGAGAATTGACTCGGCAAAAATAAACATTCCTTCGTTTGTTGCGCCTTTAAATTCTTCGCCAATCACTCCTTTTGATATGCGTGAATGTTTGGACCAATGGCGTCCAAGAGAAATTGAAAGATTGGGATGAATCCGTGCAAACAGCCATTGAAGGGTTTTGCTGGTAAACATTTTTTTCAGCAGTAAATATCCTTTGTCGGTTGCATCGAGGCCATCGCCATGTGCCAGATAAAATTTCTTTCCTGAAATTTCGGTTTTGAATTCGTTGCGGTGCAAGGTCAACCCCAGTTCGTTGGGCAGGTAGTCAAAAATCCAGACATCATGGTTTCCGGTAAAAAAATGAACATCAACTCCTGAATCAGCAATTTCGGCTATTTTCCCTAAAGTTCGTGTAAATCCGCGGGGAACAACCGTTTTGTATTCGAACCAGAAATCGAAAATGTCGCCCATCAGAAAAAGATGTGAGGCATCTTCCTTAATTTCGTTGAGCCAGTTGACGAAGGCAAGTTCCCGTTCTTTATTGTTCTTTAAAGCCGGAGCTCCAAGATGAAGGTCGGATACAAAATATGCTTTTTTGTCTTGATTTTTCATCATCTGGTAAGTTTCCCAATAGCCTGGTCGAGTGCAGGTCCTTTTAAATCCCGGGCAACAATGCGTCTTTCACGATCTAGGATGTAGTTTGAAGGTATCGTCTGAATGTTAAAACTGTGCAGCGCCGATACGCTTCCTTTCATATCGCCAACATTGATCCAGTTCAGGCCATCCTCTTCAATGGCGCTTAACCAGGCATTCCGGTCGGTATCTACACTGACCTGATAAATTTCAAGTCCTTTCGATCTGTATTTATTGTAGAGTTCAACCAGCGCCTGATTTTGATACCTGGAATCACGGTTTAGGGCTGACCAGAATTGAATTAAAATAATTTTTCCTGTTAGCGATGAAAGTGAAATATCGCGCCCGTTGTGATTGGGCAGTGTAATGTCGGGCGAATTTTCGCCGTTTTCGGCAATGAACGCCTGTAGTTTGTTGTTTTTTTCCTGAACCATCAGTCGTTGAGTATTTGCATACAGGGCTTTTACATGTTCCGATTTCGGAAAAATTGAATTCAGTGCAGATGCAGCAACTTTGAGCGAGTGGATATCCTGAATGACGTAGTTCGAGTCGTCGAATTTTTGATACAAGGCCAATACCGAAGACATTGAAAATGGATGTTTCTGTACAAATTCGGTGGAATACCTGATCTGATTTTGCTTGATCTCAGCCAATTCCGAATTCCATTTGTTTTTTTGAACGGGATCGGCCAGTGAACGGAAAGCATCAACACGGTTGCGGATCGAATCAATTCTATGTTTGGTTACCGTAAGTCTGTTGTTCAATTCCTGAACGAGCAATGAACCGGACGAACCTTCAACTATGTAATCGTGTGCAAAATTGGAAGCATCGCCGTAAACGGTAATTTTTTCGGTAGTATCAACCAGAAGTGTTATGAAATTCTTTTCATTAATGCGTAAAAGGTAAAAATTTGGATAACCGATCTTGCCTTTGAATTTGAACGAACCATCTTTTTTTAGTTTCACCGAATCAACCGGAATACTTGAAGATACCTTTAACTCATCAAGATATAGATATTTTTCTTCAGCATTGGTTATCTTTCCGCTGATTACAAACCCGTTAGGTTTGTTGCACCCAACGATAAAAGTCGCCAGAACGATCGCTATTGAAGTTATTTTTTTCACCTTACTTTTTTTATTGGCCAATAAAGGGCATAAAAATAATAATTTCGCCTTCATTACTACCGTGGCTGGTCAGATTTCGAAACATACCGTATGATTTGCTGCACCGGCACAACGAAAAAGATTAATTTTGCAGCGAAAATTAAAACCCTTGACGAGTGAAGATACACAGAGATCTGAATAGTTTTCAGGCAAAAAATCCGGTTCTGACTATCGGCACTTTTGATGGCGTTCATTTGGGGCACCGAAAAATCATAGACCGATTGTGCGATTTGGCCAGGAAGATGAATGGCGAATCGGTCATTTTCACCTTCGACCCCCATCCCCGCAAAGTGGTGGCTCCGGATGAGACCAGCCTGCGCATTTTAAATACTCTTGACGAAAAGATTGAACTCTTCGAACAATCTGGCATTGATCACCTGATTATTTATCCGTTTACTACTGAATTTTCGCAATTGAGTTACCAGCAATTTGTTGAGGATATTCTCGTCGGACAGATTCATACCAAATATCTGGTTGTTGGTTACGATCATAAATTCGGGAAAAACCGCAAGGGAGACTTTGAATTCCTGAAGAATTGCGCGGCCCGTTTGGGTTTCCAGATTGAAAAGCTGGATGTTTTGCTGATGAACGAATCGAATGTCAGTTCTACTAAAATACGTGAAGCTATTCAACGTGGCGATGTTGAAACAGCAAATGCCTTTTTGGGATATTCGTTTACGCTTCACGGAAAGGTTGTTGAAGGGCAAAAACTCGGAAGAAAGATTCAGTTTCCGACGGCCAACGTGGAGGCTTCCGATCCTGATAAGATCATTCCGGGCTTTGGCGTTTATGCCGTGAAAGTGAATGTTCAGGAGCAATGGTACCAGGGAATGTTAAATATTGGGAACCGGCCAACAGTCAACAATAATGCCGATCACCGGAGCATCGAAGTCCATATTTTTGATTTTGAATCAAACATCTATGGCGCTCCGGTTGAATTGATATTCTATAAAAAACTTCGTGAAGAGCAGAAATTTAATTCTCTCGAAGATTTGAAAGATCAATTGGAGAAGGATAAAGTGGATACTTTGAGTTTATTCAGAAATCTTCAAATGGTATAGGCAAGAATAAAACTGGCAACTATTGGTATTGTAACATTGTCTGATCCATTGGGACTCAAGAATTCAGTTATTGTTGTTGCAATTGAAATGTAAATTGTCAGTAAAATTACTTTCGGGAAATTAAATCCAAAAGCCATAAAAGTCGTAAAGCTGATCATTAATGATGAAAAAAGAAAAGTTAATGTTCCGGCAAATGTTTTGTCGAATGTTCTTCCCAAAACAGAAAAACTACGCTCCTTCTTCTGATACAATGTTCCCGTAATTCCTGCTGCAGTATCGCTAATTGCAAGTATAAGAACTGGCAGAACAAAAAGTAATCTGTCATTTAAAAAATCAGAAATGGCAAAGCTGATGTAAATGCCGACAGGCAACAGGTAACTGCCTAATGTATGGCGCGAAACATTTTCAATTGATTTAAAAGCATTATTTAGTTTCCCGATAAATAAAAGCAGAAAGGAAAAAATAGCCAGGAATAAAACAAACCAATGGGATTGGAATGCATAAACAAACGATAAGCTCGTTAACGTTGCCGCAATGTGCGATATTTTCCTGGTGTATTCCGCGCTAATCTTTTTCTTCTTGTAGATTAATTCGCTCAAGGCAAGAATGGTGAGGAATGCGAAAATATAGAGAAGCAAAAAGTAAAACTGTGTCATCGTCTTTTAGATTAATCTGTTAAGAAGATAAACCATTGCGCCTGCAAACATTAAACTGTCGAACCGGTCAAGGTAACCTCCATGCCCGGGTATCAGCCGGCTAAAATCTTTAACCTGATATTTGCGTTTTACAGCCGAAGCAGCCAAATCGCCAACAAATGCTGATAAAGAAATACAGATTCCCCAGAAGAGTGATAGAGCAGTTTCCAGATTAAGGATATTTCCAATCAGCAAAGCAGTCGTCACTGCCAATAAAATTCCACCAATAAATCCGCCAACTGTTTTATTTGGACTGATTTGAGGAACGATTTTACTTTTTCCAAACATCTGTCCAATTGTTTGACTAAAGGCATCAAATGCCGAAACCGTAAAAAATGTAATCAGTAAAATGTGCCGCTCAATCAGGCTAAATGAGTAAAACAGGCATGAAATGAGCAGAAAAACAACCAGGATACCGGAAAATAATGCTTTTCGTTTTCTGTTGTTTTTTATTTCAAGCCTTGTGAGTTCGAAAATTCCTACCAGAATAATCCACAGACAGGCATATTTGAACCAGGAGTTAAAATAATAGATGATGGCAAACAGCGCAAAGATAATCCCCAGGTAAACGAGATATTTTAACCAGTTTTGAGCAGTTGACTCTGAATTCTTCCCTTTATTGTTCCTGTAAGTTAAACCAGCCCCCAGGGCGAAGTAGATTATTAGTATTAAAATTAGCTTAAAGCCTTCGCCCATGTCATTGTTTTTTATCTTTCAAAACCCAGTATAAACCCTTGACATTTGATTTCATTTCAGGAAGAATCATCTGAATAATGATGTGTTCGATAAATGCAAGGATTCCCCAAATCATGACGAAATAGAATAAAAATTCAAAAAAACCAATTGAAAAAAGTGCGATAAAAAATCCTCCCTGTAAATAACCACCAATTTTCCAGCTATATAAATGGAAGCATGCAAATTGCCTGAACTTAATAAGTGCAACAATGTCAGTAATAAAAAATAACGAGATAAACGTGATGAAAAGAACAATGTGGGGCTCAATGTCAGCATACTTGAAGGTAAAAATACCGACTATTGCCAAAATGTAAGTGCCAATATCGGCCAGTGAATCGAGTCTGGCTCCCAATTCTGTCTCACATTTAAAAGTTCGGGCAATAAATCCGTCAAGAACATCGGTGATCAGGTTTACAATCAATAATATCGCAAATAATTCCTCCTTCCCGGCAATGGCAAGCCATAGAATAAACGGGAAAGCGATCAGTCTGTAAAATGAAATGAAATTTGGTACGGTGTAGATTTTTTCCTTTTTCAACATATTTAAATCAGATTTGCGTGGAACAAAAAGAATGGTGTCAGAAAATATGCAAACACAAAATAATTAGTCTGACAGGCATGATAGTGGCACGTTTTAATACTGAATGTCAGAAAACTGTTCTTCAAACGTATTTAAAAAATTTTACATTCTGATATTTCAGGAATAATTAACTCATACATGAAAATGTGTCTATTTGATTATCTTTGCCGTCAAATTATAATACTCAGAAATGACTACAAAAACACTTGAACAACTGGCATATAAAGTTGCCGATATTTCGCTGGCCAACTTCGGGCGAAAAGAAATTGAGATAGCAGAAAAGGAAATGCCCGGACTAATGGCTGTCAGAAAAAAATATGCGGCAGCCAAACCGCTTAAAGGAGCCCGCATTATGGGATCACTCCATATGACGATCCAAACGGCGGTACTGATCGAAACTTTGGTTGAACTTGGTGCAGATGTTCGCTGGGCAAGCTGTAATATTTTCAGTACTCAGGATCATGCTGCCGCGGCCATTGCTGCTGCCGGTATCCCGGTTTTTGCATGGAAAGGTGAATCGCTGGCCGAATACTGGTGGTGTACCGAACGTGCCCTCGATTTTGAAAACGGCCTTGGCCCAACCTTGCTGGTTGACGACGGCGGTGATGCTACAGTGATGGTTCACCGTGGCTATGAAGCAGAGAAATATCCATCCATTCTGGATATTCCGGTTGAAGCAGAAGATGAACGCGAACTGAATAATGCATTGAAAGAAATTCTTGCTTTTAATCCGCAGCGCTGGACACGCCAGGTGCCATACATCAAAGGCGTTTCTGAAGAAACAACCACCGGAGTGCACCGGCTGTACCAGATGATGAATGAAGGAAAGCTTCTTTTCCCTGCTTTTAATGTGAACGATTCGGTTACCAAATCAAAATTCGATAACCTTTACGGTTGCCGCGAATCGCTGGCCGATGGAATCAAACGTGCCACCGATGTCATGATTGCCGGAAAAGTGGTTGTCGTTGCCGGCTACGGCGATGTTGGTAAGGGGTGTTCGCATTCGATGCGTAGTTACGGAGCACGTGTAATTGTTACAGAAATTGATCCGATTTGCGCCCTTCAGGCTGCCATGGAAGGATTCGAAGTAAAAACAATGGAAGATGTGATTTCGGAAGGGAACATTTTTGTAACCACCACCGGCAACAAGGATATTATCACCGCTGAACACCTGGCCGCGATGAAAGATCAGGCCATTGTGTGCAACATAGGCCATTTCGACAACGAAATACAGGTGGTTCGCCTCGAAGGATGGCCCGGAATCCGTAAAACAAACATCAAACCTCAGGTTGATAAATACACTTTTCCTGATGGACATTCCATATTTCTGCTTGCCGAAGGCCGTTTGGTAAACCTGGGTTGTGCCACGGGGCATCCATCGTTCGTTATGTCGAACTCTTTTACCAATCAAACCCTGGCCCAGTTAGAACTTTGGAAAAACGATTATGCCGTTGATGTATATCGGTTGCCAAAATATCTGGACGAAGAGGTTGCACGCTTACATTTGGAACAACTCGGAGTAAAGCTTACGGTATTGACTCCGGAACAGGCGGAATACCTTGGGGTTCCGGCAGAAGGGCCTTATAAACCTGAGCATTACAGGTATTAAAACCAGGAAAGTATATGAACTGCAAATTCAGGATTAATTTCTGACTGTAATGCGTCCGGTTGAATAACTTGTGCGGTATTGTTTAAGTGGCTCAACGGCTGGTCCTTTAGTAGGGCTCCCATTCCCCCCGAACAAAATATACTGAGAGCCGCAACACGGACATTTGGCTAATCCGGTCCCATCGGCCACTACCCTGCAGGTTGACGAAACTTCGTAAGTACAGGCGGCGTCGAAGGCCAGAAAAGGATTTGAACTATCGGCCAGGTCCCGAAAAATAATGATGCCACCATAACCATGATTGCCAAAATAATAGGATCCGCCAGGTATATTGAATTCGATGAAGTTGGTCGGATTAATGTTCATATCAACGTAAACGTAGGGAATAACCGATATGTAATCGTCTTTACAGCTATTGATGCCAATAAGCAAAGCGAAACAAAGCAAAACTGATTTGTAAACTTTCATGGAAAGCTGATTCATTTTTTTATATCTTTATTCCTTCATAAAACAAAGTAAGGAACAAATTATTTCATTCGGCTTAAAAACATTCAAAAATGGAAGATTATATATTTCTTATCATCGCAATTGTGCTTACTATTTTCGGTGCAATTAATAAAAAGAAGAAAAATACTGAAAATGCTAATCCATTGACTGAGAAAGCTCCGCGGCCAAAGAATTTCTTCATGGATCAATTGTTGGGTGAAAATTTTCTTGGAAATCCGGTCGAGGAAATTAAACCACCAGTTCGGGTAAAACCTGTATTGAGAACTGAGCCTGCGGTTAGTCCTAAGCCGGTTGGTCCATCAAGGCTTATTCGTATAGGCTTTAAAAGTACGTTACCCGAACAAAAGAAAAAGCCCATTCAAACTTTGTTACGTAAAGCTGAAGTGGAAAACCCTGAAGAGAGAACGGATAACTCGGATAGCCCAGGTTACCTGGAAGATTTTTCATTACGCAAAGCATTTGTTTATTCCGAGATCATGCAGCGTAAATATTGATTGATTGTTTTATAAAACATACGATTCGTAAAGATTAAAAATTTTATATAAGTTTGTGTCACAAAAGAGTTCCGCTGTGCCGGAATTCTTTTTTGTTTTAATATAGTTTTTTAAAAAGGAGAATACCATGGGAAAGGTTACTTATATTACAGAAGAAGGCCTTCGGAAAATGAAAGAAGATTATGACCGGATGACCAAAATTGAACGTCCGGCAATTTCGAAAATGATTGGGGAGGCCATTGAAAAAGGTGATATTTCGGAGAATGCCGAGTATGACGCTGCAAAAGATGCACAAGGAATGCTTGAAGCCAAAATTGCTTTATTAAGTGAAAAAATTGCTTCAGCGCGAATTATTGATGAGTCCAAAATTGATATATCTTCTGTTCAGATAATGAATAAAGTTACGATTCGGAATAAAACGAACGATTCAACCATGCAATATACTATTGTGTCGGAACATGAAGCCGACCTGAAATTAGGAAAAATCTCCATACAGACTCCAATTGCCAAGGGACTAATGGGCAAAAAGCTTGGTGATGTGGTTGAAATTCAGGTACCTTCAGGCAAAATGCAGTTCGAGATTATTGATATTGCAATTTAATACAACAAAAAATGGCCAGCATCTTTACTAAAATTGTAAACGGTGAAATACCAGCATGGAAAGTGGCCGAGAATGATCATTTCTTTGCCATTCTTGATATTTTTCCGGTAGCTAAAGGTCATACTTTGGTCATCCCGAAAAAGGAAATTGATTATTTGTTTGACCTCGACGATGAAACCTATGCCGGATTGCAGTTGTTTGCCAAAAAAGTAGCTTTGGGAATCCAACGAGCTATTCCATGCAAAAAAGTGGGTGTCATGGTTTTAGGGCTTGAAGTACCTCATGCTCACATTCACTTGGTTCCTATGCAGTCGGAAGCCGATTTGTTGAACTTCTCAAAGAAGTTGACTTTCTCGAAAGAAGAAATGGCTGAAATAACCGCTGCTATTGCTAAAGAGTGCCTTTAGTATTCAGTATTCAGTCGCAGTTTACAGGGAAAGAAAGGCGTTTCACGATACTGAACACTGCGACTGAACACTGATCACTATTTCTTCACTTTTTCAGGGTTTTTTTTCACAAAATCGCCCCAGCTTTTTATCCCTGATTTTGCTATCGGGTTTCTCATCTGGAGATAATGACAAACGGCTACTGCAATGGCATCGGTTGCATCAAGTTCCTTCGGAAGTTCATTCAGGCTGAACATGTTTTTCAGGAAAAAGGCAACCTGTTCTTTGGCTGCACGCCCCATTCCTGTAATAGATTGTTTCACTTTCAGCGGGGCATATTCGAAAACCGGGATGTTCTTACTCAATGCCAATCCCATCACAACACCCTGTGCACGTCCCAGTTTCAGCATAGCCTGAATATCTTTGCCATAAAATTGGGATTCAATGGCCAGCTCATCCGGCTGCAATTCATTCAGTAAAGCATTGGAGCGTTCGAAAATATGTCTCAGTTTTTGGTAATGATCGCTGAACCCGGTGGTTTTAATCACACCCACCTGAAGAATACGAGGTTTGTTATCAACTACCTCAATCAGTCCATAACCCATTATATTGGTTCCCGGGTCGATGCCGAGTATTTTTACCGGTTCTTTGTCCATGTTGACTCATATCAAAACTCAAATGTACGCTTTTCGGCATGAATTTCGGCAAGGAGCAAAGGGCAAGGAGCAAAGAGTCGGAGAGTGAAAATTTCAGGTTACTTTTTTTGCTGAACCCAAATGCCCGAAATAATAAATGCCAGTCCGATAAAAGTTGTAAAAAATATCTTTTCGCCCAGGATAAAGTGAATAAATACCAAAGACAGGAAAGGTGAAAGGAAGATGAGGTTGCCTGTTTTTGCATTGTTTTCACTCAACTGCATGGCTTTCATCCAAAGAATATAGGTGATCCCAAGTTCGAATAAGCCAATATAAATGGCGGCAGGAAGGCCTTTCAGCCCGGGAAATTGAAAATCGGTAAAAAAGAATGCGGCAATCAGCAGATAAACCAGACCGAAAGCAAAATTCCAGAATAACTTAATGATTTCGTCGCGTTTGTCGAGTACGCTCAATATCCAAAAAAGCGCCCAGATGATACTGCTTCCAACTGCCAGTATGGCTCCGGTGGGGTTTGTTTTTTGTATTCCTGAAAAGCTTCCCTGCGAGGAAATAAATATTACACCAATAAAACTGATGAGAATGGCAATGATATTCCGGAATGTTATCTTTTGTTTCAGCAATGGTGCGGAAAGCAAAGCCAGGGTGATAGGCCAGACCATATTGAGCGGTTGGGCAACCTGTGCAGGTAAAAGGCTGTAAGCCTCAAAAAGAATGAGGTAATACCCAAATGGATTTAATGCGCCAAGCAATGCTGATTTTCCAAGGCCAGTCCAATTTACAGTAAACAATTCCCGGATTTTACCCTGAATGAGAATGACGATAAAAAAGGTAAGAAGTGAAACCGCTGATGCTGTTAAAATCAGATAAAGCGGAGACAGTTCTTTCAGTCCAAGCTTAAATGCTGTTGCAACGGTTGACCATAGAACGACCGAACAAAGTGCATAGATATATGCTTTTGATACCTGTTTCATGATAAAACCATTTGGGCTAAAGCCCTGTTTCTTACTATTATCATGTCCGTCGGCTAAAGCCAGACGGCAAAGAATATTGGCTTAATGGTGATTAATGCATTATCCTTTGCCGTCACATTCATGTGACGGACATTGAATGTGAATATTAATCAGGGCTTTAGCCCTTTTTGGTTTTCTTCTATGTTTGCTGGCAGCTCGGTTTTATTTTCAGAATCCTGCAATTTCCTGTACTCTCTTCGGGCATCAACCACATAAACGCTTCCGGGATAATCGGTCAGCATTTTTTTGTAAAGCGCCATCGCTTCGTCCTTCCGGTTCAGTCTATTCTGATAGATTGCTGCCAGTTGAAAAAGGGCATCGTCGGCCAGCATTTCCCAGCTATTGTCCCTTATAATCGTTTCGAGCAATAGGGCAGCTTCAGCATATTTTCCTTGTTTCTGAAAAATACCTGCTTTGCGGAAACTGACATCATCAGTCAGTGAATTAAAGGGGTATAATTGATTTACAGAATCGAGGGCTGCCAAAGCTTCCTGAAAATTATTCCGGAATAAGTGAAGATCGGAACGCGCAAAAATTTGAAGCGGCACCGCAGTGGTGTCAGTTTCCATATTTTCGCTGATAAAAAGGGCAAGCTCCATGGCATCATTGGCAATCAATTTCGAAGTGCTCGCCCGCAGGGCATCAAGTTGGGCTTTGGCCCACTGAAAATTGCCCATATAATAACCCAATTTGGCTTTTTTAAACTTTACATCATCGGCCAGCAAAGTGCCTTTATTGCTTTCAACCACCTGCGAATAGGTAATTACAGCCTCCCATAAATCGCCAGAAAAAACAGACACATCCGCAAGTTCAGCTTTTAATGCCGAAATTTGCTGGATATTGATGCCCTGTATAGAAAGCCCATCAGTTAAACACTGAATGGCATCGCTGGGTTTTTTAAGGTAAAAAGCAAGCAAATGGGCATATTTGGTCAGGAGTCCTGATGTTTCAGGAATCATGCCGAGTTCGTTGAATGTTTGGGTAAATTGGTTCTTTAATCCGGTTGCACGGGTAAAATCCTGAATATCTTCTTCAACAAATCGGTCGTAATGCATTTGCATCCGCTGCAAAATGGCCAGTTTATAATATTCAGATTTTTTGACTTTACTAATCAGATAATCATAGGCTTTAACTGCTTCGTCGTAATTTTTGTTCGCAGCCGAAACATTGGCGAGCCCAAAGATGTTGCCATCCTCAGTTCCGGTGCGTTTGTCGAGCGCAATAGCCTGACGGGTGGCTGCAGTGAAGTTTTTATCCTGAATGAATAGCCAGATCAGAAGCCGCGTGTAAGAAATTTGACCGGGTTCGGCCTGAATACGTTTCAGCATATAGGTTTTCAATTGTTTACTGATCTCCTGATCGTTATCCAGCGATAATACCGAACTAATATTGCTCTTTACAATTTCGATGTTACTTTCCTTTTGATCTATCCAGGACAGGTATTCTTTCAACATCAGGTCGTAATTACGCATGTAATAATAAATACGGCCGAGTTCATAGTTATACTGGTTTTCGGGTGAAACGGAACGCCCTTTGAGATATACTTTTTCGGCGAATTCGAACTCACGCCGGCCAATGAACTGATTGGCCAGTACCGGGTATTCAGCCGGATTGTCTGAGATTGAGGAAAGTGCCTTTTCATACAATTTTATTGCTTCAACGGGCTGCCCTTCCGCTTTTTTCACAAAGCCCCATTGAACATACCAGTAGGCATCAGTAGAATTTCCACGCAGCCCTTTTCTGATTTCTTTTTCAGCTTTGTCGAAATCCGGAATCCCAAGCAGACAATCAAGATAAATGTTGAAATAGCCCTCAGCTTTGGTGGCCGAATACAATTTCTCGTAAATTTCTGATGCTTTCCCAAACTCTTTATTTTGGTAATACTGACTGGCCAGAACAGACATGTTTTGAATATCCTGCGCCTGTCCGAAAACAAAGGAAGGAGCCAGTAAAGAAAGGATTAGGATCAAAGTCTTCATCAACTGATTTTATGATTGAACCACAAAAATAACAAACCAAAACGTTTCCGGTAAACTTAACTAAGATTTGTAAGCCGAATTGCCTGGAACGAACCTGCAACTTCAGATTTTAAATCTAATTTTGCAGAAATTCGGATTTGATGAGTGCAGCGACAGAAGGAAGGGAAAGGCTTCCGCGATGGATGAAAATGCAAATGCCCAAAGGAGAAAACTATTCGAGGGTTAAAAATCTGGTGAACCGGCATCAGCTACATACCATTTGTTCAAGTGGAAACTGTCCCAATATTGGCGAATGCTGGAACCGGGGAACAGCGACTTTTATGATTTTGGGCGATATTTGTACCCGAAATTGCAAATTCTGTGGTGTCACAACAGGGAAACCACTGCCTCCTGATCCCGAAGAACCTTACCGTATAGCCGAATCGGTGCGTATCATGCAACTGAAACATGCTGTAATCACATCGGTTGACCGCGACGATTTGCCTGATTTGGGCGCCGGATTTTGGGCAGAAACTATTTTGGAAGTGAAAAAACGGAATCCTGAAACTAAAATTGAAGTACTTATTCCCGATTTTCAGGGAAAAACGGAATTGATCCAGAAAGTTATTAAAGCTGCTCCTGAAGTGATTTCGCACAACATGGAAACAGTTGAACGGCTGACTCCCCAAGTACGGTCAGCGGCCAAATACCGCACCAGCCTTGAGGTGATCAACTATATTGCCAATTCCGGAATTGTGGCCAAATCGGGTATTATGCTCGGCTTGGGCGAAACCGAAGCTGAAGTTCTGCAAGCGATGGATGATTTGCTTGCTGTTGGCTGCAAAGTGATGACCATCGGGCAATACCTGGCGCCAACGCTCAGCCACATTCAGGTTGTGGAGTATATTTTGCCTGAACAGTTTGAAAAATACCGGACAACCGGACTTGAAAAGGGTTTTTCGTTTGTTGAGAGCAGCCCGCTTGTGAGGTCGTCGTATCGTGCTGAGTTACATGCGGACGCAAAATAACTGAAGGATTGAATAACTGAAGGATTGAATTACTGAAGGATTGAATTACTGAAGGACTAATGTATGCTTCATAGACAATGAATGACTATTTAATGACCATGATTGACTATAAAATGACTACATAATGGCAAATTTCAATTACGAAGACCTTGGCCTGAAAGACTATAAAGAATGCTGGGATTATCAGGAAACAATACATGCTGAAATTGTTACTGACAAGCTTGCCAGTAAAAAGAGCAGTCCGATCAACCGGTTTTTGCTGGTTGAACATCCACATGTTTATACGCTGGGCAAAAGCGGCGACGAACACAACCTTTTAATCAACGGCGATTTCCTGAAGAAAATTGATGCGGTTTATTATAAAATCAACCGCGGAGGGGATATTACTTACCACGGACCGGGACAATTGGTTGGTTATCCGATTATTGATCTGGAGAACTACAAAATCGGGGTAAAAGACTATATTTATAAAATGGAGCAGGCCATTATCCAAACCATTTCCGAATACGGACTGGATGGGGCATTGAAAGACGGGGCAACCGGTGTCTGGCTCGATTCAACTATCCCGGCAAAAGCAAGGAAAATAAGCGCTATTGGCGTTCGGATTAGCCGATATGTTTCGATGCATGGGTTTGCATTAAATGTGAATACCGATATGCGATATTTCAATTATATCAATCCATGTGGGTTCATGACTTATGGTGTAACATCCATCGAACGAGAGCTTGGCCGGAAAATAGATATTCAGGAAGTGAAGGAAATTGTAAAAGCGAAGTTTAACGCGATTTATTGAATAACTGTCCTAATGTTCGATCTCATCTAAAAATTAAATACACCATGAACCCTATTAAAAACACTCTGATTATTTTGCTGTTTGCCTGTTTCTCCGGAACCAGCTTCGCACAACAATCCGTTTCTGTGAAAACCATTACCGACAAACAGCATCCGCGCATTTTACTTTTGCAGGGTGAAGAATGCCAGATTGAGCAATCAATTGCCGGCAACCCGGTTTGGCAGAAAATGCACGAAGCCATTCTGAAAGAATGTGACAACATCATTGAACTACCGCCGGTTGAACGCATACAGATTGGCCGACGCCTTCTCGATAAATCGCGCGAAGCGCTGCGCCGCATTTTCCATCTGTCGTATGCCTGGCGGATGACCGGTCAGGATAAATATTTCCAACGCTGCGAAAAAGAAATGCTCGCTATCTCTGAATTCAGCGACTGGAACCCATCGCATTTTCTGGATGTGGCCGAAATGACTATGGCCGTTTCCATTGGGTACGACTGGTTGTATCCAAAATTAACAGATGATTCAAAAAAAATTATTCGTGAAGCCATTGTCAATAAAGGATTAAATCCATCACTTGATTCAAAATATAACGGTTGGGCTAAGTCAACAAACAACTGGAACCAGGTATGCAATGCCGGAATGACTTACGGTGCGTTGGCAGTTGCCGAAGATTACCCGGAGCTTTCAAAAAACATGATCGCCCGGGCCATTGAATCCATCACGCTGCCAATGGGAGAATACAAACCCGATGGCGCTTATCCTGAAGGATTTGGATACTGGGGCTACGGAACCTCGTTCAATGTCATGTTTCTTAGCGCCATTGAAAGAATCTTTGCCAGCGATTTCGGATTAAATAATTCACCAGGGTTCCTTCAAACTGCCGGATTCTATGAAAATATGACTGCTGTTTCTACCTTGTGCTTTAACTGGGGGGATAGTGGTCCACGTGGTGATCTTAGCCCCACGATGTTCTGGCTGGCTCAGCGCAACAACGATCTGTCGCTCTTATGGATCGAAAAAAGATACCTTCAAAAAGAAGATTATTCTTCGTTCACCAACGACAGGCTTTTCCCTGTTATTATGATCTGGGGAAAAGATCTTCCTCTGGATAAAATATCAGTACCCAGCTATAAAGCATGGAAAGGTCAGGGCGCGAATCCGGTTTGTATGATGCGTACTTCATGGACCGACCCAAATGCCATATACCTCGGGTTCAAAGCAGGATCGGCTTCAGTCAATCATGGACACATGGATATTGGTTCTTTCATCATGGAATCAGAAGGAACCCGCTGGGCCACCGATTTTGGCATGCAGGATTACGAATCGCTCGAATCAAAAGGCATTCAGGTTTTTGGTCGCACCCAGGATGCGCAACGCTGGAGTATTTTCAGGATAAATAACAGGGCACACAACACGCTTACCATCAACGACCAGCTTCAGCAGGTAAAAGGATACGCCAAAATTGATCAATTCTCTGATAAACCTGATTTTATGTACGCTATTTCCGACATGTCATCAGTTTATGAAACCCAACTGGCATCAGCCAAACGCGGTGTTGCCATTGTTGACCAAAAATATGTTGTGATCAGGGACGAGCTGGTTGCACCGAATAAACCAACCACCGTTCGCTGGACCATGCTGACTTCTGCTGTTCCTGAATTGGGAAAAAACAGCATTACCTTTACAAAAGAAGGCCATTCACTGGTTTTACAAGTTAATTCTCCGGCTAAGGTTACGATGAAAACCTGGTCGGTAGAACCAACAACCAGCTATGATGCCCCGAATCCGGGAAAAACGCTGGCAGGTTTCGAATTTCAACTGGAACCGAACCAAAAACAAACGATTCAGGTACTTCTGGTTCCAGGATCGGTTGATGCAAAAAAGGCCAAATTTGAAAAGGAGTTGGGGAATTGGTAAAATCGTTATTGGAAAATCAGGATCATAAGTTGAATAACAGATGCAATTTATTCTTTCCGGAGAATTTGAATCAGGGCTTTATTCCCATTGCTCTCACATATCCTTCGTTGACTTTGCAATTGCTGAATTTGCAGTTTTCGATCATTTGAAGCATGGCCTTTTTAACCAGTTCCTGATCAGGGCGCGCTTTGCGTATTTCATCAAAATTGTTGCGCGGCGCTTCGGTGAATTCAACGATTTTATCCCAGTTTTCGGGTTGGACAATGTTCATCACCGAACTTGGGTGGCCCATCTTTTTGTATGGCCAATAGGTCCAACCTATGTTGTTGCTTTCCATCAGCAGGGTCCAGGCTCCAATCCACTGGTCGGTATTCTCGCCTGTTTCGCCCATAAACATAGGTAAATTGACCGAGTCGCGGAAACTGACAAAATCCTGAATATTGGCCTGAAGCGTGTCGCACCAGTAACGGTGACAGGTGTACATTAATTTGCCATCGAACTTTGAATCCGTGAAAACCTTAAAATTGCTGTTCCACTGGGCGCCTCCCAATATGACGATGTGATTCTGGTCCACTTCGCGAATGGCTGCAACAGCCTTTTTATAGACGGGTTCGAGGGCGGCGTTCAGTTTTTCCTTTTCATCGCCAAAATAGGTGGCAATGGGTTCGTTCAGCAAATCATATCCCAGAATGACCGGTTCATTTTGGTAATGTTCTGCAATCTTTTTCCAGATAGCCACAAACTTGCTCTGGCTTTCCTCGCTGGTCATCAGCCACGGATAGCCGTAACTGTCGTCAATGTTGTCGCCTGTTTGTCCTCCCGGGGCATCGTGCATATCCAGAATCAGGTAAATCTCCGATTCGCGGCACCAGTTGACTAAACTGTCTATTCGTTGAAATCCATCCTGCGCAACCGATAGTCCCATATAATCTTCATCAGTAAACAATTTGTAATGAAATGGAATACGGATGGTATTCATCCCGGTTTTACGGATGTAGCGGATGTCATCGCGGGTAATGTAATTGTCTTTAAACTGTTTCCAGAAAAGCTTGGTAAAATCGGGACCAACCATTTCACAGAAAGCCTCGTCAATTAATCGGGCCGAGCTGGTCCGTTTAAACCCGAACATATAACCTTCAGGATTTAACCAGTTGCCCAAATTAATTCCCTGAATGAAAAATTTTTCGCCATTGGGGGCAATCAGGTTTTGGCCATCAATTCTGATGAAGGTGGCTTGTGTTGTGGACTTATGCTTAGATGCCGTGTTACAGGCATATAAACTCAGCGCAATGAGGAAAGAGAAAATAAGATTTTTGGTCATGGCGTTTTTAGGTTTTTATTTACGTTTATTTTGAGAATCAGATTTGAGGCCACTCCGAAAAGAATAATTTACAACAAAAGTATTCAAAATCATTAAGATAAAATCGAAGTTCATCAATCTTTCATATTGCTCAGAATCACACTTTAAGTGCCAATAATGTGAAATAAATCACATAAATGGCACTTAAAGTGTGATCTCGAAAAAATTAAATTTTTAATTATCTCCCGGTGAACTCTTTTCAAGGCTATTCAGTACCGACAAAGCAACACTGCTGCTGTGCTTTTCGTCATGATAAATGCGTATGGTCGCTTTTTGAAAATCGCTTTCTGTTGCAGTATAAATGTTGACAAACTTTTGGGGATTGCGGTCAACTAAAGGAAACCAACTGCTTTGAACCTGTACCATTACACGATGCCCCTTTTTAAATGTATGGGCAACGTCGCCAATATTGAAACTGCATCATCCCCGATAAACCAGTTGGTTACAGGAGCCTGTGGGCTTACCGCCACAATTGCCGGATGATTGGAGACAGCCTCCATGGTGGAATAGAATCCCGGATAGGAGACACCAAAAACACCGACCTTACCATTGTTATCCGGAATATTTTTAAGATTTTGGTGTAATTATTTATAACCCTTATACTGTCTTTATTTTGTGAATGTGCAAAGTGGAGCAACTGGCAAAAAGCAATGATCAGGATTGTTTTTTTCATCTGGAGGACTGTTTAATTTATTCAAAAGAAGCTTGGTCAAGCCAGCTTTTCACAAAACTTTTAGGCTGTAAATTGCGGTCGAAAAGCAGCGGATAGTCTGTCCGTCCGGGAACCGGAAAATTGTTTTTCCACGATTGCCGGTCGTGAACGCCCCATAAGGTCACCCGTGCAATTTTATTCTGATGTTTCACGAACAAATCAAAAAAATCCTGATAGCGTTTGGCATGGGCTTTTTCGACCTCTTCGGGCAGTCCATTGGTATAAGGATTTATTTCAGCATGATAATCAATCCGCGAATCAACATCGGCCCCCTGTTTGTCTTTTGGGCCTGGAAGGGCAGAAATATCCATTTCAGTTATATGTACCTGCACACCCAGAGTGGCAAAAGCCAGAATGCTTTTTTCAAATTCTTCGATCTTCGGAAAATCCATGCTACAATGGCCTTGCATCCCGATTCCGTCAACGCGGATTCCTTCTTTCTGCAGGTCTTTCACCATCCGTACCACTCCTTCGCGACGGCCGGGAATCGCCATTGAATAATCGTTGTAGTAGAGTTCGGCATCCGGATCGGCTTCGCGGGCAAACCGGAAAGCCAGTTTCACATACTCCGGACCGATAATCTTATAAAATTTGCTCGCGCGCCATGAGCCATCGTCCAGAATGGCTTCGTTTACCACATCCCAGCCTTTTACCTTGCCTTTGTAACGGCCAACCACAGTTTCAATGTGTGTTTTCATGCGGCTGATCAAAACTTCGCGCGAAACATCGTCACCTCGTCCGTCAACAAAAAACCATTTGGGAGCCTGAGAGTGCCAAACCAGGCAATGGCCAACAATAAACATCTGGTTTTGTAACCCGAATTCCACAAACTGATCGGGTAGTGCAAAATTAAATTTCCCTTCCTCCGGATGAATCAGTGCACTTTTCATGCAGTTTTCGGCAGTAATGGAGTTGAAATGTTGTTTGATAATCAGGACAGAGGCAGTATCTCTCCCGGTAATTTGTCTTGAATTTAGTGCCGTTCCGATGTAAAATTTCCCCTGAAAAACATCTTTAAGGCCTTTTTTATCTGCTGAAACTGCGACCAGGCCAATCACGAGGATCAAAGCGGTTAATTGGATTCGTATCAGAAGATTTAGCTTCATTTTGATTGAATTTAAATATTTAGTGAAATTTACATTTTCTTCCAGAATATCTGGATGATTTTCCTCCAAAATATATGAAAGAATTGTAAATATTCAGGTTGATGCCATTGTTCGAACTGTGGTAAAGTTGTTTGTTTTCAACCATCCAGGCTCCACTTCCCGCTGTCCAGTTTTGGGCCAGATCGTCGTCAAAGTTTTCGATGTATTCAATCGGTCCCCAGGCCGCATTTAGCCTGATGGTGATGGGTGGCGAAATTCCGGTCATACGCGTGTTGTCGGTTACTTTAGCCTGAAGCTGAGGGATTCCCTGCGGTATTTTGGCCCAGGTATAGTCGTATGGCGCGATATTGGTTTCGCCAAGCTTGTCGGTTCCGTTGAAAAACACCACCCGGGAAATTGTTTGTTCCCCTGTGGCAACCACTTTGATGACCAAATCGTTACCGGCAACTGCGATGTCTTGGTAAGTTCGGCTGTTCGGGGTAATAATTTCCCGTGTTTTTCCGGCATCAACCTAAAAAAGTGCAGCTCCAAACGAGCTGAGTGTAGGACTATCGGGCAATACCCCGGATAGGAGTATTTTTATTGTATTATATCACTTTTAGAAATAATTGTATAATTTTAGAAACAATTTAACCCAAAACACTGAAATCATGAAAATGCTTATTGCTGTGCTTATAGCACTGGTTATTTTTGCAGGATGCGAAAAAGGTGATAATGAAAATCAAAAAACAGACCAGGTTAAAATTACCGGGAAATTATCCATCACAAAATCGGCAAGGATCGATTTAAAATCGGCCACTAAAGTGATGCTTTTTAACCTATCTGGAGAACATACCCTTGCAGACATTACCAACGGAACATTTTCTATTCAGGTCAACAAAGACCAACCTGTAGGGCTGATCTTCACCAATGAAGCTAAAAACTTCCTTGGCTGCTTAAAACTCAGTGAAGGCATTGCGTCGCTCCCGCTGAATTATCTGAATGATACAGTTTCGGTGGTCAATCTTGGCGAACTTTCAACCGACGGTAGCGTGGTTTCTTCCAGCACGAATATTCTGACCAAATTTATGAATATGAGCACTGACCAAATACAAGGATACCGATATGCTAATGTCAACTTTTCTTTACTTGTGCAAAACCCTGATACCGACCGCAATGGGGTAATTGACTTATTGGAAGGTAAATTTTTACGGTTAGGATTTATATATTTTGGCAATGGAGGTAATTTTAACACTACTCCGACGCGCTTGAGTTCTATAAATGTTGATTCATACCGTTTAATGTTTTATTCTTCAGAAAGCAGTACGCCAGTCGGAGTCACTTTTTCCAGTTTAAATGGAGAGATAAACTCTTACACCGCTGACAAGAAAGTGTTATCCTACAATACGATCTTCTGGTCAGAAGTATTTCCGATAAGTACCTATTTATCTGGCCAGTGTAAAGTAATCTACAAAGACAAACCTTTATATTTTGATCTGCCAACTTTTTCAGGTAGTCTCAACAATTTGATATACGTTTTCCCTACTCTGACCTATGACTCATCGAATAGATTAACCAAAGTTTCCTGGAAATATTATTTGGGTAACTCCGGAAAAGAAGTCGATGCTACACAAATTCTTACAGATATTATGGTGCAAATAGAAGGTGCGACTTCACGAATATATGATTCTAAAAACTATGGCCCTGAATTTACGGAAGATGTTTTGGCCACACCACTACCAATTTCATCTATCAACACCTTAAATTTGGCCTATAACGATATTTTCGGCAACCATGTTGTAATGTTTTATCGTCGTCAATAATTCAAGAATACAGGGAGCTTATAAAAAACTCAGCAATTCGATCTTTCATTTTTTTCAAAACACAAGCCCGCTAAGCCATGCCCAAATCACATAACGCAAAAATTTACCAGCGAGCATAGCAGTGGCAGTTATCCAGATATTGGCACGCAATATTCCCAGCCCGACTGCAAAAATATCGCCAACTCCCGGGACCCAGCTCAGAAAAGCAAAAATAGCCCCGCGTTTATACAACCGGTTGTGCCATTTTTCTATGGTTTCGCGTTTAATCCGGAGGTATTTTTCAATCCATTCCCATTTACCCAAATATCCTATGGCAAAACTGCTCATGCCGCCCAGCCAGTTTCCGGCCGAAGCCACCAGTACCGCCGAGGTGACATCTGTTCCGCTGGCAATCAGGAAAGAAAGTATTGCTTCGGAACTAAAAGGCACAACCGTAGCGGCCAGAAAACTAGCCAGAAAAAGTCCCCAAAGGCTATAATCAAAAAGTCCTTCCATAGGTATAGAAAAGAGGAATAGGGAAAAAGGAAATTACGAGGGCGAACTTAAAAAAAATAAACGATCCGGTTGGCAGCAAAATGATTTCAGATCATTTTGAATTTGTAAATTGTAAATTGGTTAATGGTAAATACTAACTACCTTTGAACCCTTAATTTCATATTAAATACGATGGAAACGACCCGCCAAAATAAAATATCGCGCCTGATACAAAAGGATATTGCTGAAATCCTGCAGAAGGAAGGAAAAGACCTGTTTCACGGGGTTATCATCAGTGTGACGAATGTCCGGATTTCGCCCGACCTCGCAATAGCCCGGGTTTACCTGAGTATTTTCCCTTCTGAAAAAGGCGCTGCAACTTTGCTCGAAATCAAACATCATCAATCCAGAATACGCGGTCTGCTTGGACTGAAAGTGGGTAAACAATTAAGGATTGTTCCACAACTCGATTTTCACATTGACGACAGCCTCGATTACATTGATAATATAGACCGGCTGCTGAAAGAATAGTCTCAGTGTTCAGTCTCAGTGTTCAGAAATGTAAAGCACTGCGACTGATCACTGCGACTGATCACTTTTTTCATTTTTCCATTTTCCATTTTCCTTGATATTATGCAATACGATCCGATTAAAAGCTCGCTGGGAAAAGTATTCAACCAGCATCCGATTTTGCGAAAAATATTTTATCATTTGCTCGATTTACTTTTGCTTCGGGCCTGGCACATCCGCAAAGAACTTCGCAAGCGCAACCATATTTCTCCGGAAGTAAAAGATATACTCGATGCCGGTTCGGGATTCGGACAATATACCTTCCGCATGGCCAAATGGTTTCCAAAGGCAAAAATCAAAGCTGTTGACATTAAACCTGAACAGATTGAAGATTGCATAGGGTTTATGCAAAAAGCTGGTCTTTCCGATCGTGTAAAGTTTGAGCTAGCCGACCTGACCCGGTTTCAGGAAAAGGACAAATACGATCTGATACTTTCGGTGGATGTGATGGAGCACATTGAAGAAGATGTTCAGGTATTCCGGAATTTTTATACTTCGATGAAAAAAGGTGGAATGTTGCTGATTTCGACACCTTCCGATCAAGGCGGATCTGATTCGCACGACCATGATCACGAAGAAGGCGTTCACGGATTTATTGACGAACATGTGCGCGACGGATACAACATTGCCGGGATTGAAACCAAGCTGAAATCGGTCGGGTTTTCGCAAGTTGAAGCCTGCTATTCGTATGGGATTCCGGGGAAAATATCCTGGAAACTTTCGATGAAATATCCGATCATGATGCTGGGTGGGAGCAAAATATTCTTTGTCATCCTTCCGTTTTATTACCTGATTGTTTTTCCTTTTGCCATCATCCTGAATTTCTTCGATCTTGGAATGAAACACAAAAGCGGAACCGGATTGATTGTAAAAGCCTGGAAATAGGAAATTTTGAATGATGAATTTTAAATTTTGAATGAAATTGAATTCTGCTTTTAGACCATCTACCTGATAAATATTGAAAACCGCCTTCTATATCGCCCGTCGTTACCTGATTTCAAAGAAATCGGTCAATGTGATCAACCTCATTTCCGGCATTTCGGTGGCCGGAGTTACTGTTGGCACTTTTGCGCTGATCGTTATCCTTTCTGTTTTCAACGGGCTCGATACTGCTATCAAATCAATGTTCTCTTCTTTCGATCCTGATATCAAAATAACGGCTGCAAAGGGTAAATCATTCGACCTGAACGAAGGAAACTTTGAGGCAATCAGAAATTTAACCGGAATTGCATCGGTCACTCCGGTAATTGAAGAAGATGCACTGCTTCGCTATGGCGAAAGGCAATACTTTGCAACAATTAAAGGCGTTCCGGCCAATTACAACGAAATTTCAGGACTTGACACCAGTAGCATTACCAGTGGCCGCTTTATTTTGGAAGCCAAAAATTCTCCGTTCGCTGTGGTCGGTCAGGGTGTTGCCTATTATTTGTCAGTCGGCCTGAATTTTACCGATCCGGTCCATATATATACCCTGAAAAAAGGTACAAGTGGTCAGCCCTCACTGGCCAATGCGTTTAACCACAGCACGATTTATGCCTCCGGAATATTTGCCAACCAACAGGAAATTGATTCGAAATACGTGTTGGTTCCTTTCGGTTTTGCCCAGGAACTGTTTCAGATGGGAAACCGGGTAAGCGCGGTTGAGCTTGCATTAAAATCAGGCGTTTCAGAAGAATTGGTAAAACCTGAAATTGCACAGATACTGGGCGAAAAGTTTGTAGTAAAAACACAATTCGAGCAACACGAACTCTTTTACCGGGTAATGAAATCCGAAAAATGGGCCATCTTCCTCATACTTGGATTCGTACTTATTATCGCATCTTTCAATATTTTGGGCTCGCTCTCGATGCTCATCATTGATAAAAAAGCCGACATCGCCATTCTGCAGAGCATGGGAGCCAACCAGAAACTCATCCGCACCATTTTCCTTTTCGAAGGCTGGATGATTTCACTGGCCGGAGCTGTTTTTGGCCTGATCCTTGGAATCCTGATCTGCTGGGTTCAGATTAAATTTGGAATCCTTAAAATTCCAGGAAATGAAGGATCATTCATCTTTTCAAGCTATCCGGTCGAAATCCGTATTGCCGATCTGCTGGCCATTTTTCTTCTGGTTACCGGCATCGGCTTTCTGGCAGCCTGGTATCCTATCCGGTTTATTTCGGGAAGGTATTTGACGGGAGAGGTGAAATAATTCTTTTTTCCGTCTTTTACGTAGTAGATATACGTAAATCGGGCAGCGATTTTTTTTCTGAGGCCGAATCAATCTAACTTCAAAACCTCTAAAAAATATCGTGACAAATGAACAAAATCATAGCAAAGAAGAAGATTTCAGACAAAGTGGTGAAATTTGAAATCAGGACTTCAATCGCCATAAATGAGATTCGAATTGGTCAATATGTCATTCTTCAGGGTGAAAAAGACAAACCTGAAATTTCGGTTCCAGTAGTCAAAACCGATCCGGAAAAAGAAACCATTACCGTTATTATTTATGCTGCCAACGATGCTGCAAAGCATTTTGCGGAATTGAATTCGGGAAACGAAATAGTTGGAATCGAAGGTCCTTTCGGCTATCCGGCTCAAATCGAAAATTTTGGGAATGTCTTGTGTATAGGCCGGGAACAAGGAATTGTCCCGCTTCTGCCTGTTTTAACTTCACTCCATGCTGCCGGAAATCGTATCATCACTATTCTTTCGTCACAGACAAAAGAAGGAATTATACTTGAAAATGAAATTAAAGCAATTTCGGATGAAGTTTATACACTTACTGATGATGGGAGTTATGGGGAAAAGGGATCGGTTTGTCAGATGATGACACAAACGATTAGAACAAATAAAATTAATCAGGTTTTTGCCTTTGGCCCTGCCACAACAATTAAAACTACCTGCGCGCACACAATCAAATACAATATTCCGACTCAAGCCATTATGTATTTGAAGAATACCGGTAAAAATACCGGGCATGGCATTTTTAAAGTAAGTATTTGCGGCTCAACAAGGGTGGTGTGTGTTGATGGGTATAATTTTAATGCCTACTACCCTAACTTCGGGGAAATGATTAAACGGTTTGGACATGAAGAAGAAATACCGCACAAAATTAATGCAGGTAACGAAATAAATATCCCCCTTTAAACAGTATCGAGAATTTGCGACTGATGGCGCGAGACGCCAAGACCGTTACTTTGGATGATTTCGCGCCATTTATTACAGACAGAACCAATTATGTATTAATTTTGAAGAAGGTTACCGGTTCTGGAGATTAAGGCTAAACTGAATAATATGTCTAAAAACGCAGATACTTCATTAAAAGAAAATAGTTCTCAAAATCAATTGCAATTATTTAATAAAGAGCATCTTACCTTCAGGATAATTGAAATTATCGAAAAGGAAAATGACATGGATAGTGCATTACAGCATTTCTGTGATGCCGTTGTCGGACAATCTCATAATGAAAATGCAGTTTGCATACGTCTTTCATTCAATGGGTTAACCTACCTGAGTCAAAATTTTGAAGAAACACCGGTTGTTGTGAAACATGGGTTTCATATACCCGACCGGAAACACGGCCTTATTGAGCTATTTCTGTCAGATCAGATCATATCAAATTCCTCAGGATCAGTAATTCTGGAAACTGAATTGATCATAAAAACACTTGGTGGCTTACTCGTTGGCCTTGTCTCAAAAATCCAGCTCGAAAAGTTAAGCTTCAATATGGGTGAACGCCAAAAAGAGCTTCAGGGAATAAATCGCACCACCGAAATCATCCGGAAAAGTACCTCACTTGATGAATTGTTGCAGGAAATTTGTTCGTTTTTACCTGAGGCCATGCAGTATCCGGGACAAACTGCTGTACGCATCAGATATGGAAATAAAAATTTCACGAGCCTCAATTTCAAGGAAACCCAATGGAGGTTGCAACAGAAGTTTGATACGCCTGATTTGTCGAAAGGAGCGATCGAGATTTATTATCTGAAAGAATTTCCTGCAGCCGGTGAAGGGCCTTTTCTAACCGAAGAACGGAATCTGATTGACAATCTTGCTGCTTTAATTTCAGGGATGGCTTCGAAAAAAGCCCTGCAGGAATTACTCATCAAGAATACTGAACGGCTGAAAGAGTTGAAAGGGATAAACCAGACTTCGGAGATCCTGCAATCCGGAAAATCACTCAAAGAGTCGCTCCAAATCATCTGTTCAATTTTGCCCGAATCGTGGCAATATCCCGAATATACGGCAGCCCGCATCAGTTACGGAAAAAATGTTTTTATCAGCCGCAATTTCAGCGAAACCAAATGGAAAATGGCACAGGGATTTGAAGCTCCCGGGAGAAAAAAAGGAACAATTGAAATTTTTTACCTGAAACAATTTCAGGATGCTGACGAAGGCCCATTCCTGAAAGAAGAGCGTAATTTGCTGATCAACCTTGCAAACCTGATTGCCGGTTCTGCCACCCGTGATGTATTCAATAAGCTGCACCACGAAAACACCGAACGGTTAAAAGAGCTAAAAGCCATTAACCAAACTACCTTAATTATTGATGAGGGAAAATCGGTAGATGAAACTTTGTTTGAAATTTGTGCAATCCTTCCAAAATCGTGGCAATATCCTAAGTTTACAGCTTCGCGAATCAAATTTGAAGGTAAAACTTACACCAGTCCTAATTTTTTGGAAACAGACTGGGTACAGCAGGAAAATTTCGTGACCATAGACAATAAAAAGGGAACCATCGAAATTTTTTACCTGAAACAATTTCCGAAAGAAGACGAGGGGCCATTTCTGGTTGAAGAGCGCAATTTACTGATGAACATTGCCAGGATGATCAGTGGTTATCTGAATAATTTCAAAGGTCGTGAAATTATCCACCGGAAAGGGATACCGCTTCAGGTGATTCATCCCTCCGATGACTTCAGAAACTCATTGATGACAAATAAAAAGCCACTCCAGTTGTATTTCAACCAACAGGCTCTTGATAAGTACATTTATCTCGACATGATGAAGTACAAAATCAGGCATATTCTTTTTGTGGCCACTTTGTACGATGCATTTACACTCGAAAGCGAAGATTCCTTTTTCGAAAAATTTATGGGCGAAGCCTACCAGTACAGCCTTTTTTCGGTGCCCAGGATTACCGGTGCTTCATCAGCCGAAGAAGCGCTCGCCTTAATGGAAACAACTCATTTTGATCTGGTCATCCTCATGGCGGGCATGGACCGCGAAGCGCCTGTGATTTTAAGTGAACAAATCAAAGCAAAAAATGAATCAATGCCCATTTATTTGCTCCTGAACAAAAAAAGCGATATCAAGTATTTCGAAGAATTGGTACCTACCATACGGTCGGTTGATAAACTTTTTGTCTGGAATGGCGATTCGCTGATCCTGTTTGCTATAGTGAAATCAACTGAAGACAAAGTAAATGTTGAAAACGACACAAAAATTGGCCTGGTCAGAGTTATTTTACTTATTGAAGATTCGCCTCTGTATTATTCCAAATACCTTCAGCACCTGTACGACATCGTCTTTAGCCAGGTACAGCAATTGTTGCCTGAAGTTGAGAAGAACGAACTGGATAAGATTTCAAAAATGCGGTCGAGGCCAAAAATTTTACTCGCCCGTAATTATGAAGAAGCCATTGCCATCTTCAATAAATACAAAGACTTTCTGCTTTGTGTGATCTCTGATGTGGAGTTCGACCGGGGCGGGAAAATAGATAAAAATGCTGGTGTTACTTTTATTAAGTATGTAAAGTCACACATTTCAAAACTACCTATTATCCTGCAATCCTCTGAAGATAGAAATCTTGAAATCGCCAAAGAGCTTGAAGTGGCATTCGTCAATAAAAATTCGGAAACCTTACTTGCCGACCTCAAACATTACCTGACCAGTTATCTGGGCTTTGGAAATTTTGTTTTCAGGGACAAGGAAGGCAATCGGATCGGAGTGGCAAAATCATTGCGCGAATTCGAAACCCTGCTTCAGGAAGTACCCGACGAATCGTTGTTCCTCCATGCTTCCGAAAATCAGTTATCGCTCTGGCTCATGTCGCGTGGAGAAATACAACTGGCACGGACACTCAATCCGGTTGCGGCGACTACCTTTAAAGACATGGATGAGATGAGGCAATTTTTTCTCGATACGATTAAACGCTATCGCGAGGAAAAGAAAAAGGGGAAAATCCTGAGCTTCGATGAAACATCCACCCTTGACGAGAAAAATATTGTTTCTTTTTCAGGTGGGTCGCTTGGAGGAAAAGGCCGTGGACTGGCATTTATCAACACGCTGATCTACAACCTCGAATTTCCGACTTTGGCTAACCGGATCAACATTCTTGCCCCCATTACTATAGTCATCGGCACGAATGAGTTTCAGCATTTCATCTCGAAAAATAAGCTTTTCGACAAAATCATCGACCGGAACATTTCGTATGCCGAACTGAGAAGCCATTTTGTTGATGCTCATTTATCCATTTCGCTCCTGAAAAAGCTACGAATTTTTGTTTCCCAGATTGATAAACCCATCGCTGTACGATCGTCAAGTACTTCTGAAGATTCCATTACGCAGCCCTTTGCCGGAGTATTTGATACCTACATTGTTCCCAATCACGCTACAAATAAAAAACTTGTACTCGGGCGGATTTCAATTGCTATCAAGCTGGTTTTTGCTTCAACGTTCTCAAAGAAAGCCCGCAATTATTTTTCGATCATCCATCACAAAGTCGAAGAAGAAAAGATGGCAGTTGTTTTGCAGGAATTGGTCGGAAACCAATACGGCGACTATTATTATCCTCAAATCAGTGGTGTAGCACAGTCGTACAACTATTATCCGGTGGCCAACATGAAGCCGGATGAAGGTTTTGCTGTGGCCGCAGTTGGTTTGGGAACTTACGTAGTTGATGGCTGGAAATCGTTCCGGTTTTCGCCAAAATACCCTAAAGTTTCAGTTCATAGCATCAAGGATTTGCTGAATAATTCACAGGTACAGTTTTACGCACTCGATTGCCGGGATACGGATTTCGATTTTTTGGAAAATGGTGAATTGGCAGCGCTCAAACTTCTGGATATCAGCGAAGCTGAAAAACATGGAACGCTGAACCATTGTGTCTCGGTTTACAATCCCAACAACGATCGAATTGAGCCAGGGTTGAACACTTATGGCCCACGAATCATCAATTTTGCCGATATACTTCAGTACAACTACATTCCTCTGGCTGAAACAATCAATATATTGCTGAACACGATTAAAGAAGCGTTTGGTTCTCCGGTCGAAATTGAATATGCTGTTGACCTGAACCGTACAAAAAATGACTTGCCCACATTTTACCTCCTTCAAATTAAACCTCTGATTAGCAATCAGGTATTGCAAAATATCATTATCGACCAACTTGATCAATCGCAAATGGCTTTGTTTACCCGATCGAGCCTTGGTAATGGCGAAATCAAAGATATCCGGGATGTAATTTTTGTTGATACTTCAACCTTTAGTAAACTGAAAACAATTGAAATGGCGGCTGAAATTGATTCCCTGAATAATCTGATGATCAAAAAAAACAGGCATTATGTTTTGATTGGGCCTGGCAGATGGGGCAGCAGGGACCGGTTTGTGGGAATTCCGGTAAACTGGTCGCAAATTTCAAATGCCAAAGTGATTGTGGAGGTGAGCCTTGAAAATTATCCGTTGGATTCGTCGCTCGGTTCGCATTTCTTTCACAATGTAACTTCCATGAACATAGGCTATTTTTCAGTGCAACATTCATCGCCTGTTGATTTCGTGCGTTGGGAGATGTTTAAAAATCAAAAAGTGATACGCGAAACTAAATATTTCAAACATGTTCGCTTCAAAAAACCACTGACCATTTTAATGGACGGAATATATAAAACCTCGGCAATAATTGTATAAGAAATGATTGATATCGCTTTATTTGATGAACACAAGCTGGTACTGGAAGGCATTTCCGGACTTTTGTCGGGCATTACCGATATTCGGATTGTGCTTCATTGCGACAACCGTGATGTTTTGACCGAAAAGCTTAAATCAATGCAAATTCACGTGTTGATCATGAATATGCACGACATTTCGGTACGAAACCTGAACCTCATCGTACAGTTGAATATCACCATTCCAAAGTTGAAAATTCTGATTATTTCAGTTATCGACAGCGAAGAAATTGTTCTAAAGACCATCAAAGCAGGAGCCAAAGGTTTTCTGGGGAAAGACTCGGATCGAAACAGTCTGCTGGAAGCCATTTATACTCTGCGAAACGGACATGATTACTACAGCAAATCGATCACTCATCTATTGCTGAACCGCTATATTTCGAGCCTGAAAGCCGATGAAATGAACCAGAATACCGATATCGGAAACTTAAGTTCCCGTCAGATCGAAATTCTCAAACTATGGGGCGAAAGTTACACCAATCAGGAAATTGCCGACCGTTTTTTCATCAGTGTCCGCACGGTAGAGTCGCATAAAAACCATATCATGCAGAAACTTAACCTGAAAAGCACGGTGGACATGGTTAAGTTCGCCATCAAAAACAATATCATCGAGATTTAGAAAGTGCCTAAAGTACAGAGTCCCCAAAGTTCAATTATTAAAATTTAATTATTAAATTTTAATAATTAGAATTTGGTAATTGAAATACAATAATTACAATTGGTTGGCCAACTTATATGGAACAGGCTGGAAGTGGTGATAAGTCAAATTCTCCCTTCGATACGCTTTCCTTCGATACGCTTCGCTACTCAGCGAGTGGATTTCCAATCTTCATTTTCCTGTCTCCGCTATTCATGATTAATCCCTTACGTGTTACACGTAAATTCAGTCTGCCATACAAAAGCATTGTTTATAGGTATTATTTTTAAGCCTCGAAATTGTTTGGACTTCCAAATAATCATCGAAATTTTACCAATCCCTAAATAAATCATTCATATCAAAAAAAATCAACAATGGCTGATATTTTAAATCTGAAAGTAAACGAGTTCATGGCAAAAGTAATTGCCAAAAATCCTGGTGAATATGAATTTCACCAGGCCGTAAAAGAGGTAGTCGAATCATTGATGCCTTTCATCGAAGAAAATCCCAAATATCGTCATGCAAAAGTTCTGGAACGCATGGTTGAACCTGAAAGGGTGATGATGTTCCGTGTCCCGTGGGTTGACGATAATGGTGAAATACAGGTAAACAGAGGTTTCCGTATTCAAATGAACAGTGCGATTGGTCCGTATAAAGGCGGACTGCGTCTTCACCCAACTGTAAACCTCGGCATCCTGAAATTTCTTGCTTTTGAGCAAGTATTCAAAAATAGCCTGACCACACTGCCTATGGGCGGTGGAAAAGGTGGTTCCGACTTTGATCCAAAAGGAAAATCGGATAACGAAGTAATGCGCTTCTGCCAAAGTTTCATGACCGAATTGCAACGTTTTATTGGTGCCGATACCGATGTTCCCGCTGGTGATATTGGCGTTGGTGGCCGTGAAATCGGCTATTTATACGGACAATACAAACGCATCAGGAACGAATTTACGGGCGTCCTGACTGGTAAAGCCATTGAATGGGGAGGAAGCTTAATCCGTCCGGAAGCAACAGGTTATGGCGCAGTTTACTTTGCCGACCAAATGCTGAAAACACGCGGACTGGATTTAACAGGTAAAATTGCGGTGGTTTCCGGTTCAGGTAACGTTTCGCAATACGCTGCTGAAAAATTGATCCAAATAGGTGCAAAAGTCGTAACCATGTCCGATTCATTGGGATTTGTTTACGATCCGGCGGGGCTTGATGAAGAAAAGCTTGCTTTTATACTTGAATTAAAAAATATTCGGCGTGGACGTATCAAAGAATATGCTGACAAATACAATGTTCAGTATTTCGAAGGTCAGACTCCATGGGGAATCAAATGTGATGCAGCTTTCCCATGTGCCACACAAAACGAAATAAACGAAAATGACGCTAAAGTATTGGTGAAAAATGGTTGTTACCTGATTTCTGAAGGAGCAAACATGCCTTCCACTCCTGAAGCTGTTGAGGTGTTCCTCGAAGCCAAAATTCTTTATGGACCGGGTAAGGCGGCCAATGCCGGTGGCGTATCAACCTCAGGGCTCGAAATGTCACAAAACTCGATACGTTTACTTTGGTCTCGCGAAGAAGTGGATGCCCGTTTGCACCAAATCATGATCAACATTCACGAAACCTGCGTTAAATACGGAACTGAGAAAGATGGGTTCATCAACTATGTAAAAGGAGCCAACATTGGTGGTTTCATCAAAGTGGCGGATGCCATGATATCACAGGGAGTGGTATAATTCATAAAAATTACAGCAAAAACCCAAAATCATCCTGTGAACAAAGTTCTGCCGGGCTCATGCCTTTCTTAAAAATCCGGGCTGTCCGGCTTCCGATCAGGCGAATTTGCTGATCTTCAATACGCAGCATGGTACCTTCGCGCAGTCCTACGACATAGATTTCAGGATTTATTTCCAGAAACTCTTCGATGCGCTGTTCGCGGGTTTCGCCGCCATGGCCTTCAGGATTGGCATCGAGGTAATGCGGATTGATCTGGAAAGGCACCAGGCCGGTCGTGTCAAAGCTTTTAGGGTCTATTATCGGCATATCGTTGGTGGTCCGCAAAGTTGGGCAAGCCACATTTGAGCCTGCGCTCCAGCCTACATAAGGAGTTCCATTCAGTACTTTTTCGCGAATCTCGTTCATCAGCCGATTATCGTGCAGCATCCTGACCAATTGCCAGGTATTTCCGCCACCAACTACGATTACCTCAGCCTCCCTGACTGCCTGAACAGGATCGCTGAAATGATGAATACTTTTTACCTGATAACCCAATTCGCCAAATCGTTCGGCCACTTTTTGCTCATAAACATCGAACGGAAAAGTGACTGCGGCATAGGGAATAAACAAGGCCGTTAAAGGATTCTCGCCTAAAAACTTTTTAATTTCAAGTTTTGGATAATCAAGGTATGCCTCTCCCGGCATGGTCGAATTGCTGATCAGAAGTAATTTCATTTCAATTGAATTTTATTTTTATATAAAAAGTTTATTTGTTATGCCATCCTTTAAAAACGAAAATTGATCTGAATTTGCATATTCCGGCTCCCTTCCCAATTTTGGGGAAGGGTTGGGGAAGGGGATTCTTAGAATGAAATTAGCCTTATTCCGGCAGAAAATGGAAACAATTCAGGTCCCCGGCGATCTTCAAACAAAGGAACTAAATCGTAAGTTGCGAACAGGTTTACCCATCGGTAACCAACACGGAAAGTGCCGGCAACTTTGTATTCACGAATGGAATAATCGCCGGGTGATTTCAGTTTCTCTCTTTTTCCGTCTTTCCGGTATTTCAGTTTGGTATGTGTTTCCAGGCGTTTTGCCCCGGTTATTCCGGCTGAAAAATACAGGCGGTTGGCATTATGACCGACAGGAATCTGAAATTCGACCAGCAACGGGACTTCCAGGTAAACGGATGACAGTTTGGATTTTTGATTTGAATCGAAATACTGAGTTTGCGGATAAACTTTCCGGTTTTCGTCAATCGAAATGGTCGTGTTATTATCGAGGCGGTAACTTTGCAGGCTTAAGCCCAGGCCTGTTATCAGGCCAATGTTATTTCGGTTTTGCTGTAATCCCTTCGAATATTGCAGCACATTTAGATTTAAGATATTGGAGCGAAGCAGATCATTCTTTAGAAAATTGTTATCCGTAGAAGAATACATACTATAATCGGCATTGGCAAAGCCGTTAATGCCTAATTCAACACCTGCCCAATGGCCTTCAAATTCTTCGTCCCAGAAATTGTATCCTTCGTTTACTAAATCCTGAATATCAATCAGCCCGGACAACCTTCCGGCGGGACTTTTCACAACAATGACCGAATCACTTTCCTGGGCAAACGCCAGAAATGAGGTGAGGATTGCCAGAAAAATCAAAAATATGTGCTTCATTATGGAAGTGGCTGTTATTTCTAATGATTTACGATTTTGTCATTTACGATTTACCATTTATTTTGCTCTTTGCTACAAATAGTAAATAGTCAATGATCCAATGGTCAATTCTTCATCCGGCTTTAGGCACTTCGAACTTATTCTCAAACAAAGATAACTAATCAAAATCAAAAAGGAGTCTATCTGACCTGATAAACTCCTTTCTTGTTTTCTGAAAATTGTTTCTGTTTAATCTAAAAAACTGATTCCGATTGTGAAAGGCGTAAGTTCAGGCCCTTTGTCAACCTGAAATAAGGGGGTCAGGCTGTAAGTGGCAAATAAACTGACATCTTTATAGCCAATACGGGCAGTTGCTGCATATTTAAACGAATTCATATTAAATCCGTCACGAACTTTATCTTTTTTGTCACCATATTTTACTTTTGTGTGCGAGCCAATTTTAACCCCTCCGACCAGGCCTGCATTAATAAACAACCTTCCTTCGTTTTGATTGACCGGAATCTGGAATTCGAGCAATAAAGGAACATTCAGGTACGAAACGGCAAGTTTGGTTTTTGAAAGACCCTCTTTGTCCAGAAGGTCTGGCTCAGTTCTGTTTGCGCCCTTTAGCAAAGTGAATGGATTTTCGAACCGGTAACTGTTAAAACTTAATCCCATTCCTGAAACCAGACCTGCATAAGATTTGGCAAGTCCAATGTTCAGCTCGTAAAAGTTTAAATTGAATTCTGCCGATTTTCCCTGGTTCAGCGACATGAATTCAAGTCCCTGATAAGCGCTGTAATCAGCTTTGTCAAATCCATTGAAACCAAATTCAACACCTTCCCAGTGACCGTTAAACCGGTCTGATTTGTCTTTTTTGTGTCTGTCCTTGCCCCAAAGGATTTCGGTGCCGTTTTCATGATCGATCACTTTTACATCTTTTTTGCCAATACGGACTATGGAGGTATCCTTATCAGCCGAAGGAGTAATGGTATCGGCCGGAATTACTAAACCGGAAGTAGGTGTGAATGATTTTGTGTCATCTGACAATTCCTGAGCATCCAGATTCAGGATAAATAAAGCGATTAAGATAAGAGAGAAAAAAATTGTTTTCATGGCTGTAATGTTAAATTTTGCCTGTATGACGGCGAGGTATTTTGAAATGTTACAGCCGGTTTATTTTATTTTCAGGAGAGTTGAAAAAGCCATCAGTTTGCTTTCAAAATCAAGGCTGGTAATTAGGTGATGGCGCCAACAAGAGTAGTTTGAATTGTAATAAAATTATCAGTACTTTTCGAATATTTAAAAATTGAGTAGTATTAAAAGATGGGAACATTTTCAAAGATGAAGAGCCAGTATTCATATCAATTATATTTTAATTTTATTTTTCTGCTCTTGATTTTCATGTCAAGCGCTTATGCTCAGCCAAAGCGCCTGCAATTCGATTATCTGACAGTTGATCATGGCCTTTCATCTTCAACTGTGACAAGTATTATACAAGATCAAAAAGGTTTTATATGGATTGGCACCACAATTGGGCTAAACCGGTACGATGGCTTTAATTTCATACATTACAAAAATATTCCTGGCGATTCGACCAGCCTGGTTGATAATGTTGTGCAAACGATGTTTGAAGACCATAATAAGAATTTATTAATTGGTACAGAGAACGGCTTGTGCTTTTACGATCGGATGAACGATTGCTTTTTGAATTATGTACATGATAAATTATCTCCTTTAAGAGGAATAAATTGTTCTGTAAAAAAAATTACCGAGGATTCCCTCGGCAACTTATGGCTGGCTACCAGCGTTGGACTAATTTATTTCGATCGCTCTAAAAACCAGATCGTTCAGTATGTTCACGATCCAAATAATCCCGAAAGTCTCAGTAACGACAATGTAGAATCTGTATTGATTGATAAAAATTACCGATTGTGGGTAACAACACGAAAAGGATTAAACCTCTTTCTTCCTGAGTCAAAAACTTTTAAGCATATTACCCAATCTGAAAACGATGCCAAAGATTTGTCAAAAACAATTTTTTTGGATATGACAGAGGATAGGGAAGGAAATCTCTGGTTTGGAAGCACAGAAGGTCTATATTGCCTAAGAAGTAATGAGGAAGTTAAAATCACAAATTTAATTCATTATCAACACGTTGAAAAGGATAAGCACAGTCTTTCAATCAATCAGGTAGTTTCCCTTTATGTTGACGACCTTGGGAATCTATGGATTGGTACTGAGAACGGTGGGATTGATCTATTTGACAGGATGAATCATAGATTCTGGCATTACCGCAAAGATGATTACGATCCAAAGAGTTTGAATAATGAATCTATTCAAGCTATCTATCAGGATAAAACAGGAAATTTGTGGTTTGGTACCTTTTCAGGTGGTCTCAATATTGCCATGAAAAACAGGGATGCCATAATTAATTATCAAACCTTGCCCGGGGCGCCATTCAGTTTGAGCAATAATACGGTTACGTGTTTTTTGGAAGACCATTATGGGCAAACATGGCTGGGTACCGACGGAGGAGGATTAAATCTTTTTGATAAGCAGAACAACCATTTCACACGTTTCAATATTAATAATTCAAATTTAAGCAGCAACGCCATCCTTTGCATATTGGAAGATTCCAAAAATCAAATCTGGATGGGAACATGGGCCGGAGGACTCGTTCGTTTTGATAGTAAAACCAAATCGTTTACATCGTTTACAACCAAAAATAGCGGTATTCAGGATGACAATATTTTTGCAATTACTGAAGGCGATAATGATGATTTATGGCTGGGAAGTTTTGAACATGGGTTGATACATTTTCAAATCAAAGAGAAGAAGTTCATTGCGTACAATCTGGCCAACAGCGGTTTAATCAACGAAATGATTGTTAAAATAGCAAAATATTCTAAAAAACGCTTACTTATTGGTACTCCTTATTATTTCCAGATTTTTTCTCCGGGTGAAAATCAATTTATAACTTATATGCCTGACCCAAATGATGCAAACAGTTTGAGTCACCCGAGAATTACCGATATCCTGGTTGAAAATGACTCGTGTGTCTGGATAGGAACAGCCGATGGACTTAACCGGCTCGATCCCAATACCGGATCATTCACCAGATATTATGAAAAAAATGGGTTGCCTGATAATTATATTAAAGGACTTGTTTTAGATCAATCTGGAGATCTGTGGGTGACAACAAACCATGGCGCTTGCCGGTTTGATAAAAAAAATGCGACTTTTAAAAACTTTACCAAAGCCGATGGCTTACAAGGGAACGAATTCTTTGAAAGGAGCATTCTGAAAACAAAAAGTGGTTCTCTTTTAATGGGTGGCACAAGTGGCTTCAACATTGTTTACCCTGAAAAAATTGCCGAAAACAAAAACATCCCGGATGTTTTGATTACTGATCTAAAGATATTTAATAAAAGTGTAAAGCCGGGCGTTGAAAATTCACCATTGATTCAAAACATTACTGAAACAGAAACTCTGACTTTATCCTATAAACAATCCGTACTTACTTTTAATTTTGCTGTGATGGATTTTGCGGCGCCTGAAAAAAATCAATATGCCTATAAAATGGAGGGTTTTGACAATGATTGGATATATTCTGATACAAGAAAAGAAGCAACTTATACAAATTTAAGTCCACGGGAATATGTGTTTCGTGTGAAGGGCTCAAATAACGACGGCGTATGGAACGAAACGGGAACCTCGATCCGGATCACGGTCCTGCCTCCATGGTGGAATACCTGGTGGTTCAGAATAATTACTGTTTCTGCAATTATCTTCTTGCTTGCTTTCATTTATTTTTCACGGGTCCAGCGTCTGAAAAATCAAAAGATATTGCTTGAAAAATCAGTAGCGCTAAAAACTGCCAAATTATACGAACTCAATGCATCAAAAGATAAGTTTTTCTCTATTATAGCACATGACCTGAAAAACCCTTTTAATACCATTATCGGTTTTAGCGAAATGCTGAAAGAAGATATAAGAACAATTGACCTGGAAACCATTGAGGAGTTTGCCGGAATGATAAACACTTCTGCCGTTCAGACCTTGAGCTTACTTGAAAACCTGTTGGAATGGGCCAATTCACAAACCGGGAAAATATTGTTCAAACCCATACCAATTAATCTGAGTGGTCTTTTAAATGAAGAATTTGGCATTTTAAATGATATGGCAAAAGGGAAAAACATCGAACTTAAAAACTCCATTACTGAAGATTTGACCATCTTAGCAGATAAAAATATGCTCAAAACCATATTGCGAAATCTGACATCAAATGCAATAAAGTTTACTTATAAAAACGGCAAAGTGGAAGTTAAGGCCTTTATTGACAACAATCATGTAGAAATATCGGTATCAGATAGCGGCATCGGGATGACTAAAGAAACCATGGCAAAACTTTTCAGAATAGATGCTAACCTATCAACAAGTGGTACTGAAAATGAAAAGGGTACCGGCCTTGGTTTAATCCTTTGCAAGGAGTTTGTTGAGAAACACCAGGGAAAGATTTGGGTTGAAACTGAAGTAGGAAAGGGGAGCCAATTCAAATTTACCCTGCCGGTATCATACACTTAACTTCTGGCAGCTCTCTTTTATGTAACTACATTTTTTGAAGGCCAATGCTGTTTCGTCCGAAAGTAGGCCAAAGCCTTGTTCTACTATGTCCCGCGGACGT
>PNOH01000005.1 GCA_013824715.1 Odoribacter sp. | reverse complement strand
TTTAATCATGTCAAACAGATTTTTTATGGGCTAAAGCCCAAAAAGAAGAAAGGAACTTCATGTCCGTCACATAAATGTGACAGCAAAGGATAGCGCTTTGAATAAAGCTTTTCAGGATATTTGAATGAAGCATTTATTTGAAATAGTAAAAATTCACATTCAATGCAATTATATCCTTTGCCGTTGGCTTCAGCCAACGGACATTAATTGAAAAATAATTGGGCTTTAGCCTATAATCTCAGACAATTTCATAAATTTTTCCAGCAAACAGACAACAGAAACCTAATTATAGCTGTTATATGCAATGTCCGTTTAATGCGGACATTTTTTTGTGATGAAAAATATAAATTCAGCATTCCTGATAAAAACATTTACCGATGAAAAAATTGATGAATTTTCTGGTCTCCTTCCCTTTTATGGGATTTCTGCTGCTTTTTCTGGCTTTTTCGATGGCGATTGCCACTTTTGTGGAAAGCAGTTACGGAACTGAAGCAGCACAAGGTCTGATATATAAATCATTTTGGTTTAGCCTGATACTTTTCCTTTTGGCTGTCAACCTGATGGTCAATTTTATCCGTCACAAAATGTACAGCAGGCAGCGAATTGCGATGGGGCTATTCCATATTTCGTTTATCATTATTCTAATTGGAGCTGCCATAACGCGATACATCAGTTTTGAAGGAGTCATGCATATCCGCGAAGGCCAGTCTTCCGATTTCATACTGTCATCTGAAGATTATCTTACCATCAAAAATGGCAATCAAACCGTTAGCGCTACTGTGCTTCTTTCTGAACTTTCATATAAAGGATTTGATGAAAAGATCAATATCAATGGCAGGTCATACCGGATAAAATCAACAGGCTTTATTAAAAATGCAATGCGAAATGTGGTTGAAGATCCTGCCGGAACTGAAATGATTGATTTTGTGATTTCTCAGGGTCAAGGACGCGAAAATCTGGTCTTTTCAAAAGGTGATCAGATTAACCTCGGAAATGTAATAGTGGGTTATGAAAAATCAGGGGCAAATTTTCAATTCTTCAATCGTGCCGACCAACTGTTTTTAGTTTCTGACCGACAGGTCGAGATTCGTTCCATGAGCGGAGGCGAGGCACAGATTGTGCAGCCAAACGACACGATACCTGTGGAAACCATGCAATTGTACGCTTTTGATGGTTACCTTCTTCTGGTGAAGAATTTTTATACCCACGCCTCGATGAGTGTTGCGAAAGATGCTACCGGAAACGCTTCGGAAGATGCCGTAGTTCTGGAAGTTTCTGATGGATCGAGCAAACAGATTATAAATGTGCTGGGCCGCCACGGACAAAAAGGCGAGCCATTTACCGCGACAATCGGCAATTCAACCGTCGAATTCACTTATGGTGCTGAACCGATTTATCTGCCATTCTCCTTGCAACTGACCGACTTCCAGATGGAAAAATATCCGGGATCGGATAGTCCTTCATCGTTTGCCAGCGAATTGGTTTTAAACGACCGCGAACGAAATGTCAATCGTAATGTCAGGGTTTTTATGAATAATACGCTCAATTACCGCGGATACAAATTCTTCCAGTCTTCATACGATCAGGACGAAGCGGGCACTGTGCTTTCGGTTAATGCCGATATGCTTGGAACTGGTGTTACATACACCGGATATTTCCTGTTGGCGCTTGGAATGATCTTGTCCTTATTCAGTAAAAAGTCATATTTCCAATTGCAGGTTCACCGTTTAAAACAATATTCAAAACAAGCCGGGCTGATCATATTCGCGCTGTTGGCGCTAAATACGGGTTCGGCTTTTGCCGACAGTTCTGAAATTGCTTCAATTCCAAAAATTGATCAGGCAATCCTTGATGATTTTTCCAAATTGTGGATTCAGGGTCCGGATGGAAGGATTGAACCAGTTGCAACATTGGCTTCCGAATTACTCCGGAAAGTGAGCCGAAAGTCAGACTATTACGGGCGATCGGCCGAAGAGGTGATGCTGGGCTTGTATTTAAATCCTGAACTCTGGCGAAACGTTTCGCTTGTCAAAGTGGACAATGAACAAATCAAAAGTGAACTTGGAGTTACTGAATCCCGTATCCCGCTAACCGCTTTTTTTGACGAAGCCGGAAATTACAAACTCATTGAGAAGGCGAAAGCGGTATTCAATAAAATGCCCGCATTCCGCAATGTCTATGAAAAAGAAATCATCAATGTTGACGAAAGGGTGAACATTTGCTTCATGATCGTAAACGGCGACATGTTTTCATTATTTCCGGGGCGGTTAAAAGAAACCAAATGGGTTGCTGCTGGAAGCGCACCTGTAGGTTTGGCATCGGCCGATTCCTTATTCATAAACCGCGGATTTCAACTGCTCAGGGAATCTATGGCCCAAAAAGGAGAAATCAATGGCCGGCAAATTATGGCCAGTATTGCCGCTTATCAGTCGAAATTTGCCTCCGCTTATCTCCCTTCTGAAAGCAAAAAGAAAGTCGAAATATTCTATAACTCCGTGAATCCTTTTAAACGTGTATTCCCGTTCTATCTTTTGGTTGGGTTCATATTGCTCGCCGTTTTATTTGTCAATATTTTCAGGCAAAAAACAATGGGTGTAAAAGTCCGCATGGCTTTCACTGTATTAATTGGATTCGGTTTTTTAATCCATACCGGTGGGCTTGCTTTGCGTTGGTATGTTTCTGGTCATGCGCCCTGGTCGAATGGGTACGAATCAATGGTGTATGTGGCCTGGGCTTCGATGCTTGCAGGTATGATTTTTGGCCGGAAATACCCGATGGTGATTGGTACTGCTGCCATGCTTGCTGGGATTATCCTGTTTGTTGCCCATCTCAATTGGATGAATCCTGAAATTACACACCTGGTGCCCGTTTTGGATTCTTATTGGCTCATGATCCATGTGGCCGTCATTACTGCAAGTTATGGGTTCATCGGGATGAGCGCTTTTATAGGATTGCTGGTGCTTGCGCTGTATTGCATCAGCAATCCTGAAAACAGTAAAAACATCAAAGGTCTGGTACTTCAATTAACAGCCATCAGCGAAATGTCTGTGACAGTAGGGTTGTATTTGTTGACTATCGGAACTTTTCTTGGCGGTGTTTGGGCCAACGAAAGCTGGGGCCGGTACTGGGGATGGGATGCCAAAGAAACCTGGGCATTGATTACCGTGGTTATTTATTCGTTTATTGCCCACATGCGCCTGATTCCAACTTTGAAAGGAATTTACAATTATACAATAGCCTCGGTGCTTGGTTTTGCTTCGGTACTAATGACCTATTTTGGAGTTAATTATTACCTCAGTGGATTGCATTCTTATGGCCGTGGATCAGTTGATTCGGTTCACTGGTCAGTATTTGTTATGATAGGCCTGATCGCCGGGATCATGATTATTTCAAATTTCAAACAAAAGAATCTGGAATTTGAAAACTGAGCATTCAATCCTGTCATTTTTCTTTGGTTGTAATTGAAATTGAAAATAGTCATATTGTTGATATTCAGCAATTATTTTAACTCTTATTGAGTTTACCAATCAGTATTCAATAAATATTGATTTTAGGTGATCATTCAGGATTAAAAATAGTTTTATATTTAGTGACCTCTTAAATTACTAAATGATAATTCTATGACTTACGAAGTAAAAAGAACCTTTGACATTCTGGACAAATATCTTCAGGAATTCCCGCGAAAAGATGCATTGGGCGGGAAAAATGAAAATGATTGGTATGTTTACAGTACTGAAGAATATGTTGAAAAATCGCATCAGTTTGCATTTGGCTTAATGGCTTTAGGCCTGAAAAAAGGCGATAAAGTTGCCACGGTAACTAACAATCGTCCGGAATGGAATTTTGCCGATATGGGTTTGGCCATGACCGGAATTGTGCATGTCCCGATTTACCCGACCATCGGCGACGCAGAGTACAGTTATATTCTGGAACATGCCGAGATCAAACTTCTGCTTGTTGGCGACAAGAAACTGTACGAAAAATTAGCCCCGATAGCTACCCGTCTGCCTGAAATCAAAAACATTTTTACATTCGATGAAATTGAAGGAGTAAAAAACTATGAAGAAATCCTTCAACTGGGGAAAAGCCATCAGGATGAATGGGCCGGGCAACTGGAACAAATAAAAAAAGACGTTGATCCGGATGATCTGGCAACAATTATTTATACTTCAGGAACGACTGGCGTTCCAAAGGGAGTGAGGCTGACCCACACAAACCTGGTGTCGAATTTTGTGGCCCATTCAAAAATGCACAATTTGGGTAAAGACCACCATGTAATCAGTTTCCTTCCGCTTTGCCATGTATTGGAACGAAGTGTGAATTACCATTTTCAGTACAAAGGAATGGGCATCTATTACGTAGGCAACCTGGGACAAATTGTTATGGCCCTTAAGGAGATCAAGCCGCACATGTTCTGCTCGGTACCACGCTTGCTCGAAAGGATTTACGATGGTTTTGTGTCGAAAGGCAAAGAGTTGACCGGCTTGAAAAAGGTAATTTATTTCTGGGCGCTCAGCCTGACCAGACATTTCGAATACAATAAAAAATATAATTTATTCCTGAAATTCAGGATTAAAATTGCAGATAAGCTAATTTATTCCAAATGGCGCGCGGCTCTGGGTGGTAATATCGTTTATATAGTTTCAGGCGGCGCAGCTCTTCAACCACGGATTGCCCGGGTTTTAGGCATGGCCGGAATGCTGAACCTCGAAGGATATGGCCTGACTGAAACTTCGCCGGTAATTGCTGTAAACAATCCGTCAACCCATGAAATGAAAATTGGAACCGTAGGGGCAGTTTTGGAAAATATTGAACTGAAGTTAGGAGAAGACGGTGAAATTATGGTAAAAGGACCCGGCGTTATGACCGGTTATTACAAAGCTCCTGATTTAACTGCTGAAGTGATTGACGAGGACGGATGGTTCCATACCGGCGATATTGGTATTCTGGAAGACGGTAAATACCTTAAGATTACTGACCGGAAAAAGGAGATGTTTAAGCTTTCGGGCGGTAAATATATTGCACCTCAAATGATAGAGAATAAGTTGAAAGCATCATTTTTCATCGAACAGGTAATGGTGATCGGGGCCAATGAAAAATTTGCCAGCGCACTGATTTCCCCCAATTTTGTTTACCTGCATGACTGGTGTAGCCATCGGAATATTCACTTTTTTGATAATCAGGATTTGATCCAAAAGACAGAAGTACTAGCACAGTTTCAGCGTGAAGTGACTGCCATTAATAAAACAATGGGCGAACATGAGGAAATCAAGCGGTTCCGCCTGGTCTGCGACGAATGGACACCGCAAACCGGAGAATTGTCGCAAACACTGAAATTGAAACGAAATTACGTGGCTGATCAGTACAGAACAATCATCGGCGAAATTTACTCGGTGTCGAAAGTCCAGCCCGGGGGAAAATTCAGGCTGCCAAAGATTAACCTGAATTTTGATATCATTGGATTCATCAAACGGCTGAAACTTTAGGATAACAGAGTTTAAGTTTAACTACAAATTCAATATTTATGAAAACAAAAACTATTGCTTTGACAATTATTCTGACAATGGGTATAACCTTAAGCCAGTTTGTGGGTACTAAAAATTATTTTCATCCTGAATTTAGCGAAAACGAAAACAGTAACGGGATGGCATTTGCTTATCCGCCCGGGGTCGGTATTCTGAGCAAATCAAAAAATTGTTTGTCGTGTCATATCAACAATGGTTCGTGGGGCGATGAATCAAATAATATCATTGACATTATTGACAAAGACACAAAAAAATCATTGAAACAAACTGACGGAAGTTTTCAAATAGAAGTAAATAGGTTTGAATCAAAGACGGTGCTTACAGTTATTGGACGAAAAGTTGACGACAAATTGGAAATGCCATACCGTAACGCCTGGATTTACATTGACCCGAAAACAATCCAAACAAATTCGCTTTCAAAATTTGCTCCAGGCTGGGAGTGTAATTTGCAAATGGCCTGCAGGGTAGTTGGCGACAAACTGGACGGATTTGAAAATGCGACAATTACTTCCCTGCCTATGACAATCAGACCTTCGGACGCTGCTCAAAATTCAGAACTGTCGTTGCAGGTAATGCTGACAAAAGGAGAATCACAAAAAGGAAACGCAAAGGAAGGCATGAAAGGGAATTATTTTGAAAAGAGAGTAATGCTTAAAGTTGTGGATAAACCTTGAAACAACGTGACCTGGAACCACTGGCTTAATCAGGTCAGGTCAACCATCAGGCAGGCAGCTCCTGAAGCGGAAGAATCCATTAGCTACGGAATGCCGGCTTATAAATTAAATGGGAGGCGATTGGTCTATTTTGCAGGATTTAAAAATCATATCGGCTTTTATGCCACGCCATCAGGACATTCAGAGTTTGCTAAAGAACTTTCAAAATACAAACAAGGAAAAGGTTCTGTTCAGTTTCCGCTCGACCAGCCCATGCCGCTTGAACTAATCGCCCAAATTGTAGAGTTCAGGGCATTTGAAAATCTGGAAAAGGGGAAAACGAAGAAGAAATAAATGACAACTGCTGAACTAAAGAGAATTAAATTGGATATGATTGGCTGGATAAACCAACTTTCAGATGCTGATCTTATTCAATTTCTTGATGGATTAAGAATTTCAAGAGTCCAAAACGATAGGTGGGAAGAACTCCCAATTGCTCAAAAGAAACAAATCCTTGCTGGGTTGAAAGATGCTGATGAAAGTAAACTGATGGATTCGAAGAAGTTCTGGATAAACCTGAACAATGCCTAAAATCTCCCCCAAAACAAAAATTCCAGGTTTCAAGCTATAAAGCTTGAAACCTGGAATTTGAAATTTGGAATCCGCTGGCGGATTTAGTTTCTTTTCCGTCTTGGGCGATCTCCCCGGTCGTTAAACCCGCCTTCGCGGCGACCTTCACGGAATCCGCCGCCATAACCTCCACCTCCACTTCGGCCTTCGCTTCGGAATGATCCGCTTTCGCTGTGAGCTTCCTGTCCTGCCGTTGATTCAACCCGGCCAATGCTGATCGCATGGCCTTCAATGACCACATTATTCAATGATTTCACCAAATCACGTTCGAAATTACTGTCAATTTCGAAGAACGAGAATTTACGCTGAATGTCAATTTTGCCAATCTCGATGTTCCGCCGGCCCGAATATTCGTTAATCATTCCGATCAGTCCCGAGGCATTCAGGTTCTGTTTCTTTCCGGCGTTAATAAACAGTTTGGTAAATTTCAAACGGTCGCCTCCGCGCTCACTGCCTCGGTCGTTTCGTGTGAACGGATCACGAGGTATTTCAGCCCTGATATTCAGGTCGCGTGCATTTTTATAGTAATCGAGCAGTTCGTTAAACTCGAGCGATACAAAGTGTTTCACGATGTCGCTACTCGACATTCCATCAAACCGGTCGAGGATTTGTGGCAGATATTTCTCAATATGGCCATCGCTGATTTCAACATTCTTGACCCGGTCTATGAGGTGAAACAATTGTTTTTCAACAATTTCTTCTCCGCCAGGAACCATTTTGCGTTCAAATTTTTTGCGCGAAAGTTTTTCAATCTGTTTCAAACGTCCGGTTTCCTTCATGTGAACAATCGTCACCGAGATGCCGTTTTTACCAGCCCTTCCGGTACGCCCGCTCCGGTGAATATAAATTTCAGGATCATCGGGCATCGAATAGTTGATTACGTGGCTCAGTTCGGTTACGTCAAGTCCGCGTGCGGCAACGTCGGTGGCAATCAACATTTGCAACTGTTTGCTCCTGAAACGGGCCATTACCTGGTCCCTCTGTGCCTGCGAAAGGTCGCCGTGCAACGCGTCGGCATTGTATCCGTCGGCCATAAACTGCTCGGCCACCTCGCGGGTTTCCATACGTGTGCGGCAGAATACAATGGCATAACAATCCGGATAATTATCGGCAATCCGTTTCAGGGTTGCATATTTATCTTTGGCATGAACCACATAATAGTGGTGTTCCACGTTTTCGGCTCCGGCATTCCGTTTTCCAACAGAAAGTTCCAGCGCATTATTCAGATACTTCGATTTGATTTCCGAAATACCCAAAGGCATGGTAGCAGAAAAGAGCAAAGTTTGTTTTTCAGCAGGAGTGGTCGATAAAATTGCGTCCAGTTCTTCTTTGAATCCCATGGTCAGCATTTCGTCGGCCTCGTCAAGGATCAGCCAGCGAATGGCCGAAATGTTGAGTATTTTCCGGCGAATAAGGTCATGTACCCGGCCGGGAGTGCCAACAACGATTTGTCCTCCGGCTTTTAATTCGCGGATTTGTTTGGTAATGTCGGCGCCACCATAAACCGAAATCGTTTTGAAACCAGGAATAAACTTAGAAAAGTTGTCGAGGTCGCGGGTGATTTGCAGGCACAATTCGCGGGTTGGGCAAAGTATCAGCGACTGTACCTCTTTGGTTTGCATCGTAATGTTGTTGATCACTGGCAGCCCGAAAGCGGCAGTTTTGCCTGTTCCGGTCTGTGCTAAAGCTACTAAGTCCTGGGTTGATGTAATCAGGTGAGAAATGGTTACTTCCTGAATAGGCGTTGGGGTTACGAACCCCATTTCAGCGATCGCCTTTAAGAGTTCCGGCTTCAGGCCGGTTTCTTCAAATGTCATAAATGTCCTTTTAAAATTACGGTCCAGTAAAACACTGAATCGGGTCAATGGAAGGAGATTGGGTAGATGCTCCTGTCCTAAACCAGACAAAAAGGAAATTATCCGACCCCCTAAAATCTGGCGCAAAAGTAGTTTTTATTTTTGCACAAAAGTTGTTTGATGTTTATTATTCCTGAAACTATCTGAGTGTTAACACAAAGGAAACATGGAAAGGATCAGTTGCAATTAAAAGTCATTCGCTTCGTGTCATTGGCATTCTGGTTCATTAGAAATTCAGGATTATATGTTTTTCGTGTATCTTTGAAGCCCTATGAAAGTGAAAAATAACAAATCAGAATACGCAGTCCGATTGCTGAAAATGCTCTCTATAGTTGTGATTTTTTCAGGATCAATCTCATGCGGCCATCGTTCTGCCGGAGATAAAAGCAAGTCGGGCACTGATTCAACAGTCGTATCCATTGAAGAACCCGATGATGAGGCCGAGGGTAAAATGGCAAACGTCATATTGGTTTCGCCTGAAAATCCCCTCCCGGGAGAAGTTTTCCGGATAATGGTTACCGGAGGAAAAAAAATCAGAAAAGCTAAGATTGAAGTCACCGGTCCAACGGGAAGCATTGAATCAGAAAAAAGCCGGACTGGCGAGGGATTGCCTTTCTGGCGAATCGAAGAATTCAAAGCCGGATCAGAAGGAACCTATCAGGTTGAGTTAAAAACAGGAGATGCGAATGAACATCTGGATTTTTCTGTGATTGAAAAGCCTGTTCAGTCTTCAACGCAAGCGGTTTGGAAAACTAAACAGGGATGGAACAGTAAAACGGAAGCGCTTTATTCGGCCTGGGTCAATGCTTTGTTTTATGGCGCCGATGAACGCTCATCCTGGCCTGCGCTTCATGAAATAACTCAGAATAAAGACTGGAATTTCCTGTACAATCACCTCTCTTTGGAAGAGGACAATGCATCCGGCAAAATCAAAGTCAGGATGGAGCCTGATTGCGCCGATAATCCATTTTATCTCCGGGCTTATTTTGCCTGGAAACTTGGATTACCTTTCGGTTTTCATGAGTCTGACAGGGGTGGTCTGGGACGCGCGCCACAAACCGGACGGTGGATTACCAACGAAACGACTATTTCAAACAATCATCCGACACAGAAATTCAATACTTTTATGCGGATTGTTATGAATGGGGTTCATTCAGGAACTGCCCGCACGTCTTTGAGTAACGAAAATTCCGATTATTATCCGGTACCGCTAACTGCTCATGCCATTCGCCCGGGTGTCGTATTTGCCGATCCATACGGACATACGCTAATACTCGTTCGTAAAATTCCACAGACCTCTGACAGTCCGGGAATGCTTCTCTCGGTTGATGCCCAACCGGATGGTACTGTCGGTATCAAGCGATTTTGGAAAGGCAATTTTTTATTTAATACCAACGAAACCGAAGTGATCGGGGATCCGGGATTCAAAATATTCAGGCCAATCGTTTTGAATGAAGGTAAAATCGGGATGCTTAAAACTGAGGAATTAAATGCCAATTCTGGACTAATCCCATTTTCCCTTCAGCAAAAAGGAATGAGCAGCGCTGATTTTTACCACACGATGGAACGGATCATTAACCCGAAACCGCTTGATCCTGAAGCCGCCATGTTTGATCTGATCAAAGCGCTCCACGAGCAATTGGTTGTTCGGGTAACATCGGTTAAAAATGGTGAAGAATATATGAAAGCACACCCGGGAACTGTTATTCCAATGCCGGGCCGGGCCGCCGGAGTATTCCAGACCGGTGGTATTTGGGAAGACTTTTCAACTCCCAACCGCGACTTGCGTTTACTGATCGCGATGGATGCGGTAACTGATTTCCCGGATAAAGTGATGCGTTCACCTGATGATTATAAAATAAGCATGCTGCAATCTCCTGAAAAAGTTAAGGAAAATATGGAGGATCTCCTGAAAGACAAGTTGTCTGAACTTTCGATCACTTATACCCGAAGCAATGGTACCGAACAAAAGCTAACGCTCAGCGAGATACTGAAACGGCGTGCTGCATTTGAAATGGCCTACAATCCGAACGATGGTGCCGAAATCCGTTGGGGAGCGCCCGAAAACAGCGAAGAACAGTCAACTTGCCGTCGAAAAGTTTCCACCGGACAATTAGAAAAGATGCAATCAGTTCGTGTATGGTTCCAAAAAAGGCTTCATCCGCCAACGTAGATGCCTGCAGAATTATTCGTTATTTCTTCAGCCTTTTCGCCGAAGGATTTTTAAATGCTAATTTTAATTCTGGTTTTAGATTAAATATCAAATAGAAAAATTCGATAGAAATACCCAAGTTATGAGAACGTTATTCCTGATCATATCCATATTCATTTCTTTTGCTGGTTCCGCTCAAAAACCTGCTGAAACAATTCCAGATTTTACATTTTACAAACTTGACAATACTCCTTTCACAAATAAAAACCTTCCTGTTGGAAAACAACTATTCTTTGTGTTTTTTGATGTGACTTGTGATCATTGCCATCATACAATTAAAGCTTTAAGCACACATATCAACGAATTTGAGGGAATATCCATATATCTGATTACTATGGATAAGAAGGAATTGCTTAACCGTTTTTTTAATGAATATGGCCAGAATCTTGTCACTAAAAGAAATGTTTTGATATTGCAGGATTTAAGAAATCTGTTTATCAAACAATTTGGCCCAAGCAAATACCCTTCTGTTTTTCTGTATTCTTCTTCAAGAAAACTAATTCGTTATAGCGATGAAGATCAGCATCTTGAAAAATTTTTAAAGATAGTTAACGGTACTGACAATTAGTGAAAGAGTTTAAAAGGCTTCATACTCCAACATAGAAGGTTCAGTTTCGAATATTCTAATTTTTGTTAATAGAGCCAATTTAAACGGCCTGCTGTTTTTCATTCGGTTATTTTTTTGGTTTATTTAAGCTGGATTCCTAAATCGGTTTAATTACTATGGGTAAATCGTGTATTCTATTCTGCAATTGTGGCGCTGGTGTGATTACTTCAGACAAATCGGAACAAATCAAATCGATGTTGGAAAATCTTGATGCAGACGTTTATCAGTTGGACGATTTCTGCGGAATTGTGCTGAACCGAAAGGATTTCATCAGGGCAATCGATCAGAAATACGGCAGGAAAATAATAGTTGCCTGCTATCCCCGTGCGATAAAAAATTTATTAGTTCAGAATGATCTTGAAATTTCAGGATCACAGGTTTTGAATTTCAGGGAACTTTCGTCCGGGGAAATAAAATCGAGACTTAAAACTGATTTTTTGTTTGCTGAAGGGAAAGCTTCCGAAACCTTGGTTGAAAGTGGTCTGGATGTTCCGGCCTGGTATCCGGTGATCGATCAGCCGTTGTGCATTGATTGCGGAAAGTGCTTTAAATTCTGCTTGTTCGGCGTTTATACGTTTGGTAACAAACAATTGAAAGTGGTGAACGCGCTGGCCTGTAAGAACAATTGTCCGGCCTGCGGGAGAAACTGTCCGACATCGGCTATCATTTTCCCGCGATTGAAAGAAAGCGGAGTGTTAGCTGGCGCAGAACCTGGATCCGAACCTCAGATGAAAGGTATGGCAACCGACAAAAATTTGATTTCAACATTAAATCAGCGATCTGCCCTACGGCGGAATATTTTCAAGGCTGGCCTGATGGATATGGCCGAAGCCGAACGACAGAAAGCAATGGAAGAACTGAAAAAAATGAATTAACCTGGAAATCGAAACAAAAAAGATGGGTTTACTCAAAAATATACTTATCCGTCCTGACAAAAAATGCTTGTATAAGTTCGTGGTTAATATGGGCATCAAAGGCTCCATGTCGTTTGCCCGGTTTCAGAAACGGCAAAAGAAAGGCGAATTTTTCCCTGCTTTTAACTTCATTTCGATCACCGACGATTGCAACCTGAATTGCCAGGGATGCTGGGTGATGGGGAAAGAGAAAAACAGCCGGATGCAGCCTGAACAACTCATCCGGATAATCGGCGAAACCAAAAAGGCAGGCTCGTATTTCTTCGGAATTCTGGGAGGTGAACCATTGTTGTACAAACCACTTCCGGAAATTTTTCAGAAACATTCGGATTGCTACTTTCAATTATTCACAAACGGGACGCTCCTTACACCTGAAGTGGCAGAAACGCTGCGTCAGTGTGCCAATGTAACGCCGCTCATCAGTTTTGAAGGCGATGAAGAGGTGGCCGATGTGCGCCGTGGCGGGAAAGATGTGTTTCAATCGGCGAATGTAGCTATTGATAATTGCATCAAAGCAGGTTTGATAACCGGTGTAGCCATCAGTGTATGCAAATCGAACCTCGAAATGGCCATGTCGCCTAAATTTATCCTATCGTTGATTGACAAGGGAGTGGCTTATTTATGGTACTACATATACCGGCCTGTTGGTCCGAATCCTGAATACAAACTGGCGCTCAGCAAAGATGAAATCCTTGAACTTCGCCGGCACATGGTTGATGCAAGACTGAAATACAGCATCGCCATTATCGACACTTACTGGGATGCCGACGGAAATGGCATGTGTCCGGCAGCTGAAGGCCTAAGCCATCACATCAATGCCTCCGGATTCGTTGAGCCTTGCCCGGTTATTCAGTTTGCATCCGACCATGTGGACGAAAAGTCACTCGACAGACTTTATGCGGACTCAGGTTTTTTGAGCGATTTCAGGAGTCAGATTCAACAAAAAACCAAAGGATGTATTGTGATGGAAGATCCACGATGGCTGGCCAATTTTGTGCAAAAACACGATGCTAAAAATACATCCGGAAGGAAAGGCGAGTTAGAACGATTACAAATGGCCCCCCAAACTTTCAGCCATGGTTCGTGCGAAGTAATTCCGGAGAAAAGCCGGATTTACCGTTTTGCCAAACGACGGGCTTTCTTTGGATTGGGAGCGTATGGATAGAATAAATTTACTATTGGACGATTTACTATTTACGATTTTGGGGCATTAAATTGTAAATACTGAGATTGTAAATATCAGACCATTTACGATTTTCAAGACATCAAATGGTAGATAGTCAATATTTAAATTGTAAATAAACTTGGTGAAAATAAAAGAAAAAATATTGGTAGTCCCTGAACAAGCTTTGACGCGAAACCGCTTGAGGAAAGCGGCCCGAGAACTGGTTGCTGAACGGGGAATTGTTCCGCCGGGAAGCTTCTCGTTCATTCAGCAGATGGCCGATGAAATTATTGCCCAAACCGATACCAACAGCAGTTTTCGCGAGTTTGCGATGGTTGTTTGCGGAAACGAAATCTGGCGGCCCGTTGTAGCTGCAACACCATTCAGCCGCCGTTTACTGCTTTTGCCCCAATGCCTGAAAAACAACAGCAACTGCAACGCGGTGATTGACCAATTGGGATTGATTTGTGCCGGATGTCAAAGTTGCCAGATTGATTCTATTCTTCAGAAAGCTGAGACTTTGGGATATGCAACTCTGGTTGCTGAAGGAACTACTGTGGCAGTTAGCCTGGTTCAGGAAGGAACGGTTGATGCGGTTATTGGTGTCAGTTGCATGTCAGTGCTCCAGAAGTCGTTCGAACCTGTTTCAAGGGCTGCGGTGCCTGTGATTGGCATTCCGCTGTTGTTCGAAGGTTGTGCCGAAACGGATGTTGACTACCGCTGGCTCGACGGCGAACTTACCAATTTTCAGGAGAACAAAGAACTGGAACCTTTATCTGTTTCGGCGCTGAAAGAACAAGTGAATGGTTTTTTCACAGAGGAAGGACTGGCCGCAATGATTGGTTCGGCCAGTGATCAAACCACCCGACTGGCGATCCAGGCGATGCTTACCGGTGGCCAGCGAATTCGCCCGCTGCTTACAGCACTGGCTTATTCAGCTTATGTCCCGATTGTTTCCGAAGATTTGCTCCCCGCACTTTCGGTAGTGGTAGAATGCTTTCACAAGGCCTCACTGATTCACGACGATATCGAGGACAACGACGATTTCCGTTACAATAAAGAAACTATCCACAAGCAGAATGGCATTCCTGTGGCCATTAATATCGGCGATTTTCTGCTCGGAAAAGGCTACGAATTGCTGGGTAAACTTTCGCTTGATGCTTCAGCAATGGCGGCTTGCTATCGGTCGGTAGCCAGCGGACATGTGTCTTTATCGCTTGGGCAGGGCGCCGATTTGCTGGCCAGTACACACCATCAGATACTTTCACTCGATCAGCAACTCGAAATATTTGAACGCAAAACCGGTTCGGCCATACGGGTAGCATTGCTTTTGGGAGCTGTTGCCGCAGAGGCTTCAGAAAATGATTTGGCTATCCTGAAAATTTTCTCGGGTTACTTTGGAATGGCCTACCAGATTAAAGACGATCTGGATGAATTCCGCGAGTCGAACGAGCACACCCAGGTTGCGGATTATCCGCTAATGCTTTCGCTTTTGGCAGAAAATGCGCCTGAATTGATGAACGAAGACCTCCGGATTGCGTATGCCGAAAATGATAAAATCCAAGTTTTTGAATGGATCAATTCACATCACATAATTCAAAAAGCAGAAGGGCTGCTTCAGGAATATACATCAAAAGCATACCATGAACTCGATCAGTTGGGAAACCTGAAAATGAAACTGAGCTTATACACAGTTTTAGGGAAATTTTTCTGATAATTTATCTGTGACTCAATCTTCTTCCCATATTCGCTTTTACCGTCAAATGATAGCTTTTCATCGGAATGCAATCGATCTGCTTGACAAGCAGAGCAGTGAAGAATTACTGCAATTTCTTCTTAGTCAACAAAATTCGAATGGTGGTTATAAGGATCGTGGCGGAAGATCAGATTTGTATTATTCGCTGTTTGGCGGACTGATGATCAGGGCATGGAGCAAAGAGCATAGGGCAGGGAGCCGGGAACCTGTAACTCGCAACTCGCAACTTGTAGCTGAATCAGGCCTGAAGCTAAAACAATTTATCGACAAACAGTCTTGTGGGAATGTTTCAGGTTTTATCGAACAGTGTTGCCTTGCTTTACTTCAAAAGGAATTAAAAATCAACCGGTTTTCAAGGATCACAACCTTGCTTATTTTGGGAAAATCCTTTTGGAAAGAGCGATATTCAATAAACCTCTCGTACCGCAGCTTTGTGTTGTTCCTGACACTTGACGCTGTTTTGCCTTTTCGTGGAGTCCTGAAACGATTATCCGGCAAAATGCTTTCGAGGATTGAGGTTGATATGCATTCACCCTGCTCTGAAGTGGCAGCCAAGGTGTTTCTCCAAAAAATGTTGAATCAGGATGGGGAAAAAGATCAGAAATTATTAAAGTCATTTGCCTGTGAATCGGGCGGATTTAAAGCCTTTGCACACCTTCAGCAAGCCGACATGCTTTCGACCGCTGTTGCCCTTTTCGCCCTGGATTTTGCAGGAAGCGATTTGCGTTTGCTGAAGCCCGCTTGTCTTGATTTTATCCAGCAAAACTTTGTTGACGGAGCTTTCCTGTCAGGCGATGGCGATCAAACTGCCGATCTGGAATATACATTTTATGGTCTGCTGGCGCTGGGGGTTCTTGTTGTCTGATACGATGACTGGAACTCATCATATCAGTTGTCTTTATTATCTTGCACCCTCAAACTGAAGCCAGCATGAACACACATATCCAACAACAATTTGACGAACTCAGCAAGCTTTTGCTCCAAAAACGCAATGCTGATGGCTACTGGGAAGGACGGCTTTCATCAAGCGCTTTGGGTGTAGCTGTTGCTATCACGGCCTTGCATTTTTACGATGCTCAGGGAAACGCTCCCGAAATTTTATCTGGCTTAAACTGGCTCAAACAAAACCTCAATGCTGACGGTGGTTTTGGCGATTCGCCCGGAAGCGTTAGCAATGTTAGCACCAGTTTACTGTGTTATGCCGCCGCAAAAATCACCAATGAGCCTGGTTCCAGCGCGATGTTATTGCAGCAGTTGGGCAATTACCTGCGTTCACAGAATATCGATATCAGTTCTGCACAACTCATTCGGGCCATTCTCGATTTTTACCAGACCGACCGAACCTTTTCTGTACCAATCCTGACTATGTGTGCCTTGTGCGGCGTTCCCGGAAAGGAAGCTTTCGACTCTATTCCTCAGCTGCCATTTGAACTTTCCTTGTTGCCAAGGTCATTTTATAGCCTGCTAAACCTGAGCGTGGTGAGTTACGCGATTCCGGCATTGGTAGCAGTTGGCATCGCGATTTTCAGGTTTAAAAAGAAGAAAAATCCGGTATTAAAATTGGTTCGCGGAGCTTCGGTCAACAAATCGCTGGCTTTACTCCGGAAAATTCAACCTGAAAGTGGCGGTTACCTGGAAGCGATTCCGCTCACAGCTTTTGTATGCCTTTGCCTGATTGAGTCAGGCTACCGTAATTTGGATGTGGTTCGCGATGGAATGGCTTTCCTGATACGCACCCAACGCGAAGATGGTAGCTGGCCTATCGACATTAACTTGTCAACCTGGGTAACAACACTGGCCGTGAAATCGGTAAAAAATCATCCGGATATTTTGACTTCAGATGATAAACAGCAACTGACAAACCATTTACTGTCGATTCAGAATAAACAAATCCATCCGTTTAACGGCACGCAGCCCGGTGGCTGGGGCTGGACTTCTTATTCCGGTTCGGTGCCCGATGGCGACGATACGCCGGGAACGATTCTGGCCCTTCTGTCGCTGAATCAGGAGAATCCCGAATCGGTCAGCAAGTCCGTTTTGTCCGGGTGCAACTGGTTGATGCAACTGCAGAACAACGATGGTGGTTTTCCTACCTTTTCGCGCGGTTGGGGAAAGTTGCCATTTGATCAGAGTTGTTCCGATCTGACCGGCCACGGATTACTGGCACTGGCTCAAACCGAATATACTTATCGGGATTCGCTAAGCCGAATAGAGCAGACTAAATTCAGACGAATAGTTGTAAAATCGTTAATTTACCTGAAAAAGAATCAGTCTTCACAAGGATTTTGGCTTCCACTTTGGTTTGGAAATCAACATATGGCAGATTATTCCAATCCGGTTTATGGCACAGCACGAGTAACAGCATACCTGAACGAAACATTAAATACCCCCTTAGGAAATGAGTATGTTGTGATCTGTAAACTAATGATTGAGCATGGTTGCCGTTATTTGATTTCTGCTCAGAATCTGGATGGAAGCTGGGGCGGAGCAAAAAATAGTCGGGGAAGCATTGAAGAAACTTCACTGGCAATTACGGCACTTGTCAGGAATGGATTTCAGGAAGAATGTGCTTCAGGAATAAAATGGATGGCTGAAAAAGTAAAATCCGACGGGATAATTGCTGCTCCCATCGGATTATATTTCGCATCGCTTTGGTACTACGAGGAATTGTACCCGCTAACGGCTTATCTGGAATGTTTGTCTTCGGTAAAAGAGGAATTTGGTATCGAGATGCTATCTGGAACTTGAAATTTGGAATCTGGAATTTTAGTTTTACCAGCTTCCTCCGGCGCCGCCGCCGCCAAAACCACCGCCGCCAAAACCGCCAAATCCTCCGCCACCACCTCCGAAGCCACCGCTTCCTCCGGAGAATCCGCCAAAAGAACCGCCTCCACGGTTGCCACTAAGCAAGCCCAAAGCCAGCCAGAACGGCAAACTTCCCCTTGTGCTGTATCCGCCTCCACGTCCACCTTTTAAAATTGAAACCAAAATAATAATGAAAAGAACAACCAGGATAAATCCACCTCCACCTTTTTCCGATTTCTTCTTTCCACTGTTTTTCTTTTTATAGGCTTCAGCGGTATATTCGCCAGAGGCAAGACCCATAATCACTTTGCTTCCGGCAGACAAACCTCCATATATATCATTCTCTTTAAACCGGGGAATCATTTCATGATCAACTACAGTCCGGTTGACTACAGCATCAGGAATAACTCCTTCCAAACCATACCCTACTGCCACATAAACAGCGCCCTTTTCATTGCCGGATTTTGGCTTGAAAACAATTACAATTCCATTGTTTTTACCCTTTTGTCCAACGCCCCACTTTTCGCCGATTTTAAAGGACAAATCTGAAATTTCATATCCGTTAAGTGAAGGAAGTGTAACCACACAAATTTGGGTAGATGTTTGATCATTAAACTGAACCAGTTCAGATTCCAATTGCTGTTCTTCCTGATCGGTAAGAACATTTGCCAAATCATTGACCAATCGGGGTGGATTGGGCCTTTCCGGAATATCCTGCGCAAAAACTGAAAGGGAAAACACCAAAATAAATAAGATCAGTAATATGTGTTTCATTTTATATGTTTTTATTGAAGGATATTTCGTTCGTGAGTTCGTCAACATCAGCTTTGTGGAATGGGAAATTCGTTTTTAATTGTTCTCCGGCCATCAGGATACCTTTTGTCAGTCCATCAGTAAACTTACTTTCTTTGAAATAAGCAAGCATCGTTTCCTTAATTTCGTCCCAGAAATTAGCAGGAACCATCCGGTTTATTCCGGCATCGCCTATAATGGCAAATTTATGATCGTGAACAGCCAGATAAAACAAAACACCATTTCGCCGGGCAGTTTCAAGCATCTTCAGCTTCCCGAAAATATAAGCCGCACGGTCGAGTACATCAATGGTGCAATGCCCCTCCATGTGCAACCTTATTTCTCCTGAAGTATTCTTTTCGGCTTCAGCTATAGCATCAGTAATCTGCTTCTTTTCTTCTTTACTGAAAAAATTTTCGACTGACATTTTATTGGAATTAGTGGTAAATGAATTAAAGAAAGCTACTGGCAGTTGGCGGCCAATAGCCAGTTGCTATTTTTAGAATTTTACTTCGGGCGCTTTTTCTGTGCCCTTTTCGGCCTCAAAGTAAGCTTTCTTCTCGAATCCGCCTATACCTGCAATCATACTATTTGGTATTCCGCGTATCAAGGTGTTATATGACTGAGCGCTTTCATTGAATTTCATGCGTTCAACGGTAATCCGGTTTTCAGATCCTTCCAACTGAGCCTGTAAATCCAGAAATCCCTGGTTGGCTTTCAATTCAGGATATTTTTCAACCACCACCATCAATCGGCCCAATGCAGAAGATAAACCTGATTGGGCTTGCTGGAAATTCTGAAGCGACTCTGCATCAAGTTTTTCAGGATTAATATTCACCGAAGTAGCTTTCGCGCGGGCTTCAACAACCTGGGTCAGCGTTTCCTGTTCAAAATCGGCATAGCCTTTAACTGTACTAACCAGATTAGGGATCAAATCGGCACGGCGCTGGTAAACGTTTTCAACCTGAGACCATTGTGCCTTCACACCTTCGTCCATGCTAACCATTTTGTTGTAGGTTCCAAAAAACCACGAAACCACCATAAATATAACTACTGCAATTACTGCTAAAATAATCCACGTCTTTTTCATTTTATTTACTTTTTTAATTTTAATTTCTAATTTAAGCAAAATCTGAACATTCTCTGTTAAAACAAAGTTGGCAAATGTTGCAAAACTGCTGACAAGCTATCTCAGATTATCGGGGAATGCCTTAATTCTGCCGTTATAGCTAATACTTCAAAAGGTGAACCACATGCTTCGACCTGTCAATACGACCGGATATTTTGAGGGAAGTGTCCGCTTGTCAGGATCATTTTCATTATTCGTATTGCCCGGTGGCAAGCAGAACAAGGGTACAGGCAATTTCAGGATAAATACCGGCAACTTTTAAATGGTCGATAAATTCCGGATTTTCGGTTCCGGGATTAAAAATGACACGCCGGGGCTTTAAACTCAAAATATAGGAATAATATTCAGGCTGGTTTTGGGGACCGACATACAAAGTTACGGTATCAATATTTTCAAAAGCTTGTTTTTCGGCAGTGAATGAAACACCGGAAACCTGACCTTCGCGCAAGCCAATGGCAACAACTTCGTGACCATGTGAAACCAATGCCTGAATGGCTTTATACGAATAGCGGTCGGGGTTTTTGCTTGCACCAATTACCAAGGTTTTTTTCATCTGGAATACAATTTATTAGGAAATATCTTCATCTATAAAGGAAATTACATTTCTGATCAACCGTGAACAATTATGAACTGTCAGAATATCTATTCGGGTATAGTTGACAATCCGATAGATAATCCGGTAATTTCCCAGAATTAATTCCCTGATTGCTTGTGAGGCAAATTCAGGAACAACTTTTCCAGCTCTGGGATGATTAAATAGAATTGATGGAGCATCAAATAAAGTAGAAACTGTCCGTTCAGCATATTTAGTTGAATCGAGACTAATGTAATCTCCAATCTCATTCAAATCTTGAATTGCATTGTCAGTCCAGATTATTTCAACCATTTATTTAGCTTTTGTTTAGCTTCCTCAACGGAATTTGTTCGTCCGTTTTCTGAATCATCAATACCTTTCTGTACCTTATCCAAAAAGATAAGATGCTCAATAACCTGCTCAATACTAACATTTTCAGGAAGACAATCGAGGGTATTTTTTATTTGCTCTTTGGTAATCATTTGTTTAAACTTTCTATCAAAATTACTAAAATTCAGTCAATTAAATTACAAATGAAATTGGAGATTTATCTGTTTTTTTCAAGCAAAACCACTGCATGAACCGAAATTCCTTCTTCCCTGCCCTCAAAACCAAGCTCTTCGGTGGTGGTAGCTTTGATTGAAACAACATCCACCTCAATTCCGAGAATCCGGGCGATTGTTTCTTCCATTTCAGGAATAAATGGTTTGAGCCTTGGATTTTGAGCTGCAACGGTAACATCCAGGTTTCCAACCCGGTAATTTTTTGTAGCGATCAGTTCATTGGTTTTGAGCAGTAAGATTTTGCTGTCAATATTTTTGTATTCTGAAGAAGTATCGGGGAAATGCCGGCCAATATCGCCCATTTTAGCGGCTCCCAGCATGGCATCGCAAAGGGCATGAATCAGCACATCGCCGTCAGAATGGGCAATTGTGCCTTTGCTGTGTGGAACAAGAACACCTCCCAGCCACAAGGTTTCCCCTTCGGCTAAACGGTGTACATCATATCCGTATCCAATTCTGAAATTCATTTTATTTCCTCTGCTTGTTAAAGGCTTCAAAGTCGAACGAAAGTGTAAAGCGAAGTGTGTTGGCTAAAGGATTGTTTTGTGCAACAGGAAGCAGATAGGAGAAATCAAGTGCGAATACGTTCATTTTTAACCCGGCGCCTGCAGTAAAAAACTTACGGTTTCCCTTGGTAACATCTTCGTAGTAATAGCCTACACGAACGGCAAACTGTTTGTTGTACCAATATTCAGCGCCAACCGAAAAATTAATTTCTTTAAATTCTTCCGACATACCACCAGGAGCATCAGTAAACGAACTAAATATCCCACTTATAGGCGATTTATCTGAAGTCGTTCCATTAAAAATATCCACCTTTGAACTATCAGGAGTAGGAACGAGCAATTTATTGGCATCGAAGGCAAATGTGATCGAATTGTATTTATCCATCTCTGTGGTATAAGATACCCCCAGTTTCAGATTGGTTGGAATGAAATCCTTGGTTTCGCCATCGGTATATGATATTTTACTACCAATGTTTGAAATGTCGATACCTGCAGCCAGGGTTGATATTTTTCTGTTAATGCGTATTTCGTTCTGATAATAGAAGGCAACATCAGCAGCATACGAATTTCCTGCATGGGTTTCTACTCCATTTACCAGTTGCCCTCCGGTGAGGTCGGATCGAATATATCGAAGCGCTACCGCTCCTGAAAAATTTTCGGAAAGCAGACGGGTATATCCCATATCAACCGCAAATTCATTCGGACTTTGCTGTCCGGTTGGATCACCATATTCACTCATGAAGGTGATGTCGCCTAGTGTAAAATACCGCAACGAAGCGCTCATGGTTTGTCGGTCATCCAACCGTTTGTAACCAACTAAATAGGCCAGATTGATATCCGAAACCAGATTGCGCAGCCAGGGTGTGTAGGACAGACCTATACCCATTTCGCTTTCTGCAAACGCATATTTGGCAGGGTTCCAGTGCTGCGAATTCACATCAGGAGAGGTAGAAACGCCGGCATCACCCATTGCCCCGGCACGCGAATCGGGTGCAATTGTTAAAAACGGTACTCCAGTGGTGATGGTATTGGCTCCGGTTGTTGATGTTCTGCTTTGTGCATGGGTAAGCTGAACAGATAATCCAACAAAAAGAATTACAGCCAGTAACAGGGTTATTTTCTTCATTTTGAAAATCGGTCAAATTTTGAATGTGCAAATATAAAGCTTTGTATAAGAGTTACATCATTTGGCAACTCAAAAAACTAAACGGACAATGTGGTAAAATAGTATTGAGAAAAAATAAAGCCTGTGGAAAAATTAACGATGCACAAAAACAAGCCTGCCTGATGCGCTACCAGACTTCCCTTCAGGAGTTGTAACTGAAATCCTGTAAATATATACTCCCGGCCTCATTTTCACCATCCTCGATGATGGTACCCATTCCAATGGCAGGCTTTCCGTTCCCTGCGAACTAACTTTTGACGATATCAAATCAACCCTGGTACCTGATGACTGAAAAACCTCCAAATCTACCTTGAATGTTTCGTCAGGCTGATTGTGTGTGAAAACAAAGCTGGTTTGCTCCTGCATCGGATTCGGATAACATAAGACAGATTCAATCCGAAAATCGTCCTTCACCACAAAACGAATTTCCTTTTCAGATGAATTACTCATTACATCCCAAACTTTTAATTTCAGGGTATGATTCCCTTCAGCCAGTTTAATCAAAGGAAAAACAATCGTACCTTCAGTATATTTATCCCTGCTGGCCTGAAAATAATCGTTCAGCACCATAACATTCGAATTATCGCCATCCAAAACTGCAGTAATATCATGACCGATTCCTGTTCCGGCAGTATTGATACCTGTATCGTCTCTAATATTTGCAATTAAAACAGAGCTTGCACTCACTGTCCCGCCATCTTTAAATGATTCAGAGTTGATGAAAAGCTCAATATCTGGCCCTTTTGAATCTGCAATAACCGCATTCGAAGATCCACCAATGTAAAAACCATCGAAATAACCCTGTGCATCAACCGAATCATTAAAGGCATAGTAAAGAATCTTGCCTTTGTCGAGTTTGTAGGAAACATCTTTCGGAACGAAAAACGAAAATTCGAAGTCCCCATTTTTAACCGTGGCCAAACCACGATAAATGATATTATTCTGCACAGTATAATCCATTTGTTCTTCACCTGCATTTCCCAGAGTCTTCACCTGCATGGCTTTATCGTACACCGTTGGAATAATCTCGCCATTGAAAGTACTAAGCTTAGATCCTGTATTGCTGGCAACATAACCTCTGACTGTGACCACCGAAAGTGGCCGAATGGTATCCAATCCGGTTACTACATTTTTCCCGTTGATGCTGGTGGTTTCAACTTTCAGATTTGGATTGGCCAACCGTAAGGCAGGATCGGCCAGCAAAGTAAAGTTCAACTGATTGATCCCGGTATTGGCCGAAGCCTTTGCCAGGCGCATCACATCGCCTAAACGCAAGTTTTTACCTGACTGGTCTTTTTCAAAAATGTATTTGAAAAATTTGCTGTTCAAAACAAAATTGGCGCCTGAATAAACCAGCCGTGTTGTAGAAAACAAACCAATTCCACCTCCTGCCGGATTGAAAAGAATATGCTCTCCAGCCGATGTTTCGTTCGAATCGAAACGGCTGAATTCACAGGTAGCAGTCACAAAAATCGGTAATCGTTTGTAATTACTCCATGTATTAATAATTCCTATATCAAGGACATTTTCATCTGCCAGATTTTTCTCGTTGGCATGTCCGGTGTAATTCATAACCAGAGTGCCCTGTTTCACCCTGTTGTTGATGGCTGTGGTCACATCGGGATATTTTTCGCCTCCCGAAGTTGATAACTGCCGGTAAGCATCAAAATAAATTTTGTCGGTAACAAAAGCAGGATAAGTTTTATTTATAAAGTTGGCCATACTTTCAGCCTGCTCCATGTGAGTGCTGTTATCTTCATCGTCGCCTATGAAAGTCACCACATTTCGCCAATTCCCCATTGCCTCCTGCTTTTGATAATTCCTGATTTTATCCACAACAATCCGGGCCTCATCAGGAGTTCGTGCAGGTAAGCGGCCAATTCCCAAATCAACTGTACCTGAATAACCACCTTCATTTTCATCCAGAATAACAAAAAAATCGTCGGTAACAAACGATTCAGTTGGCGAAAGTGAATTATCCGACTGAAAAGTTGGGATCATATTCAGGTTTTTACCCAATATATTTCGGTTGTCGTATGTTCCGTCACCCATCAGCAAAATGTATTTCAAGGTGTTTTTTCCACTTTGTTTCCCTCTGTCGTAACACATCCTGAAATAATTCCGAAATCCGGATGGATCGGGAAGCCCTCCTGAAAATTCGTTGTAAATAAGTTCCGGCGTCATCACCTGCACCGACATTTGATCGGTTGTCCGGTGAAAATTGGCCAAATCGTTGGCCGCATTCAATAAAGCCGGATGTGAAACGATTATTAACTCTGACAAATCTCCGGCATGTAGATTTTGGTTGGCTACAACTCCTGCCAATTCCGGAGCCGGAATTGTACCTGCCGGATTAAAAGCAATATATTCGCGTAGAAGGGAAGAATTCGATTTAAACTTCAACTGACTGTTTGCATAAGTTGCCGGTATTTCGGATATGTTACTCAAATCGGTAACATCAAAAATTTTAGTTGCCGATGTGGCTCCATTCAGGACAAACTCTGATACCTGAATTTGACCGTTTACCCCCCTACCTCTAAAGATATACACATCAGAATTGATACTGAGAAGGCTCTGATAATTTATCGATACATAATCGAGCCAGGCATCTGACGAGCTGTTGGAGGCGCTATAAGTTAACTTAACCTGAAGATTTTTTGAAGGAAGGGGTTCCGTAAATTCCACTACCCGGTCGTCGGCAAAGTAAACGGTTGGATCGCCAACATCAACTGTTTGAAAAGAAATATCTTTGACCGGTTTCCCATTCAGCGAAACATTCATGCTACTGGCGGATGATGATCTCCCGGCAACGTAAACTGAAAATCGTGCTTGTTTTGTTAAGTCAGGATCGTCAAGTAACAGGTTAATCGTGTTTGATCCTCCCGGTTTGAACTGTTCTCCAAACCATTGGCTTCCGGAAGAAATCAGGTTTGACAATTCTTTTTCGGAAAAAGTGTAATTCGGGAATGAAAACACTTGTTGCCCGGCAGGTTCAGTTATTTCAGCAACTTTACCAATGGTTTTTACATTTCCTAAATCGGTAAGATAAAAATACGACTCAGAAGCATAATAATTCTGCTGATGATTTAAACTACCTGTTTCAACATCCTGATTGAATTTAACTGAACCTGTCGAGTAAAAAAAGATACAATCCTTACCCGAATTGTCTTTCCCTTTATAAATCGGACAGGCATTCAAATCATCCAATGGCAATTCACGGTTAAGAGTTGACAACATGTACCCTCCATTCCCATACACCGCAACCTGATCCGGATTCGGATATCCCCACGATTTAAGCTGATCGAAAGTGATTTTATAAATACCTTTAGTTTTGGTTTTAATCTTTGTCCATTTACCGGTTGCCAATACCGAAGACGATTTCCAGGGATAGGAAGCTTTTGCTGCTTTTAAAAGCATAGGTTTCTCCTGAATTGAAACCGTGAACCCGACCAACTTCCCGATCCGGTTATCTCTTCGGATAAATGGATTGATCGTCAAGCGCAAAAATGATTTTCCTGAAGATGAGCCAATTTCCTGCCAATATTGCAGATTGTCTGCCGTAATCAGGCTTGAATCAAATAAACTATCATCACTAAACTCAAAAACAACATCTTTAAGAACCACTTCAATTTCTGTTTCACCCAGTTCAAAGCTCTCAAACCAATACGGGAGCCCGGTCTGACTTGTTGTTATGCTGCCTTCAAACTCTGGCAATGACTTCAAATTTTCCCCGCCAATCTGTTCATTCTTATACCAATGGATTGTTCTTTTAAAATCATCTGCCCTGCTGGTTGATGTTAAGAAAAAAAATAAACAGAAAAAAAATAATCTTGACATTTTGGGGTTATAAATTTCAGTACTGAGTAAACGGATTATTTATGCCAATAGTATAATGTTATGTTTCCAAAGTAAATAAAATTATTACTAAATGCTGCCAGTGGAAGCAAAGATATACAGCAGAATCAAACATCTGTAAAAAAAAGATTGATTACCTGAACAATATCAATTCAACAATTTAGTTATATTTGTGAGTCTTTTAAAATAACGGAAAAGAAGAAAAACATGAAATTTAGATCCATAATTTTATTTGGTCTTGCTGCATTGATGGCAGGATGCGGATTGTTTGGAAAAGGCACGGGTGGCAGTACCGGCACGTCCCATTCAACTGGATGGGATTTTGGCGACCCCAAAAATGGTGGTTTTCTGTCAGATGAAAACTATGCACAGGAAACCGGACCCGGTTTGGTTTTTATCCAGGGAGGTACTTTTACCATGGGCCGCGTTGAGCAGGATGTGATGTACGACTGGAATAATGTTCCCAGAAGAGTTACCGTTGCATCATTTTACATGGATGAAACTGAGGTTTCAAACCTTGATTACCGTGAATATTTATTCTGGGTAAGAAGAGTTTATCCTTCAAATCCTGAAAAATACAAAGTTGCACTTCCCGACACTTTAGTTTGGAGGGAAGAGTTAGCCTATAACGAACCATACATAACCAATTATCTTCGGCATCCGGCATACGGGGAATATCCGGTAGTTGGTGTTTCATGGAAACAGGCTGATGCTTATTCCAAATGGAGAACCGATCGTGTAAATGAAAAGATTCTCATAGACAAAGGCATTATTGTTTCAGACAATACCCAGAGTGGCCAGAATGTATTTACAACCGAAACATTTCTTGCCGGAATGTATCAGGGAACTGAAGGGAAAAACCCTTTGAAAGACGCAGCAGGAACAGCCAGAAGGATTCGCTGGGAAGATGGATTGCTACTACCTAATTACCGCCTGCCGACCGAAGCTGAATGGGAATATGCAGCTTTAGGATTAGTTGGAAATACAGAAGATGAATTATTGACCGACCGTAAACTATATCCCTGGAAAGGATCACATTTACGCGATGATAATAAGAAAACAAAAGGTCAGATGTTGGCTAACTTTACCCGTGGCCGTGGAGACTTAATGGGCATGGCTGGCGCCTTAAACGACAATGCCGATATTACAGCTCCTGTTACATCGTACGAACCTAATGATTACGGCTTGTACTGTATGGCTGGCAATGTTAACGAATGGGTAAGCGACGTATATCGTCCGCAATCATCAAACGATGTAGCCGAATTTCAGCCATTCCGTGGAAATACATTTACCAAATACAGGACTGACACTGATGGCAAACTGGTCCGTAATGAATTTGGTGAACTGGTTAAAGATACAATTGCTGATTACAGAAACTTCGATGATGGAGATTACCGTTCGCAGGTTATTGAAGGCGAAGATTGGAATGCACAGAAGGACAAAACAAAAACCGACAACATGTACATCCAGTCAACCAAAGAAGGACAATTCTCTTCACTTGTTTCTGATCATGCACGGATTTACAAAGGAGGAAGCTGGAAAGATCGTCCGTACTGGTTAGTTCCCGGAACACGCAGGTACAAACCTGAAACAGAATCAGCCAGCGATCTCGGATTCCGTTGTGCCATGACCCGTGTCGGAAGTCCTGATGGATTATAATTAGTTCAAAATGCAAATAATAATATGAAACCTCATTTTAAAAAAGTGAGGTTTTATTTTTTAACGTAAAAATGAACATCGGAAGTTTATACACGATTTTTCTGGCTCATCCGGTAATAACAACCGACTCCAGAAATATTCCAGTCAACAGTATTTTCTTTGCTTTAAAGGGAGAAACTTTTAATGGTAATGCGTTTGCCGGTGAAGCTTTAGTTAAAGGAGCAGCATTTGCAGTAATTGACGAACCTGAATTTGCGTCTAACGATCGGTTCATTGTTGTTGACAATGTTTTACTCTACCTTCAGCAATTAGCCCGTTATCATCGCGATCAGCTAGGTTTACCAGTTTTAGCTATCACCGGAACAAATGGGAAAACTACGACTAAAGAGCTTGTAGCTGCTGTTCTCTCTCAAAAATTCAAAGTCAATTTCACTCAGGGAAACCTCAACAATCATATCGGTGTACCTCTCACTCTTTTATCAATGACCAAAGAAACCGAAATTGGGGTCGTTGAGATGGGAGCCAACCATCAGGGAGAAATAAATGCACTATGCCAAATTGCCAATCCTGATTACGGTATCATTACCAACATCGGTAAAGCTCACCTGGAAGGCTTTGGCTCATTCGAAGGAGTAATCAGGACAAAATCTGAATTGTACCATTTTCTGAAAGCGAAAAAGGCGAAATGCTTTATTAACGCTGACAATCCGCTTCTGGTTGAGCAAGCAAAAGGAGTTGACAAAGTCACCTACGGAAATTCGACCGATTATTATTTGGCCGGAGAGCTGGCAAGTACTGATAGCTATCTGGTGGTTAAGGCTCTATTTGAAAGCGGCTGGCTTTATCTAAAATCAAAACTGGTTGGCGATTACAATATGGAGAACATACTGGCTGCCGCATGTGTTGGTAAATATTTTGAGGTTGACCCTTTGAAAATTCAGGAAGCTCTTTCTGCTTATAATCCGTCAAATAACCGCTCTCAGTTGATCAGAACAGACAAGAACACCATTATCATGGATGCTTATAATGCCAATCCAACGAGTATGATGGCGGCACTCGAAAACTTTACAAATATTAAAAATGCTCAAAAATGCCTGATTCTGGGCGATATGCTCGAATTGGGTGAAACATCGGAAGCTGAGCACCAAAAGATTGTTGATTATATTGAAGATCAGAATTTTTCAGATGTTTTTCTTGTTGGCCCACTTTTTAAATGTACAAAAGACCGGACAGAAAAAAAGAAGTTCGAACAAGTCGAACTTCTTTCTAACTACCTAAAAACACAACCTATTGAAAACAAATTTATTCTGATCAAAGGATCCAGAGGGATCCATCTCGAGAAAATTCTGGATTTACTGAATTAATTGATTATCGGCTTCTGTACATTCAGTACATCAGCAATTGCTTTTTCAAATGTTGATTTTGGCAAAGCGCCCATCGCCATTTGTGGCTGACCGTCAATCGGGACAAACAGTAAGGAAGGAATGCTTTGAATACCGAACATGGCCGAAAGTTCGCGCTCATTTTCGGTGTTAACCTTATAAATAACAAGATTATTCCCATATTCTTTCTGGAGTTCTTCCAATACAGGGGCAACCATTTTGCATGGGCCACACCAATCGGCATAAAAGTCAATCATACAAGGAACTTTCCCTTCGTATTTCCATTCTTTATTGAGTTCAAAATTGAATACTTTCGCTTTGAATGTCTCTTGATTTAAATGTTCTAACATGGCTAAAATTTTAATTATACAAATATATACATTTTTTGATATATGGATATCAATTCATGTGCCAACAAATAAAAAAGTTCGATTGAAGCCTGAAACTGCAATTAATTGTAATTTTGTCACAATCTGAAAACAAATTGTCATATATAAGTATTTAAATATCCACATTCCGGAATTTTTTTCATGAAGCAACATTTGCAGCACCACATATTTTCTGTAATATCTTCACTAGCCGACCATCTCAATCAGGAAACTTATGTAATTGGCGGTTATGTCAGGGACCTGATCTTAAACCGGCCATCGCCCGACATTGATATAGTAACCATTGGAAGCGGCATTCAATTAGCCGAAATGGTAGCCAAAAAATTAGGGCCAAACATTCAGGTAAGCGTGTTTAAAACTTATGGTACGGCCATGCTTAAGTACCAATCGCTCGAGGTAGAATTTGTGGGCGCCCGCAAAGAATCGTATCAGGAAGATTCCAGAAATCCCATTGTAGAAGACGGAACACTTGAGGAAGACCAAAACCGGAGAGATTTTACAATCAACGCACTTGCCATCTGCCTGAACGGCCATCGTTTTGGCGAACTGATTGATCCATTTGGTGGAATTCAGGATATTGAAGACCAGATTATCCGTACCCCACTCGAACCGGGAATTACGTTTTCTGATGATCCTCTGCGAATGATGAGGGCAATCCGTTTTGCTACCCAACTGGGTTTTACCATTGAGCATAAAACACTTGTTGCGATCGCAAAAAACAAGGACCGGATTCATATTATTTCGAAAGAAAGAATTGGGGAAGAACTCAATAAAATAATTTTGTCTTCAAAACCATCTATCGGATTTAAGCTGCTGGAAAAGACAGGTGTATTGGAGATCATTTTTCCTGAATTATACCGGATGAAAGGACAGGAAGAAATGAATGGGATTGGTCATAAAGACAATTTTTACCATACTTTAGAGGTACTCGACCGCATTGCACCAAACACAGATAATTTATGGCTGCGTTGGTCCGCTTTACTTCATGATATCGCCAAACCGGCAACAAAAAAGTATTCGCCGCAATTGGGCTGGACATTCCATTCCCACAATTTCATCGGCGCCAAAATGGTGCCTACAATGTTTAAAAGAATGAAGTTTCCGCTGAATGAAAAGATGAAATACGTTCAGAAGCTGGTAGAACTTCATATGCGGCCAATTGTACTTTCAGAAGAGGAAGTGACTGATTCGGCTGTTCGAAGATTGCTTTTCGAAGCAGGAGATGACATTGACGATTTGATGACTCTTTGCGAGGCTGACATTACTTCCAAAAATCAGCAGAAAGTAAAAAAATACTACGCCAATTTTCAGCTTGTACGCCAAAAACTTAAAGATCTGGAAGAGAGGGATCATATCCGGAATTTTCAGCCTCCAGTTACCGGAGAAACAATCATGGAAGTTTTTGGACTAAGTCCTTGCAAAGAAATTGGTTTGATTAAAAGTGCAATAAAAGAAGCCATCCTTGATGGAATCATTCAAAACGATCATGATCAGGCGTATCAATTCATGCTGGAAAAGGCGAAGGAACTTGGCTTAGTCCATGTTAATAATCAGTGATTCAGCAATTGAATCCGAATCAGTACAGGAAGATGATCAGAAAAGCCTTCCTGATATTTGAATCCGATGTAAGTGCGTTTTGGTTTTACACCACCAAATTTGGGGTCAGGTTCAAGTAAAAAGGAAGCTTTCATAATTTCAGCATTTAAAAATTTGAAGCAACGATTGGCGCTCAGAAAACTGTCCGAAACAATCCATTGATCAAAAACCTCCCATGAATACTGATTCTTCAAGGTTTGTACCGCCGCCGACATCCATCCTGATGATAGGTTTATCATCTCACCCCATTGATCGGCATGATCAGTTTCTTTCGCTTCAAATACTTTAGTCAGGCTTTCATCACGGGGTGTATCATTAAAATCGCCGGTACAAACAATTTTTGCTCCCGGGAATTTAATCTTCATGTTTTCCACTGCATTTTTGAGCGCTTCAGCCGCCAATTTACGAAACCTGACCGTTTCCATAATTCCGCCATACCTCGAAGGCCAGTGGTTTACAAACACATGGATGGTATCACAGCCATTCAAAACTCCGCTAACCTGAAGGATTTCCCTGGTTTTGAATGTTGGTTCTGTTCGATCTGCTACTTTTATGGACTGGTAATCAAAAGGCCGGAATAAATCCGGGCGATAAATGAAGGCAACATCGATTCCCCTTTCGTCAGGTGAATCCTTCTGAATAATTTTATAATTGTATTTGGATAAGATTGTGCTTTTCGTCAGTAATTCAAGCACTCTCCTGTTTTCAATCTCGCAGAGTCCGACAAACAATGGAGGATTCCATTTGCCAGATGCAATAATGACTTTTGCCAAACGGTCGGTCTTATCCAGTAATCTCCCCTTATTCCATCTTCTAGCCCCTTCAGAAGTGAATTCGTCATCATTTGTCAAGGAATCATTTTCACAATCAAAGTAATTCTCGGCATTATAGAACATGAACGAATACTCATCTTTTACTGATCTGTCCTGACTTTGACTTTCATGAGCCATCAGCAAGACCAGCAGAAAACCAAGAACTGACAACTGCTTCATATCTATGAAAAACTTCAGAATAACAGACAAAGAAGTATATTGATTTTAGTAAGGGAAAGTAATGAAAAAACCAATCAGGGCAAAATGAAGGGCATAGCTTATTTTGAGGCTTTCTTTACCTGACGTTCAAGAGCGCCGATATCCGGGCCTTTATCCAGGAAACGATCGCGACCTTTTAAATCGAACGGAAACAGCTTGCCGATCGCAACTTTTGCAGCGTCTATGGCAGGACTTAGTGTATCCAGTTCAAAATTCATCTTTTTGTACGGGTCAACAAATTTGGGCTCTGAACCTAACCCTCTCAAAACATTAATAAAATGATCAGTATTAGTGGTTTTAAACGTATCGGCAACTTGCAAAATACAGCGGTCGAATTTGTAGTTTAGCAATGCTTCGGAATTTCCTTTTAGGAATATTTCATTCCCATCTATTGCATTTCCGGCGATAATGGAGTTGCCAAAATCGGCTTTAACAATATCACCGATATAATTTGGTTTATCTTTTGAAACACTTAGTATATTAGAAATTAACACAGCCGGCGTACTTCGGGCTTTAAACCCATAACCGCCCCAATAGTTAGCTATTGTTGAATGATTGAATTCATAGTTCCCTCCGACAAGAAGAGCCACGGCATAAAAACCACAATTAGTTACCAGACAATTATTCGCCTCAATATCAGATTTCATGGCAAATATTCCGGCATAAGCCATGTTTTGAATTTTAGTATTGGTAAGTTTCACTGTCGCAAAACCCTCATTCTCAATATTTCCTACCTGAAGCCCGATATTGGCATTTTTAATTTCAACGTTTGCAAATTCGTTGTTTTTACTTCCTGAATACAATAAAATACCATTCCATTGATCAGGAACATTGGCATAAACATCTTCAAGTCTGTCGCCATAAAATAAGATTGGACTGTTGATGGTCCCTTTGGCTAAAACTTTTCCCTTCACATATAAACCCGCATCCTTATGAAAATAAATTTTTGTTCCCGGCTCAATGGTTAAAGTGGCATTACTGTCAACATAAGCATAGTTATATACCAGGTATGGTTTATCATTAGTCCAGGTTGTTGTTTTTAATATCTGTCGTTTAATCAGTTTAAAATCCTGTCCCCAGGCCAACAGATCAACATGTTGGGGATTTGAGTTTGTGACGAACTCAATTGAATCCTTAACAACTAAGGGAAGATTTTGACCACTTGGATCAATAGTAACCTCAACGAAAATATACATACTATCGAAAGGCGCAATCTCCAGGTTCTGAACCTCGTTAGCCGAAACACCATTAATATTCAGCCTGAAATTTGATGTTTCGCCCTTTGCCAGTTTTATTGAAGAAATGAGGATTTTCTGATCGAATGGATTGTAAATCTTAAGATGCTGAGTGGTTGATCCGATGGTGGTAAAAACAGTGTCGAACATGACCGTATCCACCGAAAAAAGAAGTTTTACATCGGAGGAAGAAAGATATTTCTCATCTTCACATGAGATTAAATAGCCTATTGAAAATACTACCAGTAATATGTAGATAAGTTTCTTCAACTCCAGGTTTTTTCAGATTATAAACGTTGAATTCTAATACTTAGTATTCCAAAAATAACAAATGATTTTCACATTTTTTAACATTCAGGCCATTATGTGCCAAAATCAATTTTAAAGCCTTCGGAAATGTCAGTAAATAAAGGCAAACTACGACAAAATGTTCTTTAACTTGTTTTTCAGCAATCACTTGTAAAATATTATCAAAGTAGTTTTTAAACATTAACAAATCAATATTTTTTTAATATTCACTATTTCAAAATGCCTGATCAGTTAAGGTCAAACATTTTCATAGTTTTTTAACTTTGCCCACTGATCTGAGACCCGAATGAAAAAAATATCCCAATTACTTTTCTTCCTGATTTTACTTTCAGGAATTTCACTGGCACAAGAAAAACCAGATTTTTTAAAGCACAATAAAGATCAATGGGTTGATTCGTTGTTGATAAAAATGACACTGGACCAAAAGATTGGCCAGCTTTTTATGATTCAGGCTTATTCAAATAATAAATCTCAGCATGTCGAAGAACTTCTACGGCAAGTTAAGAAAAATGAGGTAGGAGGGGTCATTTTCATGCAGGGCGGACCTATTGCACAGGCAAAAATTTCGATTCAATTGCAACAGGCATCGAACATACCTCTTTTGATTGCCATTGACGCTGAGAATGGATTGGGATTCAGGTTAGATTCAACTTTGAGTTATCCGGTGCAAATGGCTTTGGGAGCAATATCCAGCGATACTTTAATTTATCGGATGGGATTCGAAATCGGTGAACAATGCCGAATGCTTGGCATCCACATGAATATGGCCCCGGTTTCCGACATCAACATAAATCCCTCTAACCCGGTTATCAATCACCGTTCGTTTGGTGAAGACCAGATGCAGGTAGCCCGAAAATCATGGTTATATGCCAGTGGAATGCAGGATGCAGGCGTTTTGGCAACTGCAAAACATTTTCCCGGCCATGGCGACACCGATGCAGATTCGCATCACGATCTTCCAATAATTTCGCAGAATAAAAATCAACTCGATTCTATTGAAATATTTCCATTTGCATACCTCATCAATAAAGGGATTGGTGCCATTATGACCGGTCATTTGCAGGTTCCGGCGCTTGAACCGGATGGCAGAATTCCGGCAACAATTTCATCCGAAATTATTAATAAAAAACTTAGAAAAGATTTAGGGTTCAACGGTTTGGTCATTACTGATGCGATGAATATGAGAGGGATCAGTAATTTGTATTCATCAGCGGAATCTTCGGTAAGAGCGCTGAAAGCAGGCAATGACATGGTCGAAATAGTGCCTCGTTTGGATCGGGCTATTTCAGCGGTGAAACTTGCAGTTAAAAATGGAGAATTAACAGTTACCGAAATCGATGACAAATGCAGGAAAATTTTGACCGTAAAAAAATGGCTCGGGCTCGATCAACAAAAACCGGTTGAAACAAAAAATCTAACTCCGAAATTAAACGACAATCACTACCAGCTTACCAAACGGCTGCTTCATGAGCAATCTCTGACTGTACTGATCAATCAACTTAACATGATTCCGTTACAACGGTTGGATACACTAAAATTGGCCAGCCTGATGTTTGGTTCTGAACAACTGACGCCTTTCCAGAAAATGCTTGAAAACTATGCTGAAGTTGATCATTTCAATATTGGCAAAACTCCTTCAGAAGTAGAAATAAACAGTCTGCTCAACCAGCTAAATCCGTACAACCTGGTGATTATTGGTATGAACGGAATGGGTTTGTACCCTTCAAGGCGGTTCGGCATTACCGATCAGCAAATTGAATTGATTGAAAAACTTAAAGGCCGGAATACAATTATTTCTTATTTTGGAAATCCTTATTCGCTCCCCAATTTTCCTTCAATCACCAATACCAAAAGTTTAATAATTGCCTATCAGGATGATTCAATTGCTCAGGAAATGGCGGCACAATTAATCTTTGGAGCTACAGATGCAACCGGTAAACTACCAATTACCGTGAAGGATATGTTCCCGATACATTCAGGAATTGAGACAAAATCCATCCATCGCCTGAAATATACGCTTCCTGAAGAGGTAAATATCAGCTCAGCCTTCCTGAATTCAAAACTCGACTCTCTGGCAGAATCTGGAATAAACAGGAAGGCATTCCCTGGTTGTCAGGTTTTGGTTGCCAAAAACGGGAAAGTCATATTTAATAGAAGTTACGGCTTTTTTACCTACGAAAAGGTTCAGGCAGTACAAAACAACAACCTGTACGATCTGGCATCAGTTACCAAAATTACAGCGGCATTGCCAGCAATCATGAAGTTGTACGACCAGAAGAAAATCAATCTGGATAAGCCTTTTGCGACCTATTTCGATGAGTTCAAAAATACCAATAAAGCAGAAATCACTGTTCGTGATATCCTGACCCATCAGGCACGTTTACAAAGCTTTATCCCCTTTTGGCTTGAACCGGGAAGTAACAGTAAACTACGGAATGGGGTATTTCGCAGCCAACCCTCGGAAAAATTTCAGATCAGGGTATCCGACAAATTGTATGCTCGTACTGATTTCAAAAACCAAATTATAGCCGACATCATCAAATCGCCATTACGGGCTCAAAAAGAATTTCATTATTCCGACTTAGGTTTCAGCCTGTTCCCTTTTATAACCGAACGATTGACCGGAACCAGTTTTCAGGAATATTTGAACAAGGAATTCTTTAACTCATTAGGCGCTGTTTCCACCGGATTTAAACCCTACGAAAGGTTTCCAATAACAGAGATTGTCCCTACTGAAATTGACCTTACTTTCAGGAAAGAACTTTTACAAGGATTTGTACACGATGAACTGGCAGCATTGCTGGGCGGTGTTTCGGGCAATGCTGGCCTCTTCAGTACTGCCAACGATCTGGCCAAAGTGATGCAGATGTACCTGCAATTGGGCTATTACGGAGGAAAACAATACATTAAGCCCGAAACAATCCGTGAGTTCACCAAAGTTCAGTTTCCCCTGAACGAAAATCGCCGGGCACTTGGGTTCGATAAACCAAATCCGGGAACCAACGGCAAAAATAAATTTCCGGCAGCCAACGCCAGTCCCGATAGTTTTGGGCACACCGGATTTACCGGCACTTTTTGTTGGGCCGATCCTGAAAACCAATTGCTTTTTATTTTCCTTTCGAACCGCGTACATCCAACACGCAGAATGACAACGATCAACGACCTGAACATACGAACTAACATCCATCAGGCTATTTACGATGCTATCCGGCGGGGGGATCAATAATTCTTAAAAATTGTTAATTATTTCATCAATCCGGATTGGTCATGCAATTGTCAGCAAATCTAAATGGCTTATCAGACAAGCACAATAGAGATAAAACCGAGATGTTAAATATACCCCGGCACTGATAAACAACAGAACCTGCTACTAAAACATGGCCTTTGCCCTTTTATTATTTCTATATTAATTCTAACTTTAAAGGGCGTTTTAGAAGGAAAAAGATGTAAAACCATAAAAACTACTTGTCATGGAAAGAAAGATCACTTTTAACGAATTACGTCACATCAAGGACAGTTTACCTGCCGGTTCAATCAGTCAAATTGCGCAGGAATTTGGAATCGAAGTTGAAACCGTCAGGAATTATTTTGGAGGCGCAAACTACGATAAAGGTAAATCAGTAGGATTACACATTGAACCGGGACCAGGCGGAGGCGTTGTTTTAATTGACGATTCAGCTATTTTAGACCGTGCACAACAATTACTTGCAGCACATTAATTTTAATTCTATTTTATTATTTCGATAGACTGCCCTATCTTTATGGGGCAGTTTTTTTTGCAACTTACCCAAAACCAACTAACATGAAAACCCTTTTGCTCTTTTTAACCCTTAGTTTCCTGTCAATTACAGCATTTTCTCAAAAACAACTTTTCAATGGAAAGAACCTGAAAAATTGGGAAATATTCCTCGGAAGCCCGATTACAGGTTTTGAAGACCTTGCTAAAAAAGCTACACCTACTTCTATTTATCAGGTTATTGAAATGGACGGTGGAAAAGTGATCCGCATTTCAGGCGACATTAATGCCTCGTTAGCCACCAAAACCGAATACGAAAATTATCACCTGCGCCTTGAATTTAAGTGGGGCGAAAAAGTGTATGGAAGACGTAACAGCGGTTTATTATACCACAGTTATGGCCCCTTTGGTGTGGCTTTCGGAACCTGGATGGCCAATATCGAACACCAGTTAATGCACGATAACCTGGGCGATACGTACCTCATGGCCAATACCTGGTGCGAGACCAAAGTAAAAAAAGGAGACGACGGGAAAACCTTCTTTTATAATCCTGACGGGCAATCGACCTTTTTCAGCGAAACAGATAACGGACGTTCGATTAAAAAAATGAAAGACGCCGAAAAGCCGCTTGGAGAATGGAATACGGTTGATTTATACTGTTTCGGACAAACTTCTGTACATGTAGTGAACGGACAAGTTGTGATGGTCAACACGAATTGCAGTAAACTTGAAAACGGACAAAAAATTCCGCTCACCAAAGGGAAAATTCAATTGCAGTCGGAAGGCGGCGAGTTTTTTATACGGAAGGTTGAGATTGAAAAGATAAAAGGGATACCGGCAAAATTTCTGAAATAAATTACTGTTTTCTAACCCTGTTTACCGGGAAATAAAATTCAGGCAGACAATAATTTGCTTTCCAGGTACAAGGTGTCGGGGCACAAATCCAGACCATTCGCCCATTGGATGCTTCCTAAAAATGGTTTTACGGAATTAATCAAACTTAAATCCTTTAATACTGTAAAGATGCCAATTCCAAGAAAAGGATTCATCCAGAATTTTAAAGCTAGTTACTTCAGTTTAAAAACCAATCTGCATTTTTTATCTGAGTAAAAGTATTATCTTTCAAATTAAAGAACTAAATTTGTAAAAACTTGATTGCCATGATAATAGAGAGAACAAATAGCGAGGTAATTATTAGGCTATTGCCTACAGTCGACACGGACGAACTTCAAGAATTGGCCAACTTCTTTAGGTATAAAGAAATTACATCAAAGTATTCGGTGGCCCAGTCTGAAGTTGATAAACTTTCGACTGCAATAAATATAAATTGGTATAAAGCTAATCGCGAAAGACTTCTGAAATGAAGATTGTTGTGGATACTAATATTGTTTTTAGTGCAATTTTAAATTCACAAAGTTGGATTGGCCAAATACTACTTCATTCTGACAAGTCTGTAAAATTTTATAGCCCCCGTTTCCTTCAGGTTGAGATACAAAATCACTTTCAAAAAATTAAGAAAATTACAAAACTTAGTGATTCTGAGGTTAATGAACTTATAGAAATATTATATACCAAGATTCACTTTATTTCAGAAGAGTTCATTCCCAAGGAATTTCTATTAAACGCTGATGAACTGACTAAAGATGTGGATTTTGATGATGTGATGTTTGTGGCCTTATCATTACATCTGAATTGCAAATTATGGACTGGTGATAAGGTATTGGTTCATTCATTGATAGAAAAAGGATTCAAAAAATTTATAAATACGCAGGAATTAAGAGGAAAATTGAAGAAATAAATGTTCTTCTTTAGTCTGAATTTTAAAAAGCAATATCTATCTGCCCATTAATTCCAATTTTCAAACCCGTGACTTTACTTCATTATTTTGCAGAGGAAAAATATCTCTTCCCGATCTGAACTTTTCCATTTCAGCGTGTACTGAAATGGAAAAGTTCACCGATGAATCAGCAAAGAATTAACAACATCGCCGGTTGGGCGATTTTCTGCATTTCACTTTTCGTTTATATTTTAACACTCGAACCTACGCTTAGCCTGTGGGATTGCGGCGAGTTTCTGGTGTCGGCCTGGAAACTGGAAATCAATCATTCTCCCGGAGCGCCGTTATTTATGCTACTTGGGCGCGTCTTTTCCCTGTTCAGTTTTGGAGATTCTACAAAAGCAGCCTACACCATCAATCTGGTCTCGGCAGTTTCGAGCGCTGCAACAATTCTCTTTTTGTTCTGGACCATTGTGTGGATGGTTTCAAAAATAGAGCAGAAACAAAGAAAATCCTTTCCATTATTTCTGAAATTCGGAGCAGCCGCCATTGGAGCTTTGTCGTTTGCCTTTACCGATTCATTTTGGTTTTCGGCTGTCGAAGCTGAAGTTTATGCGCTTTCATCGCTGTTCAGCGCCGCGGTATTGTGGGCAGCAACCCGTTGGGAGCGCGAAGCTGATTTGCCTTTTTCTTCAAGATGGATTATCCTGATTTTTTTCCTGATCGGCTTGTCAATTGGGGTGCATCTCCTGAATTTACTGGTCATTCCATCGGTCGGACTCATTATTTATTTCCGGAAATACAACTATTCGCTCAAAGGTTTAGCCGCTGCAATCCTGATTAGTGGAATTGGAATTCTGGCCTTGCTTCAGGTTTTTATCCCTGGCTTGCTCGATCTGTCGAAAAATCTGGAACTCTTTTTCGTAAACAAGCTACATTTTCCTATTCATTCAGGATTGATTACCTACATCGTTTTACTGATTAGTGCAATTTCAGGAGGATTATTTTACAGCCACCGCAAACATTTTCCAAAGCTGAACCTGGCCTTATTGTGCCTGACTTTTTTGCTGATTGGATACACCTCGTATGTGGCTACCTTCATACGTGCATCAGCAGGGGTGCCCGTCAATCAGGGAAATCCGGAGTCAACATTCAGTTTGCTGAATTACCTGAACCGCGAGCAATATGGAACGCGACCAATTTTATATGGTGCTAATTTCGGATCAGTAGCATCAGGATATCAGGAACGAAATACCTGGATTGCCTCAAAAGGAAAATACATAAAAAGCAAATTAAATCCGCAGGTCGTGTACAACCCAAATACGACAGGTTTTTTCCCACGTATGCACAGCAGCGATCCTGAACATATTGAGGCCTATAAAAAATGGGTCAAATTTAAAGGCAGAAATATTTTATTCAGAAATGAGGAGGGAAATTTAAATAATACTGCAATTCCAACATTCAGTGAAAATATGTCTTTCTTCCTGAAATACCAGTTTGGTTTCATGTACATGCGCTATTTGATGTGGAATTTCGCCGGAAGGCAAAATGATATTCAGGGAAACGGAAACTTGTTGAACGGAAACTGGCAGTCAGGATTTCCATTCATCGACAGGTATTTTTCAGGGCCACAAACCACGTTGCCTTCAGAAGCAAAGAACAATAAGGGGCGTAATTCGTATTATTTCCTGCCACTGCTGTTAGGAATAATCGGACTTTATTTTCAATACCGAAATGACAGACATAACTTTTTCACTATCGGTCTGCTGTTTTTCCTGATGAGTTTTGTTCTGGTCGTTTACCTGAACGAAGTGCCAAATACCCCACGCGAACGCGATTACGTTTATGTTGGTTCATTTTATGCCTTCAGCATCTGGATTGGAATAGGAATTTTGGCCATTTTTTCTGGAATTAAAAAAATAGTTAGAGAAAAACCTGCAATAACAGCCGCATTGGTTTTCGGTCTTGCGGCATCGCCCATGTTACTTTTAATGCAGAATTTCGATGATCACGATCGATCAGGAAGGTATTCGGCACGCGACCTGGCCCGAAATTATCTTGAATCATGCGAAAAGGATGCCATCCTGTTTACCCATGCCGACAATGATACCTATCCGCTCTGGTATTGCCAGGAAGTGGAAGGAATCCGCAAGGATGTTCGTGTTGTGGTTATGCCCTATCTGCAGGCTGAATGGTACATCGGACAATTACAGCGAAAAATATATCAGAATGAAGCGTTGAAAATGACCATTCCCATGGAGAAATATCAGTCAGGTGAACTTGATTACGTATATGTCGTCCCTGAAATTGAAACAGAGCAGCACATGACTGATGTTCTGGATTTCGTAGCCAGCGACTCTTCGAAAACAAAACTTGTAGTCGAAAATCAGGAACCAATAAGTTACATCCCGGTACAAAAAATAAAGCTGGAAATGCAGGGGAAAGGAGATATCCACCTCGAATTGAAACAGAAGGCTATTAACAAGGGTGATCTTGTATTTTGGGATATCATCGCATCAAACAAAGGAAAACGTCCGGTTTGTTTTACATCCTGGGTCGATCCGGAAGAACATGGATTGAAAAACAACCTGATTTTCGACGGACTGGTTTTTCGCTTGACCGATCAGAAAACCGACAGTAATTCGGTTCTCAACATGGGCAAGATTGATACAGTAAGCCTCTACACCAAATTAATAAAAAACTGCAATTGGGACAACCTGGCCAACCCTTCGGTTTATTTCGACTGGCATCACCGCCGGATGCTGGCCAGTATGCAACTCAGGACTGCCTTTTACCGTCTGGCTCAAAAACTGACCGAAGAAAAGCAATCAGCTAAAGCGATTGAAGTGTTAAAAAAAGCAGAACAAACCATAAGTTTAGAACGATGGCCGGTTGATTTCCAAAGCATTTTGATGGCCGCTCTTTATACTGAAAACGGTCAAAAGCAACTCGGGAAAAATCGGTTTAAGGAATTAGCAGGCTCATTAGAAGAATGGCTTAAGTATTTTGCAGCTTTCCCATCCAACGAAAGAAAATTAAACACCGAAGAAGCCGGATATCACTTATCGCTGTATAACGAACTGATCGAACGTGCCGATGATACACTTCAGGAGACAGAATTAAATTCGATGAAAGAAAAACTGATGGGCTTTGCCGGGAAACTGTAATAAGGTTGAGAAATAGAAAATATTTATACAATGAGGAAGGCAATGTGAGTGAAGGATTCCATCTCTTTTCGAATGATTGAATCATTTGATCATCAAATGGATGGATTTACTCAAATCCAGAGGATTTGCATGTTTATAGCCATCGCAATATGGAAAGATTCGTTCGACTCCGCCGGAATCGTATTTCGCGTTGTTCCGGCTGTTTCTATAAACATTTGATGCCTCTGGCATCCGTTCAAAGTACGGATTCCACCTTTCAAAAAAGGGATGGAATCCATAACTTTAAACAAATTTATTTCACCTTAGCAATCGCCTCCAACACTCTTTCAGGAGTCATCGGAAGCTGGTAAAGCCGGGCGCCACAAGCATCATAAACAGCATTGGCAAGAACACCTCCCATACAAATAATTCCAGGCTCGCCGCCTCCTTGCGGAGCTTCATTCTTATCCAGAATTTTAGTCTGTATTTTAGGTAGCCACGAAAACTGCGGAAGCTGGTAATTTCCAAAATTGGTTGTATGAACATCGCCGCCGGTGAACTTCACTTCTTCGGTCAGCGCGTAGCCCATTCCCATCGTAATGCAGCCTTCAAGCTGAATAGTGGCCCCTTGCGGATTAATACAGAATCCGAGTTCCTCGGCACAGGCTACCCTGATTACTTTTATTTTACCGGTTTTTTGGTCCACTTTTACTTCAGCCATGTGGGCCACATAACCTCCCGCGTCGAAACCGCAGGCAATGCCATATCCACGTCCGCTTGGCGATTTGGCCGGAGTCCAGCCAAACAGGTCGGCAACAGCTTTCAGCACACCAATCATTCGTTCATCTTTCAGGTTTTTTAACCTGAAATCCAGAGGATCGGCTCCGATTTTTGCCGCCATCATTTCAATTTGCGACTCACGGGCAAATGTATTCGTATTGTTTCCCGGGGCACGCCAGGCGCCGGTAAGAAATGGATGAACATTTCGGGCCGAATAGCTGGTGGTTTTGGCATTGGGAACATCATAAATGGTATCCGATCCGCGGGCGCCTGCAAAATATTCGTGATAATCCCACAACGAAATTTTTCCGGACTTGTCGGTTCCTGAAGTAATTTTGATGACTGCTCCCGGACGGAAGTTATCGTAAAAGAAACTCTCTTTCCGGGTCCAAAGCACCATGATGGGTTTTCCGGTTAATTTGGTTAAACGGGCAGCTTCCACAGCTTGACGAAACATTGTTTTTCCCCCAAATCCACCACCCAGGAATGGTGCAATAACCCTGACCTTATCCAGTCCAAGTCCCAGTTCGCGGGCAATTCCGTCCTGCGCCCCGAAAGGGGTTTGGGTCGATGCCCTGACCACAACCTTGTCGCCTTCCATAAATCCCAGAGCGGTATGGGGCTCTATTGCTGCATGAGCCACGTAACTGTTGTGAAACTCGCTCTCCAATATTTGGTTTGAACTGTTTTTACCAGTTGCAATATCACCCGTACTTTTTACAACCCTTGCTTCCGAAGGAAATTCAAGCATGTGTTTGAAAACGGTTTGGTCGTCCACTTTCATTTCATCGAACTTGTATTCGGCTTTTACTTTGGCAAGCGCTGCTTCCGCTTTTTCAATATCCCGGTGCAAAACAGCAACAAGTTCTTTGTCGCGGGCAATCGAAATTCCTTCCAACTTTTCAGCTTCCGAAGTATCAGCCGAAACCAAGGTTGCCCCGTGCGATGGTGGCCTCAGGATTTTGGCATACAACATTCCGGGCATCCTGAAATCGCCCGTATATTGCGCTTCGCCTTTTGCCTTGGCAATCCCATCGGCATGTGTGAACGACTTCCCACGAATTTTATACTCACTGAAATCTTTTGCCTTGGGTTTCACATCAAGGTATTTTTCAATCTTCTTTCCTTGTGCAAGTTGTCCGAAACCGATCTTTTTATTCTTCTTGTTCTTAACGAAAATTACTCCGTTTTCAATCGCAAGTTCTTCCACAGCTACACCCAGATTTTCAGAACCGAGGTTCAGCAATACACCACGGGCTTCAGCTATTACAGCCATCAGCGCCGGGCCAAGTGAACGGGTCGAAAGTGACCCCCAGGTTCCGGCATCATAGGGGCATAATTCGGTATCGCCCATCACCATTTTCACACTTTCCAGAGGGGTATCCAGTTCGTCGGCTACCATCTGCGGAAATGAAGTGATAATCCCCTGCCCCATTTCAATTTTCCCGATCAGGCAGGTCACCGTACCATCCTCGCTGATGTGCAGAAAGGCATTGTAATCCTTTGGAAGCGATCGTTGCTGGGCAGCCTCGGCGGCTACTCCCGTCAGAAATTCGCCCAATTGAAAATAGATAAAAAGGCCGCCACCCAATAGTTTTACAAAATCCCGCCGGTCAACTTCAAAAGTCGGATTGTTTTCAGGCACTTCGTCCCGATAATATTTATTGTCTTTCATCTGGTTTTCTATTTGTCAGGTTAAATTTTCAGGACTTTGGAGGCCGATTCAATGGCATCGAGAATTCGGGTATGCGCGCCGCAGCGGCAGAGGTTATCTTCCATTCCATCGATAATCTGCTCTCTGGTAGGATGAGGGGTTTTTAACAGAAGGCCGTATGCATTCATGATCATTCCAGGGGTACAGAATCCGCATTGCAACGCGTCGTGTTCGACAAAGGCCTGCTGAACCGGGTGGAGTTTCCCGTTTACCGACATGCCTTCGATGGTGGTAATTTTTTTGCCCGAAACATCTTCCATTGTAATTCCGCACGAACGGACAGCTTCTCCGTCCATAATCACGGTGCATGCGCCGCAATAATCCTCGCCGCAGCCATATTTGGTGCCGGTCAGGTTGAAATTGTTCCGGAGGGCCCAAAGCAAGCTTTGTCCGGCTTCAAGTGGTATTTCCACCTTTTTCCCGTTTAGTTCAAATTTAATTTGTTTTACCATGTTTGTTGGTTTTATTTAGTTCATTCAAAATATATTCGCACCATCTGAATGGGAGACTTATTCATCATACCATTCAAACAAATATTTTTCATCATATTCAACTTCAAACTTTTTCAGAAAATCTAAATATTCTTCCTTAAAAGTCATTTTATGATGGTGTTCTTCCTGTTTCAGAATATATTGATATACCTGTTCGATTTGAGAATGTGAATAAGAGAAAGAGCCAAAACCTTCTTGCCAGGAAAATTTACCCCGTACAAAATTTTGCTCATTGATAAAATTAGTTGAATTATTCTTAACATCTCTGATTAGATCAGATAATGACTTGGAAGGTTTTAGTCCGACAAATAAATGCACATGATTGGCAACCCCATTGACAATGATCGGTTTTTGATTTTTACCTTTGACGATGCCTGACATATATTTGAATACCTCATCGCGCCACGGTTTTTGAAGTAGGTTTGTGCGACCATTTACGGCAAATACAACCTGAATGTAAATTTGAGAGAATGTTCCTGCCATATTTTTTGAATTTTAATAATGTGTCATTTCTATCATGTCATCCCTTCGGGATTATTTCTTTTTCATTTCGTATCTTCTATAATCTTTAAATCCCTTCGGGATTGCTTTAACGCCGAAGGCGTGACAAGATTATAGCCAACAAATTGCACCGCCATCAACCAACCCCGAAGGGGTGGCATTATCATCTCATTCCCAATTCGTTCAAATAGTCACTTTTCGTATCTATGTCTCTTACGATTTCCGGACAAAAAGTTTCTATTTCACAAATTTCATCCGGAAATTTCATTGCAACCGACCGTAATCCAACCGATGGATCAAGGTTCAGAATTTCGTTCCGAAGCTTCATATCATACAAAGGCGGATGGCCCCGTTTGCCATCGAACAATGGAATGATGATTCCTTTTCCTGAAGATTGCCAGGCCTCAGCAACAGTTTGAATTGCTTTCCCAGGAATAAAAGGCTGGTCACCCAAAAAAATCATAGCTGCTTTTGCATTCTCTGGCAACGCTTTCACTCCTGAAATTACTGAAGTGTGCATTCCTTCCCGAAAATTTTCATTCCTGACAGTTTTTACCGGCCATGATTTCAACACTTCATCAATTTCGTCATGATTGGCCCCCAGAACAACCATTATCTTGTCAATTCCCGAATTAAGGATGTTTTCGATTACAATCTCAACAATGCTTTTTCCTTTAAAAGGTAAAAGCAGTTTCTGAGTTCCCATCCGGCTCGACAAGCCTGCCGCCAAAACAATGGCCCAAATGTTATTCATGGTTAGTGCTTTTTTGAGATGTATTCATCCCGTTCAAAGGGTTCAGTTTTTTGGTCTGTCGGCCACTGAAATCAGTGAAATCCGTAAAACCTTTTAAAAATAAAGATTTTTTGGGGAAAACGGAGGATCAGAAGAGAACTATTCTTTTGATTGTCAAATTTTTGCTCTGGCAAGTTGTTAATTCAGACTATCGGTACGAATAGAATCAATGGCCTGAATGAAACTGGTGGAATCGGCCACCAACACGCGTTTGGTAAAAAGGCTATCGGTTGCGGTGACTTTTCCTGATTCGATGCTGATTTGATTAGTCATGACCGAAAAAAATAAAATAGCCGACACCAATCCGGTTTTCAAACCTAGACTTTGAGATGAAAAAATCCATCCCAAAAAGCTGGCAAACGAATTTTGCTTCAGTTTCGAACTGCTGTTCTTCAGTAAAAAAGAATACATCAACCGATCTTCGATGGACTTGTCGTGTCCGCCAACCTGATCTTTCCGAAGAAGTTCAGAAAAAAATTGATCCTGATTTGTATTTTTCATGGTGCAGAATTTTAGAATTCAATTTCATCTTTTAAATATTCGAGCTTTTCAGCCAACATTTTTTTCGCATAAAACAGGCGCGATTTCACAGTTCCTTCCGGAAGTTCAAGTATTCCGGCCACTTCGCGAATCGAAAATCCTTCGCGGTAGCGGAGTATAAATGCCGACCGGTGTTCTTCTCCAAGCTGATCGAGTGTTTGAAAAATCTTTTCTAAAGCCTGCTCCGGCTCAACAGTTGATACATTCATGTAGTCTATCCGAGGTTTCAAAGCTTCAACCGAATGATATTCTTTTATTACATCACGATGGCGGTATTCATTTTTGCACATGTTGTTGGCCACCGAATAAAGCCAGGTCTGAAACGAATAATCCGGATGATAACTTTCAGGTTTTTCGATCAGTTTCATAAAAAGTTCCTGTAAAAAATCGTTCGCATAATCTGCCGAATTGCCAAGCATTCGAAAGAAATAATAGTACATCCGGTCTTTATACCGAAGGTAAAGTTCGTTGAATGCTGCCTGATCGCCCGAAACGATTTGCTGCATCAACTCATTATCACTCCATGTCCTATTTTTTCTGCGAAATATCAATTCGGCGATTTTTTTAGAATTAGCCAGATTAAAGCTATATATGAACCAACAATGATCAATGGCGCAAGGGTTATCCGCCTGAAACTGAAAATTTCTTCATTAAAAACATTCGGATCAGAAGAACCTCCGCCACTCATCAGTATAAAACCCAAAGTTAGAAAACTGACGGTCAGTATCAATCCAATGTATTTGCTTTTCTGAAAAATCATGTTTTTTTGTTTCTGTACACGCCAAAAATGAAAGGTTCACCAGACCGCAAAAAAAACACCAATAAAAGATTTTTTCAAATCCTTTAATGGTGTTCTCCCATGATAATTTTAGGTTACAACCTGCTCCACGGAATGGCGGCCACCATGACAATTAAGGCTACAAAAAAGAAGATAAATGCAGTTTTAAATTTCTTCCTGTCATATTTGGCCTTCTTCGATTTGGCACGTCCGATATGTACGAGAACGGCAGCGACGAACATCATGAAAAAATGTTCGACCGCATAAAAGCGCAAATTGGCATCCTGCATGGCTGCCCCAAAATTGCTGAAGGCAAGTTTAGTGACCGGGCTCAGGAAGAAATAAAGCGCCAAACCGGTTAGTAACTGCAAATCAATCAGCGAGGTAAATACAATTCCTAAAATATTGTCGGTCTTTTTCCAGCGTTGGTTACCGAGCCATCCGGCAAGATATTTAGCCAAAGTAATTACCAAACTAAGCAAAAGTAACCATCGTAAGATATCATGAACGTTCAAAAATCCTGAATACATTTTTATTTGATTTTTATATGTTTCGATATTTAACGAATGAGAAGCGTTTTAGTTGATTTTTTCTTCGTGCAAGTCACAAATATTTAGAAAGGAGATGATTTAAACAGAAAATATTTCATCACCTTCCATCAGGCGAAATCCTTCGGTGTGATCGATTGAAAGGCGGATCATTTTTGAAGATAATACATTGACCGGAGTTGGCCGGAATTTTTTCAAATTCAACCTGTTTAAAAGTCGGCTGATAAATAGACGGAACTTCTCGCCTACCCTTCTTTCAGAACGATGTCCATCCAGAATTGAAGGGCGGAGTATGATCAGTTTTCTGAAATTCAGCCTGGCAACTTCTTCTTCTAACTTACCTTTCATTCTGGAATAAAAAAATAAGGATTTTGAGTTTGCACCCACAGATGATACCAAAATATAGGTTGAGACACCATTTTCAGCAGCAGCCCTGGCAAATTCGTACTGATTGGTATAACCAATCCGGTAACGACTCTTCCTGGTTTTGACTGTTTTTATTGTTGTACCAAGAATTGAAAAAAGTACGTCGCCCTGAACAAGGTGCTTCCAGCTTTCCGGCTGGTCAAAATCAATGATTATTTCTTCCAGGTTAGTATGAATAAATCTGGTTTTCCGGCGAACAAAAATACGGACTTTCTCAAACTCAGAATGAAAGAGCAATTGGTTAACAAGATTTTGGCCGACAAATCCAGTGCCTCCTATTACATTTGCAACTTTTCCCATATCAAGGTTTTTAAATGATTCCGTCGGCTAGCAATTGTTTAAAATGATCGGCGATTGTTTGTTTAAAAGGAATGAATTCCATCCCCAAATCTTTTTTGATGTAACTATTATCCATCACCAGGTCGAAACCCACGTTCAGTTTTACATATTTGCGGGTAAAACCAACCATAGGGGCTATCAAACCAAACAGCCATTTCGGAACAAACTTCTTAGGTAAAGGGAATTCCGGATAATCGGCCCGGATTACATTTGCCAGATCGAGAAAGCTTTTATCAGCCGAGGTGCAAATATGCCTTCCGGAAGCATTTGGGGTGAAACCAGCCAGAATATGAGCTTTGGCCACGTCGCGTACATCAACAAAACTCATATTTCCAGAAGGAACGCCAGTTTTGAACTTTCCGGTAGCCAACTGGATCATGATTTCAATACTCGTTGAATCGGTGCGTTTGCTCAGCGATGGCCCCATAATAAATCCCGGATTGATCACAAGCAAATCCCACCGGCTTTGTTTTTCGGCCATTTGTCATGCCAGCTTTTCAGCCAGAACTTTCGAATACGGATAGGGCTGATGTTCGGACGAACTGGTAGTATTCCAATGTTCTTCGGTAAATATTCCTTTTTCGGTATTCCGAATGTCGATGGCATCGCCAAAGATGGCCGCAACACTCGATGTCAGCACCACCCGTTTAACACTTTCGGTAGCATTCATCGAATCCAGCACATTGCGTGTACCCTCCAAAGCAGGTTCTACAAGCTCCTTTTGTGCATTTTTTATTCCTGAAATTTTAAAAGGTGAAGCAGTGTGAATGACCAGTTCACAGCCAGTCATAGCTTCAGCGAAGCTTCCCTTTTTGAGCAGATCGGCTTCAAAAAACTGTAATATTCCCTTGCTTTTTACAGCCAATTCGGTCAAATGCGCGAATTTATCTTTTTGCGCCAGGTTTCTGACAGTTGTCCTGACTTCAAATCCCTGATCCAATAATTGTTTCACGATCCACGATGCCAGGTATCCTGTTCCTCCGGTCACCAAAACCGGTTTTGTGCGATCAACTGATTTCATATTTCTCAATTAATTTAATTGATATTTTCCGTAATATGAACCAACAAGCGAATTTGCCAAATTGTTTGGAAACATCTCAAATTGAACTTCTTAAAATGAGTCAGACAAAACACTACAGTAAGTCGCTGGCAAGTTCGGCCAGATAACTTCGTTCTCCTTTTACGAGGTTTACATGAGCAAAAATTTCATGATCTTTCATCTTCTCAGTCATGTAAGCCAACCCGTTCGACTTCATATCCAGATAAGGTGAATCAATCTGTTGAAGGTCGCCTGTAAAAACCAGTTTACTTCCCTCTCCAGCCCGGGTAATGATGGTTTTAATTTCGTGTGGTGTCAGGTTTTGGGCCTCATCAATAATGAAGTACGAATTCGACAAACTTCTTCCCCGAATATAAGCCAGCGGAGTAATAATAAGCTCTTCATCTTTCAGAAGCTCTTCAATTTTTTGGTATTCCATACTTCGCGGATTATAATTGTGCTTGATGACCGACAAATTATCGAAAAGAGGTTGCATGTAAGGACTAATTTTTTCCTGGGCATCGCCGGGCAAATAACCTAAATCACGATTGCTGAGCGCAACAATAGGGCGGGCAAGCAAAATCTGTCCAAAGTTTTTGTGTTGTTCGAGTGCGGCAGCCAAAGCTAACAGTGTTTTTCCGGTTCCGGCCTTTCCGGTAAGTGCAACCAGTTTTATCTCAGGATTAAATAGTGCATCCAGACTGAAGGTTTGCTCAGCATTTCTGGGCTTAATACCATAAGCGGTTTTTTTCTCAACCCTGATCATTTTCTTCAGGCCACCGTCATACCGCCCTAAAACGCTGGCTTTCGAAGATTTAATTATAAAATACTCGTTTATATTTGGAGTCTGGTCCAATCCCATATCCTCCACCGGAAGCGAATTTTCATTGTACAGTTTTTCGATCAGCGCATCATCAAAACTAGCCAGTTCGGTGACCCCTTTATTTAGGAACTGAATGTCCTTAACCTTATCGTTGTAATAATCCTCAGCCTGAATTTTCAACGATTTAGCTTTCATTCTGAGATTAATATCCTTCGAGATCAAAATAGTAGGCCGGTCAGGAAATTTATGTCCAATATGCATGGCAATAGCCAGAATCCGGTGATCAGGAATATCTTCCCTGAATGATTGTTTCATTTCTTCCGGAATAGGTTTCCCGGTTTCAATAATCAGTTTTCCTTTATCAGGTCCTAATTTTATTCCCCCGTTAAACAGTTTGTCGCCAACAATTTCATCCAGTTCGCGCACGAATTCACGGGCCTGAAAATTGATCGGATCGTTCCCACGCTTAAACTTGTCCAATTCTTCGAGAACAGTAATCGGAATTACAATGTCATTATCCTGAAACTGGTAAATACTGGTATGGTCGTGAAGGATTACATTGGTGTCCAATACGAAAATTTTGGTCAGTTTTTTTCTTGCCATCTCCGTTATCTTAAAGGTTTCCCTAAATTTAGAAAAATTAGAATGCAATTATCCCGATTAAGCCGATAAATTCTCAATTTTACCGTTCTATTTTTTAACCAGTGTTCATAAGTTTTTATGCTCATGCAAACTTTTCAGGAAGTTCTTGATTTTTTATACAGCCAGTTGCCTATGTTTCAGCGTACTGGCCCGGCTGCCTACAAAGATAACCTCGACAATACCATTCGGCTCGACTGCATGTTCGGGCATCCGCATCGTTCGTTTAAAACTGTTCATGTTGCCGGAACCAATGGAAAAGGTTCGGTTTCGCACATGCTGGCTTCCGTTTTTCAGGAAGCCGGGTATAAAACGGGGCTTTATACTTCGCCACACCTGAAAGATTTCAGGGAACGAATCAAGGTGAATGGCGAAATGATTTCGGAAGAAGCGGTTGTTCAGTTCACGAAACTGTATCTCGAAAAAAATGAAAAGGAAGCGCTCGAACCTTCATTTTTCGAACTGACCGTATCCATGGCTTTTGATTACTTCCGAACCATGCAGGTGGATATTGCAGTGATTGAGGTCGGGCTGGGTGGACGGCTCGATTCAACCAATATCATTACCCCTGAAGTATCGGTCATAACCAACATCAGTTTCGATCACATGGCTTTGTTGGGCGATACCTTGCCCAAGATTGCAGGTGAGAAAGCCGGGATCATCAAAAAAGGAATTCCGGTTGTGGTTGGCGAATCATCGTCTGAAACCAATTTCGTTTTTGAACAGTTTGCTGAAAAAGAACAGACGACAATCACATTTGCCGATCAGGAATATCAGGCTGATTATTCGATGCTGACAACCGGCGGAAAACAAAGCCTGAACATCAGAAAGAATGGAAATTTGTTTTATCCGGATTTGCAACTTGATTTATTAGGGATTTATCAGCGGCACAATGTTCCGACTGTTCTGAAAACCATCGATATCCTGAATGAAAGGGGATGGAACCTTTCAGAGAGTGTTGTCAGAAGCGGATTGCTTCACACCATCCGAAATACCGGATTGAAGGGACGCTGGCAAATCATCGGGAACAATCCTTTGACGATTTGCGATACAGGGCATAATCCGGCAGGTATCAAAATGGTGGTGGAACAGATTAATCAGACAGCTTACAAAAAATTACACTTGATAATCGGCATGGTGAACGATAAAGATCAGGATGAGGTCTTGTCTTTACTTCCGTCACATGCTCGCTATTATTTCACTAAAGCATCCATACCCCGTGCTACCGATCCTGAAGAGTTGGCCGGCAAAGCCGCCCGGTTTGGGCTGAAAGGGAATTGTTATGCATCAGTTCGTGAGGCGCTTTCTGCAGCCCTTGTGCATGCTGATAAAAACGACCTGATATTTGTGGGCGGAAGTACATTCGTAGTGGCTGAAGTTTTGTGATATTTTTAAAAGTTTTGTTTGCAAATTTCAAAAAGCAGTATATCTTTGCAACGCTAAAAAAAATAAGGCGCGTTCACAAAAACAACAAAAAGGGGCGATTAGCTCAGCTGGTTCAGAGCATCTGGTTTACACCCAGAGGGTCGGCGGTTCGAATCCGTCATCGCCCACAAAAGAGGATAACTTTCGTTATCCTCTTTTGTGTTTTTTATACCTTGCCATTCGAATTTACAGTTCTGAGTCCATAAAATATCCTGATCATTTCATTTGCACTATCAAACCATTCAGGCAAAATATAACCATTTATACTAAATAAATTGAATATTTTAGGAATTTGACTTGATTAGAATGCAAAAATTGAGCTACTTTTGTGCTCAATAAATTGACTTCGGCATAAATGAAACTGTAGTTATCTCGTTAGTCGATGATTATTTTCTAATTGTTTTTAACTCAAGTACCGGTTAAATGGTGTGACTGAGGAAACGAAGTTGTGTAAACTTGTAAACAAAAACTTAGGTTAACCAAAATTATTCCATTGGCATTTATAATAATTCTTCTAAACGAATCCACGTTCTCAATATTTTTTTGAGGTATGCTCGAAAATTTAATTACATCCAAAACACGTATCAAGCTTCTGCTCAAATTCTTTTTGAATTATCAGACTACATGTCATTTGCGAGGGTTGGTCACTGAATTCGGAGAATCTTCAAATTCCATAAGGACGGAACTTCTTAAGCTTGAAAATGCCGGATTGTTGATTTCAACTATAAAGGGGAACAAGAAACTCTATTATGCCAATACAAATTATCCATTTTTTGATGAAATTAACAGCATTTTAAAAAAGGTTGTTGGTATCGACCTGATTATCGAACAAATTACAAGCCAGATCGGAAATCTTGATGCTGCATACCTCACCGGAGATATTGCGGTTGGCAAAGATTCGAAAATCATTGAACTGGCGCTTATTGGCGAGACACTTGACCGGTCATACATAGAAACACTCGTTACAAAGAGTGAAAGTTTCATCAGCCGCAGAATTAAATCCATTATCCTCACCAGTGAAGAAATGATGCACTACTACAGCGACAAACCGGTATTGCTCATCTGGAAATCGGACAAATAAAGAAAAAACATCTAAATACATACCTTATGAAATCATCCAATCTTAAAATGCAGTCCTTCCGTATTCTGATACTGGCGGTGTGTTTCCTTATGCTGGGCTCCCTGGTTGTTCCGGCACAAACGGCTACCCCTGCCGTCATGGCCCAGATAAATGCCGAATTGCAAAAGCGTGGTCTGACCGAAAGTGAAGTCCGGGTACGGCTACTGCAAAAAGGAATTGATTTGGAAAATATTCCTCCGGCCGAACTTCCGCAATACCAGGCACGGGTTACTGCTGTTTTAGACGAACTTCAGGCTGAAAAAAAAGCAGGAAAAAGCGAGGCTCCACAAATTATAATAAATAATCCGCAGGCAACTCCTCCGGCAAATATTGCAGCACCGGAACAGCCTGCGAAAAAGGCAATCGTTGAACCGGTAACTACCATGCAGGAAGCTGCGGCTGAGGCTTCTCAGCGGGTGGTACAGGCAGCGGCAGTAAAAACTGGTGTAGCCAACATTTATGGTCATTCGATCTTCACCGATAAATCGCTTGAAGTTTTTCGCACCACCGATGGCGCTCAGGCTCCTGAAACTTATGTACTTGGTGATGGCGATGAAATTCGTATTACTATTTTTGGCGCTTCACAAACCGATATTCAGCAAAAAATTGCAATTGACGGATCTATTCAACCCACAGGAGGTGCCAAAATATTTCTGAAAGGACTCAACCTGGCCCAGGCACGGGAAGTTATTAAAGATCGGTTATCTTCATCCTATACTTTCCGGTCCGATCAGCTTGCTGTGACCATTGCAACTGCACGAACCATCATGGTGAATGTATTTGGTGAAGCTAAAATTACAGGTGGATTTACCATTTCAGCCTTAAACTCAGCACTTAATGCTTTATCTGCAGCCGGAGGGCCAACCGATATCGGTTCAGTACGATCTATCCAGCTTATCCGCGGCGAAACTCGCAAAACCATTGACATTTATGCTTTCATGAACGACCCTGCAGCACAGTTCCGGTTCGACCTTCAGAATAACGACATTATTTTTGTTCCGGTAGTTAAATTGCTGGTTTCCATCGAAGGAGCAGTCAAACGGCCAATGGCTTACGAGATGCTTCCGAACGAAACCTTAACCGACCTGATTCGCTATGCCGGTGATGTGAACATGAATGTTTTTCCCGATTTTGTGCAAATTCAACGCTACGTTAATGGCGAACAACGTTTGATGGAATACAACCTCGAAGACATTCGTTCCGGGAAAACAAAAGTCCCTCTCCTTAACGGTGATATTGTCCGGATTAAAGCTATTGGCAAACCAATGGATCAGTTTGTTGACGTGGAAGGAAGTGTCTATTACCCGGGCAAATATGATCTTTCATCCAGCCCGGCTCTCAGCAGCTTACTTCGGAATGCCAAACCCACTTATGAAGCGAAAACTGACATCTTGTTCATCGAACGCATCAGGCCTGATCAGACGGTTGAAGTACTGACTGTTCCTTTCCCCGGAACACCTGCAGGAGTAAATGATTTTACGCTTCAACCCCGCGACCGGGTTCGGATTATGGATCAGGCAACCTACAGAGACGTTGCTACCATTGCAGTAAATGGCCAGGTTCGCGTTCCTTTTGAAAAATCGTTCGCTTTAACCGACCGACTCACTGTAAAACAAGCCATTGAGCTGGCAGGAGGGCTTAAAAACAGCGTGTATCCGGTTGCCTACATCTTCCGGCGTAACTTGTTGAATCCGGTTGAAGTGAAATACATCCGCATCGAATTGAGTCAGTCAGACAACATTGAATTACAGGCAGGCGATCAATTGAACATCTACGATAATGCAACCTATACCAATGTTGGTGAAGTCAGGGTATTCGGAGCAATAAAAAATCCCCGTGGTTTTACTTACGATCCAACGCTTACCGTCCACGATGTGATTATTAATGCTGGCGGATTTAATGTAGGTGCGGCTTTTAACCGGGTTGAAATTTTCCGTACCATGCTTTCGCCAACCGAAAAAGTAAGACTGGACTTGATTACTATCCAGGTGGATTCAAGTTACCAGGTAGTCAGCCCGCAAAATTTTACTTTGCAGCCTTACGACCAGGTTGTAGTTCGTTTAACCCCCGATTTTAAAATTGGACGTACAGTAGAAATTAACGGAGAAGTATCATACCCCGGAACATATATTCTTGAATCAAAACAGGTACAATTGAGCGATGTCATCAAAATGGCAGGTGGATTACTAAGTGATGCCGATCCTTATGGAAGCAAGTTGTTCCGTACCTACCATAACCGGGGCAATATAAGTATGGACTTAAACAAAGCCATGCTCCATGCCGGAAGCCTGAATTCCGATCCAATCCTGTTCGAAGGAGATGTGATCAACATCAACCGATTAGAAAACACGGTTACTATTCGTGAAAACGGAACCCGGATGGCTCAATATTCCATCTATGCGGGCAACAACGATATTAAAAACGTCATTTACCAGGGACCTAAATCAGCCCGCTGGTATATCCGTAAATTTGCCGGAGGATTTCAGAACCGGGTAGATCGCAATAGTGTGACTGTAACCCTACCCAACAATGAAATGCGGTCAACCAAACATTTTTTATTTATTTTCCGCAATTACCCCAATGCCAAATCGGGATCAATGATTACCATGCAGATGAAGCCACCCGTAATAGAAAAGACCGGAGAAAACAAGAAAACTGACTGGGATGCTATTTGGTCAAAAACTTTGGCAGCAACAACCACAACACTATCCATGTATTTCCTAATAAAACAGTTAATCCCTTAAATTGAGAGAGAGCATATTCTCAAAAACTAATATATAAGTAGTGCGAATCAAGGACTGGATCTTTTAAAACCCGAAGGATTGTTATGATTATGGAAAATGGCATAGAAAACGCTCATAAACTACGAAGTGCCTGCCAGCCGCAGCCCGCCTGCTTCGGGCAGGGCAGGGTGATCTAAATCTGCCATGCCTTCGGCATTCTAACTATTTTACACCATGAATTGCTATCCGCCATCTGGCGGATGCCTACGGCATTATATTTCTCTTATCTTCAAAACTTGATTCGTATTATTTGGTGAAGATCCTGAAACAAGATACTTAGGATGACTTTACGAATTTTGAAAACTGATAATCAAAAACTAACAACTCTCACCATCCTTCAATAAAAAGCATATGTCCGAACAACAATCACCCGTCCAGCCCAAACCCATCGCTGACGACGAAATTGATCTCCTGGCACTGGTTAAAACCATGTGGAATGGACGCAGAACCATTATTATATCCGTAATTTCCGGAGCAATACTGGGAGTTGCCGTTGCGCTGCTTTCACCCAAAGAATATACTGCCTCTACGGTAATGGTTCCCCAGATGGGCGACAGCCAATCGAAAATGGGTGGACTGGGCGGACTGGCAGCATTGGCAGGGATCAGTCTTGACATAAATCCGGGTGCGGAACTTTCACCCATGATCTATCCTCAAATTACCGGCAGTATTCCCTTTCAATTGGAAATGATGGATACCCCGCTTAATTTTCAGGATCATTCGCAACCCATTACCCTGTTCGAATATTATACCAAATACAGCAAATCTTCTGTACTAGGTTCGATTAAGAAATATACCATTGGGTTGCCCGGTGTAATCATCGGCGCTATTAAAGGGAAACCTGAAGAATTAAGATTGCCGGGAGATTCAACTAAACAGCCCATCCTGCTGACCAAAGATCAATATACAGTAAAAAAAGCGTTGGATGAGATTGTTTCTCTTGAAGTGAACGCCAAGGAGGGATATTTAACCCTTTCAACCCGTATGCCCGAAGCTTTGGTTTCTGCACAACTCGCAAAAAAAGCCCAGGATTTGCTACAACAATATATCACCGAATTCAAAATAAAGAAAGCCGAAGCCAATCTCGATTTCATACTAGGCCGTTACACCGAAACCAAAGCCGAATTCGAAAAGGCCCAGGTAAGCCTTGCAATTGTGAGCGACCGGAATAAAAATTTTACCAGCGGATTGTCGCAAATCGAAACCGACAGGATCCAAACCCGCTACACGATCGCTTTTACTGTTTTTCAGGATCTTGCAAAACAGCTCGAACAGGCAAAAATTCAGGTAAAAATGGATACCCCAGTCTTTACCATCATTGAGCCGGTTACTGTACCTGCGGAAAGATCAAAACCTAAAAAAGCAATGATTGTGACCATTTGGATCTTTCTTGGAGGCATTATAGGTGTTGGTTTTGTTTTCGGAAAAGAATTTATGAAAGAGGTAAAGAAAAGGTGGAACGAGACTGCGTAAAACGAATCACTAACTTGGAACCCAGAACTTGAAACTGTAAATTATCTTATGATCTCAAATACTAAAATACTCGTAACCGGCGGAGCCGGTTTTATCGGTTCAAACCTTTGTGAAGAATTAATCAGATTGGGAAACAAGATTGTATGCCTTGATAATTTTTCGACAGGCAAAAAAGAAAATATTGAACCTTTGCTTACCCATCCTGAATTTAGATTAATCACAGGCGATATCCGTAATTTGGAAGATTGTAAGCTTGCTGTTGAAGGCGTTGACTACGTTTTGCACGAAGCTGCCTTAGGTTCTGTTCCACGTTCAATCAATGATCCAATAACAACAAATGATGTAAATGTTAGTGGGTTCCTGAATATGCTGGTAGCATCAAGAGATGCTAAAGTAAAAAGATTTGTATATGCAGCCAGTTCTTCTACTTATGGCGATTCAGAATCATTACCCAAAGAGGAAGAAGTAATAGGCCGTCCACTTTCGCCTTATGCCATAACCAAATATGTGGATGAATTGTATGCCGATGTGTTTTCGCGTACCTACGGAATTGAATGTATTGGCTTGCGCTATTTCAATGTTTTCGGTCGCAAACAAGATCCCAATGGAGCTTATGCCGCGGTAATACCTCTTTTCGTAAAACAATTGATGAACCACGAACCTGTCATGATAAATGGCGATGGCGAATATTCACGTGATTTCACTTACATCGATAATGTGATTCAAATGAATCTGTTGGCTCTAACTACGAACAATCCTATAGCAGTAAATACAGTTTACAATACCGCATACGGTGATCGGACAACATTGAATCAGTTGGTTGGTTACCTGAAAGAGTTTTTGAGTGTGTACGATCCTGAAATTTCAAACATTGAAATTATGCACGGACCCAACCGTACTGGAGATATTCCACACTCGTTAGCAAGCATTGACAAGGCAAAACAAATGTTGGCCTACAAACCTCAATATAATCTGAAAGATGGTTTAAAAGAAGCCGTTCAGTGGTATTGGGAAAACCTTTGATAGTCCACAGATTACACAAATTAACACAGATTGTAATTTTAAAAATGGAAAAATGAATGATTTTCTTTATAAAGATGAAACATACCTGATTATTGGCGCAGCAATGGAAGTGCATAATGAACTTGGGCCAGGTTTTCTTGAGCCTGTTTACCAGGAAGCATTTGAAATTGAATTAATCAGCCAAAACATTCCTTACGTAAGGGAAAAGATTATCAATATCTATTATAAAAATGAAAAACTAAAGAAAGAGTATTCAGCAGATTTCTTTTGTTTTGATAAAATCATTGTTGAACTCAAGGCACTAAATGCACTGAATAGTGATCATGAATCACAGCTCTTAAACTATCTTACTGCAACAAAAACGAAAGTCGGATTGCTAATCAATTTTGGATCAAAAAGTTTACAACACAAACGAATGGTAAAATGAAAACCTTTATCCAAAGATTACACAAATTTTCACAGATAGAAAAATATTTAATCTGTGGACTTCTTTAAATAATAATCTGTGTTAATCCGTGTAATCTGTGGACAAAATTTAATTCTATGAAAAATATTAAAATCGCCGTTATCGGCCTTGGTTACGTTGGCCTTCCCCTCGCCCGACTTTTCTCCACCAAATACCAAACCGTAGGGTTTGATATCAATCAAAAAAGAGTAGATGCCCTAATGGCAGGAAATGACGATACGCTTGAAGTGAGCAATGAGATGTTAAAAGAAGCAATCCAGAAAGGTTTTATTTGCACAACCGATCTGGAAAAAATCAAAGACTGCAACTTCTACATAGTAACCGTACCTACTCCGGTTGACCGCAATAATCGGCCGGACCTCACTCCTCTCATAAAAGCCAGTGAAACCATTGGCAAGGTGATTAAAAAAGGTGACATCGTTGTTTACGAATCTACCGTTTATCCCGGTGCAACAGAAGAAGATTGCATCCCGGTAGTGGAGCGCGTCTCCGAGCTAATATTTAATGTTGACTTCTTTGCAGGTTATTCGCCCGAACGTATTAATCCGGGCGATAAGGAACATACAGTTGAGAAAATAAAAAAGGTTACCTCCGGTTCCACTCCCGAAATTGGAGTAAAGGTAGATGCCGTTTACAATTCTGTTATTACAGCCGGAACACATCTTGCCCCCACCATTAAAGTGGCCGAAGCAGCCAAAGTAATTGAAAACTCACAGCGCGACATTAACATCGCTTTTGTAAACGAATTGGCCAAAATCTTTAACCTGATGAATATTGATACTCATGCTGTGTTGGAAGCCGCCGGTACCAAATGGAATTTTCTGCCCTTTAAACCTGGCTTGGTTGGTGGCCATTGTATTGGTGTTGATCCTTTTTACCTGGCACAAAAAGCACAGGAATATGGTTACCATCCCGAGATTATCCTTGCCGGGCGCCGCCTTAACGACAGCATGGGAAAATACGTGGCCAATGAGGTAGTAAAACTGATGATTAAGAAAGGGACACCAGTTAAAGGAGCAAAAGTTTTAATGTTAGGCATTACATTTAAAGAGAACTGCCCGGATATCCGCAATACCAAAGCCATTGATATTTACCATGAACTTCGTGAATACGATGTTGAAGTAGATGTTTACGACCCCTGGGCCGATCCTGCCGAGGTAAAACACGAATACGGCATAAAAACTATTACTGAATATCCAACTGGGAACAATTATGGGGCAATTATTTTAGCCGTAGCACATCACGAGTTTATGACAATAAATTTACAGGATCACAAAGACAACGGTTGTATTATTTATGATGTAAAAGGAATTCTGAAAAAAGAATTGACAGATGGAAAACTATAATGTTGTGACACAAATCAAGTTTTATTGTATTTTTGAATAAAATTATACAGCATGGAAACAATAATCAGAATAAAAAAAAATAAACCTGCATTCAATGCCTTGATTCTTTTAGCTAAAGAGTTAGAAAAGAATGATCATGCATCCATATCAATAAGTGAGGTAAATAAAACAAAGCAAAAAATTGATATAATTGCACCTACAAGCAATACTAACGACCCATTTGTATTTTTTGATCAACTAGCTGATTTCCCAACTTTGGATGAATTAAGAAAGCAAGCATGGCCAAAGATCTCATAATTATTGATAGTTGTGTATTGATAAAAGCATTCAGAAAAGATGTCCAAGCAATTAACGACTTGAAAGTGATATCGGGTTATACCGCCTATTCTGTCATCACACAACTTGAGCTATTAATAGGTGCAAATACAATTTCGAAAAAGGAAGCCATTAATAAAATCTTTGAATCATATTATGGTATCCCTTTAAGCCTGGCAATCTCAGAAAAAGCAATTCAAATCATGCAAACCTACGTAACTGGCCAACAAATTATTTCTGTACCCGATTGCCTGATTGCTGCCACCTCAATAATTACTGGTTATCCTTTACTGACTTATAACAAAAAAGATTTTGACTTCATTGAAGGAATTTCTTTTTATTAATAAACTGCCCCGATATCCGTAACACTAAAGCCATAGACATTTACCGCGAACTGCGTGAAAACGACATTGAAGTGGATGTTTATGACCCATGGGCTGATCCGCAAGAAGTGAAAACTGAATATGGTATCCACATATATAATAATTTGAATTCTGAGAATAAATATTCTGTAATAATATTAGCAGTTTCACATAAACAATTCAAATCATTAATTATTAAAAACGTAACAAATCCACTAACTATAATTTATGACGTAAAGGGTTTTTTACCAAAAGAACTATTCGACAAGTTTGCCCTCTTGCCCTTCATTCAGAAATTCACACTGGTTGGTGGAACAGCCTTATCGCTACAAATAGGTCACCGGCAGAGCGAAGATTTGGATTTTATATACGATGGCGAGAAAATACCAACTACTACCATTAAAAGGGAAATATCAAAAGAATTCCCAAATTACAAGCTCATCAGGGAGGAAAAAGATTACCAGCTCGATTTTTTATCGAACAGGTTAAAGTTACATTTTTCTCTTCAGGAGCAGTTTTGATACCATTTTGTGTAATGGATTTCTCCGAAAAATACCGAAAAGATTTGTGTAAAATGAACCGCATGCGGAAATAATCCTAAAGTATTCGACATCTTTCGCGTAATTCATCGGTCTCCTGGTCTTCAGAGTAAACATGCCGAAATGTCGAAGTGAATTCGTCTAATCCTTTCTAATCAGCGAAATCTGTGTTTACAAATCCGTGAAATTGATGTTTTTAATGTAATTCGTTTTTTTAGTATCTTCATCTGGTAAAATTAAGTCAATGAACAGTCCTGAAATAAAAGAATTTATTCGCCAGCACAGCAATCTTTTCTGGTACACTCCGGAAGATAAAAAAGAGGAAATCAGCAACGAGTTTCTGGTTGAAACCATTTTAAATTATGGGGATAAAGAATCAGTACTCCATTTATTTCAATTATTAGGCATAAAAAAAGTAGCTGAAATTTTCTTCAGTTCAATAAATCTTAGTGACCGGCGAAAAGGTAATTATCACGAACTTACAGTTAACTATTTCACCCTTGTTTTCGAAAGATATGCATAATGAAACGAGCCATGAGGAATAACTCACACAAGAGCATGACTGTTAGGCGAGTTCCATCTGGCCATTAAAAAACAAATTATTCACGGATGAAAACAGTAAACTTGAATTGCGAACAAACGAAAAAATATGAAACAATGCATACGCTCAAATTAAAAATAAACGACCAGGTTTACGATAAGTTAATCTGGCTCTTGGGTAAATTCACCAAAGACGAAGTTGAGATTATCATGGATGAATCAAATTTCAATGAAACAAAAAAATACCTTGATGCCGAATTAGATGAAATTACAAGCGGCAAAGCAAAGTTTTTTACTGTAAATGAAGCCGAACAACGACTGGAAAATCTGATCAAAAAGCATGAGAATCATCTTTAAAGATACGTTTATCTATAGACTGGAAAATCAACTTGAATTTATTGCCAGAAACAATCCGGCCAACTCCCGCAATTTTAAGAATGAACTCTTTAACCTGATTAAAGCAATACCTTCAAATCCGCGAAAACATCGCAAATCAATTTGGTACGACGATGTAGATATCCGGGATCTAATATTCAAAGGCTATACCGTTGTATTTCGGATCAACAACAATACAATTGAAATATTTGGATTTGTAAAATTCCAGGAGACTCCACTATAAGCAGTAGTAGGCAACTCCTAACCATTTAAATTTATTCGTATTTCGTTGGATTTCGTTGGATTCTGTGCCTGTCGAAGGGAAATTCGTTTAATCTGTATTTTAAATTCCCATTTAACCCTTTGATGACATCGATTACTCAGAACCTGTCGAATACCTGATCCAACCAATCCCCGATGATGAAATTAAAAACTTCCTTATTGATAAAGCCACTGACCTGTTTTAATAGTAAAGGCAGATCGTTAAATTACAAATCAAATAATTTTTACAAATAATCTACCCATTATAATCGTCATCCTCAACAACCATTGTCTGGGTATGATCCGTCAGTTTAGTCCGGATTATCCAAGTAAATGAACAATCTAATAATTAATAAGGAATAAGGAAAAACACACAGGATTAGAAGCGGGCCTTCAATGCCTGCCCGCTGTGGCGGGGTAAATTGTAAATAATTAAAGCGACCATCCTTTAATTCGTGTAATTCTTATTTTAGTACATTTGTGAATCAAAAATTAAAAAGATGATAACAACAATAGAAAAAGGAACATCTGGCGAAAAAATTCGCCAAGCCTTAAAAAAAAGACAATCAAAAATTAAAAGTCCCGACTTAAAAAAATATTGTGGATCTATTTCCTTACAAGAAGATCCATTGGAAATGCAAAAAAAATGGCGTGATGAATGGGAATAATATCCTACTTGACACCAACATTGTGCTTTATCTGCTCAATGGAGAAGAAACCCTAATTCCATTGCTGGAAGAGAAGAATCTTTTTCTTTCATTTATTACCCAGTTGGAATTACTTGGCAACCGAAATATTGAACCAAATGACATTCTGAAAATCAAACAGTTTATTTCTGAATGTACTGTAATTGATATATCATCTGGCATAAAGGAATTTACTATAAGTATTCGTCAAAAGTATTCCGTCAAACTACCCGACTGTATTATAATGGCAACATCGCTATGGCTAAATATGCCTTTAATTACTGCCGATCAGGACTTTAAGAAGATCGACATTGCCGACCTAATCTTCTTTAAAAGATAGCCAGCATCCAATCCGTGTAATTCGTCCAATTCATTGCCACCTGAGCCTGTTGAAGGATGATCCATGAGCGCGAAGTAGCGTTGCACTGAGCCTGTCGAAGTGTCGAAGGGCATTCAATAGTCATTAAGTGGACTTGAAATAACAACCGAATGGCTATAAATGACAACAAATGACAACCAATGACAACAATTGACTGCCTCAAATAACCAAATAGCAAATTAAACCGACAATCAAATAATTAATAAGAATCGCTCAGGATTTGATGCAGCCCTTCAATCCCTGCCCGCTGTGGCGGGGTAAATCGTAAATAATTAAATCGACCATCAATGAATTCATATTTATATTTGTAAATTTGTAAAAACAATAATTATTAGAACGATGGAAACAATTAATGTGCGAATAAATATAAATACTCCCACTGGTAGACGATTGCTCCGCGAAATGGAAAAGCATCCTAAAACTGCTATTGTAGAGTATCCTTTGCCCGAAAGTAAACCCGGGCAAAAAGCATATACTATTCACGAATCTTATGAAGAATGTTGTAAAATACTTAGCGATCATTATAAAGTAGATGTTCGCAAATTATGAAAAGGTATGAAGTCATAATTACTGAAAATGCGCAGCAAGATTTGAGAGATCTTTCAAATACCATTATATTTGAATACAAATCACCCATAACAGCTATAAGGTATTTAAGAGGAATATATGACGAGTTTAGATGGTTACAATCCAATGCCGAAAGTTTAAAAATTCAAACAAGCAAATCATTCGCAAAATTTGGGTTCAACACTCGCCGTATTAATTATAAAAAAATGGCTATTATTTATTGTGTTGTCGCCAATATAGTATATATCAAACGTGTAATACCTGCTGGAACTATTAATGTTATTAAGTAAATATAAATAGGCAGGATATTCGAATTATTTGATCGGTGAAAACAGGGGGTGAAAAGGCAAAACAATATCGTTATCCTTAAATTTACCCAAGGTCATTAAAAGTAGTTCCCTGAGCGCGTAGCAGCGTTGCACTGAGCCTGTCGAAGTGTCGAAGCTAATCCGCGTAATTCGTTTTAATTCGCTTAATTCGTATTTTAACAAGAAATAAGAAACAAAAAATATCGAATATCAAACAAAAAATAAGGAAAACCGCTCAGGATTTGAAGCGAGCGTTCAATTGTAAATTGTAAATAATTAAATAGTCAATCTTTTTTAACGCTCAGGATTTGAAGCGAGCGTTCAATTGTAAATTGTAAATAATTAAATAGTCAATCTTTTCTAACCGCTCAGGATTTAAAGCGAGCGTTCAATTGCAAATTGTAAATAATTAAATCGACCATTCTTTTAAATTAGTGCCTGTCCGCCCACTGGCGGATAATTCGTTTTAATTCGCGTAATTCGCATTTTAATGTAATTATATTTGGTGTCTAAAATATTTAACTCAAAATCATGGAAGCAATATATAAATTAAAGGCAAATGAAATAAATCCAAACCTGATGGAAACGATCAAAAAATTGTTCAGCGGCAAGGAAATTACAATCACCATCACAACAGAACCCGACGAAACAACTTATCTGACCATGAATCCGGCAAATAAAAAACATTTATTGGATAATATAGCTTCAGAACCAACCATTACATTTTCCGCCGGGGAGTTTGATAAACATGTTGAAGATCTCCTGAAGCAATCAAAATAACTTAGGGAGTATGCGAAAGATAACTTTTACTCCTGATGCTTATGCCGAATATGTCAATTGGCTTGAAACAGACCGAAAAATATTTGTGAAAATAACTGATCTCATTCGGGAAGCATCCAAAGATCCGGGTAAAGGAATTGGAAAACCGGAATTATTAAAGCATGAACTAAGCGGTCATTGGTCGCGAAGAATTAATCACGAACATCACCTGGTTTATTCTGTTTCCGAGAATGCTATTGAAATCAGATCATGCAAATACCATTATTGAATCTTTTCTGAATCGCAGGATAAGTATTCCGAATTATTAAGCAACCGTAAATATCTGGTGCAAACCAATCAGGCGCTGCTAAACGAGTTGTTCGAACAGTTAAACGAAATACTTAGCACCGGCAAAACCCTTTATAAAAAGGTTGACCTGGCCAAGCTAAAAGGTTACACGTTTAACGAACTGAAAAAGCGGGTCCGTAAAACATCGAAGCCCGACAACGGAACCGACGACGAAACCAATAACGATACCGAGGCTTAGTAACCGTTTACAAAGACTTTAGCCCGGATGCAATTTGCTACGGGCTAAAGCTCTACTTAAATAAATTTCTATTACCCCCCGTTGCAAACCGTACAATAGCCATTGCAAGCTGTTAAGTTGTTATTGCAAACAATAATAAAGCCATTGCAAGCCGCTAAGTTGTTATTGCAAACAATAAATTAGCCATTGCAAGCTGCTATGTTGGTGTTGCAAACAATAAAGTAACAGCAAATAGCTCTTTAGTTGATCCCGCAAACTGATTGCATGTTGTTGCAAGCAACAAAGTAGATTTCGCAAGCAGCTAAATTCTTAATAAATCCCGTTAGAGATTATAAATAGGCAGATTACCAGGATGGTTATATCGATGAAAACAAAGGTGAAGTGGCAAAACAAGACACACCATTGCCATCCTTACCGAATTGAACGAAACGAAATTCGGCGAAGCCAATTTAAAACTTAAGACTGGTAAAAGGCATACAATAACATGTTGAAACCCGGTTTCATCTTCGACGGAAGAAACATCCTGGATGCAAAAGCCTTGACAGAAATCGGCTTCGAATACAAAAGCATCGGGAAAAGCAAGAATTGAAGGGAGCAGGGAAATAAGGAGTAAGGAATAAGAAACAAGGAAAAATGCCCGGGATTTGAGACAGGCGTTCAATCGTAAATTGTAAATTATTAAATATTCAATCCTTTTTAATCGCTCAGTATTTGAAGCAGCCCTTCAATGCCTGCCCGCTGTGGCGGGGTAAATTGTAAATAATTAAATCGACTGGAATTTGTGATAGGTTTAAATTAATCCCGGCACAACACCGATCAAACCATTTTCACTTTTACCCAACGATTTATTTGCTAATTTTTGTAGAAAACCATATCGTTTTAATTTTCGTACTTTTATAAAAAATTAAGATGACTACTGAAAATATTTTGTCAGAAATAACGGCCACTCTAAAACAATACGGAATTGAAAAGATCATTCTTTTTGGTTCTTATGCTTATGGTACGCCTAATAAGGATAGCGATATTGACCTCCTGGTGATTAAGGATATACCTGAAAATGAAACACGTGATTTCAGGATTAAATTAAAAAAAGCCTTGTGGTTGAAACTCGGTAAGCTGAACTATTCATTTGATATTCTGGTTGACAACGAACAACGGATACAAAAGCGAATAGAAATGGGGGATTTATTCTATAAAGAGATTTATTCAAAAGGAAAAACAATCTATGCCTAATCAAACTTATGCGTTAGAATGGCTTAACCTGGCAAAAAGAAACCTGGATACTGCCCGTTTGCTTATACGCGAAAATCATTATACCGATAGTATTGCAATTGAAATTCAGCAAACAATCGAAAAATCGTTCAAAGCTGTCTATGCCTATTACGGCATCAATGTACCCAGGACACATTCTTTAACGATTCTATTCAATATTGTCAACGAGAAAATCCCATTAGAAGATACTGACATTGAGGTGATTATTACAATCAGTGATTATTACGAGACTGATCGCTATCCCGGCCCCAGATATGTTGTACCCTCCAGAGATGAAGTTGAAAACTTCTTTTTATTTGCAGAACAACTTTACAGAAAAATAGAAGAATTCATTCTGTCATGAAGAACTTTACCAACTATACCAACGTTAAAGAACCAGGCAGTTCTAATGCCATGGTTGGTGAGCTGTGTCGAACCACGGTTGGTGAGCTACGTTGCCCTGAGCAGCGTTGCACTGAGCTTGTCGAAGTGTCGAAGGAAATTCGTGTAATTCGTCTTAATTCACCCCACCCGTAGGGAGGTTTGCCCTGTGAAATGCGAAGCAATATTTAATAGGGAACAGCCTGCCCCATATTTTCGGGGACCGTATCGGGGTGTCATTCGTATTTCACCATGATCAAAGCTTTCAAACAAACACTGATCACCAAAGGAGTACCGACAAGATTTCAATGTTGCACCAAAATGGATCACAGATCCAATGTTAAGAAGTGCAGATTGCAAATCCGCACTAGCAGGGGGGTTTTTAAACGCCGACAGGACCTTCGGACTCTGTCAGGTTCATCCAGTAAGCTCAGACCTTTTCAGCATCGATAGACCTGAAAGCGTCAAATGCCAAAACACGAACTAAACATCATTGATAGATCACAGATCCAATGTTAAGAAGTGCAGATTGCAAATCCGCACTAGCAGGTTTCAAACCGTGTAATTCGTTTTTCATTGTAATCCGTTTTTTACTTTTCAACCAACAATATGCTTATTTATCTTGACAACTGTTGTTTTAATCGGCCGTTCGACGATCAAAAACAGATACGTATTCACATCGAAACAGAAGCTAAGCTATTCATTCAGAGTAAAATATTTGCCGGTGAATTTCGATTGGCATGGTCATATATAAAATATTTAAAGTTGTAAGTCCAGTTGATTTTATAAATTGTTTAAACCAGAAGCCATGTTAACAGATACTGAAATCAAAAGAAAAGGGTTCAAGATCCTGGTTGAAAAACTGGGGGATGTGGATGCTGAAAAATTCATTAGCCTTATCAACAAAGAACCTTTCGACTATACCCAATGGCAAAACACACTTTGGAGCGACCAAACTATTGATCAGGTAAGTGAAAAGGCCATGGATTACCGGACAAAAAACAAATTGTAAACCCCGCTGGGAATAGAATTTGTGCAATTCGTATTAATTCGTGAAATCCGTAGTTTACTGTAATTCGTCCTAATTCGTGTAATCCTTTTTATCTGTCATCGTAAAACAAAGTTTACCCATACCTGTTTTTTTTTAACAAAAAGCTCTATCGTTATTCGCCAGATAAGGTATTTATAATCAAACGACCCATTGTGTAATTAGGTGATTACTAAGCCTATCAAAGGGCATTCGTGCCATTCGTATTTCAATGTAATTGGTATTTCAACAATGAACTTTATACCCTCATATGATCTCAAACTCTAAAATACTGGTAACCGGTGCCGATGGTTTTATCGGCTCTCATCTGACAGAAGCTTTACTGACAAAAGGATACAGAGTTAAGGCTCTTTCGCAATACAATTCCTTTAATTATTGGGGTTGGCTCGAAGATATTCCTGCAAATAATCAACTGGAAGTGGTAAGTGGAGATATTCGAGATCCTCATTTTTGCAAGGAAATTACCAAAGATGTCGATCTTATTTTTCATCTGGCCGCATTAATCGCTATTCCTTTTTCTTATGTTGCCCCCGATAGTTATATGGACACCAACGTAAAGGGAACTTTGAATATTTGTCAGGCGGCAAAAGAAAACGGGAATATTCGGGTAATTCACACTTCTACGTCCGAGGTTTATGGAACTGCACAATATGTTCCTATTGATGAAAAGCATCCGAAGCAAGCACAATCGCCCTATTCCGCATCTAAAATAGGAGCCGATGCAATGGCCATCAGTTTTTACAATGCTTTTGAATTGCCGGTAACGATTGCCCGACCATTTAATACTTATGGGCCACGGCAATCGGCACGGGCCATTATCCCAACCATTATTTCTCAAATTGCCAATGGCATTAAAGAAATTAAATTGGGTGACCTCACTCCAACCCGTGACTTCAACTACGTAAAAGATACCTGCAAAGGATTTATTTCACTTGCAGAAAATGACTCAACCATTGGAAAAGAAATTAATATAGCTTCCAATTCCGAAATATCAATGAAAGACACATTGGAACTGGTTAAGAAAATCATGAAATCGGATGTGAAATTTATCACGGAAGAACAACGCATACGTCCGGAAAAGTCCGAGGTCTTCCGATTATGGGGTGACAATAAATTAATCAAACAATTAACCGGTTTCGAAACCGAATATGATATTGAAAAAGGATTAACCGAAACATGTCAATGGTTTGCCAATCCTGAGAATCTGAAAAAATACAAAGCAAACATTTATAACGTTTAAAAATGCAATCGAAATTCGAACAAATTGCAAGCTTTATCCGGGAGAAATACAACACTCCGGAAGGCATGATATTTCTACATGAACCAAGGTTTAATGGCAACGAAAAAAAATATCTTACTGATTGTATTGAAACTACTTTTGTTTCAAGCGTGGGTAAATATGTTACCCGTTTTGAAGAAATGATTGCGGAATTCACTGGTGCAAAACATGCCATAGCTGCCGTAAATGGTACAGCTGCCTTACACATTGCATTACTTTTATGCGACGTTAAACCCGAAGATGAAGTAATCACACAATCACTTACATTTATTGCAACTGCCAATGCAATTGCCTATACTGGTGCAAAACCGATTTTCGTTGATGTTGATAAGGATACAATGGGACTTTCGCCAGCAGCCTTAGAAGCCTGGCTTCAAGCAAATGCAGAACTTCGAAAAGTCGATATAACACGTATACGAGGCGGGTCCAGTCTTCCCCCTTCGGGGGAATTAAAGGGGGCTTTTAACAAATTGACAGGCAAAAGAATTAAAGCCTGTGTCCCTATGCATACTTTTGGGCATCCATGCCGCATCGATGAAATTATTGCAATTTGCAACCGATACAACATTGATGTAATTGAAGATGCTGCCGAATCACTTGGTTCTTATTACAAAGAACAACATACAGGTACTTTTGGCAAATTCGGCACATTAAGTTTTAATGGGAACAAGATCATTACCACCGGAGGGGGTGGTATGATTTTAACCAATGATGATGAATTAGCTAAATTTGCCAAACATATCACCACAACAGCAAAAGTACCACATCGTTGGGAATTTGTACACGATATGACTGCATACAATTATCGTTTAACCAATTTAGCTGCTGCTTTGGGATGTGCCCAAATGGAACAATTACCAGGATTCCTTTTACAAAAACGAAAATTATCAGAAGCCTATTCTTCCTTTTTCAAACACTTGAGAATTGATTTCGTTACCGAACCTGAAAACTGCACTTCAAACTACTGGTTAAATGCACTAATTTTGCAAAACAAAGCTGAACAAAACAGTTTTCTGGAATTTATGAATAACAATGAAATAATGGTCCGTCCTGTCTGGCAACTGATGAATCGCTTAGAGATGTATAAAGATTGCCAATGCGACGCTCTAACAAATACCGAATGGCTGGCAGATAGAGTTGTAAATATTCCAAGTAGTGTAATTACAAATTTATGAAACCTATTATCCTGATCGGCGGTGGAGGACATTGTATCTCGTGTATCGATGTTATCGAACAAACCGGATTGTATCATATTCTTGGTATTTTTGATTTACCTGAAAAATTGGGTCAAAAATTATTAAACTATTCCATTATTGGTACTGATAATGAGTTAGAACAATTTGTTCCTGATTGTCCTGATTTTCTGATTACAGTTGGACAGATAAAATCCTCAGTTTTACGGGAAACAATATTTAATAAAGTGAAACAGGCAGGAGGAAAGTTGCCCGTTATCATTAGTCCTTTGGCTTATGTAAGTTCCAATGCAAACATTGGTGAAGGTTCAATAATTATGCATCATGCGTTAGTGAATGCAGGTGCAACAATTCGGAAGGGATGCATCATCAATACAAAAACATTGATCGAACATGAAGCTACTGTTGGCAATTTCTGTCATATTTCTACTGCTTCCGTTGTTAATGGACAAGCTAATATCGGTGATTGTTGTTTTATAGGTAGCAATACTGTAATAGCAAACAATACCAATGTTATTGCTAACACTATAATAGCAGCTGGTTCTCAGGTTTTAAGAAATATTGAAATTGCGGGTACATATATTGGTCATCCTTTACGAAAAATTCGCTGAAATGCATACCATAATTATAGCAGAAGCTGGTGTTAACCACAATGGCGACTTCGAATTGGCAAAAAAGTTAGTGCTAACTGCGGCGCAAGCTGGGGCCGACTTTGTCAAGTTCCAGACTTTCAAAGCTGATAAAATCGTTAGCAAAACAGCAAAAAAAGCGGACTATCAGGAACGCAACATTAACGATGGCGACGATTCTCAGTATGCGATGTTGAAACAATTGGAAATGCCCGAAGAATGGCACAGCAAATTGATTCAATACGCCCATAAGCAGGGAATCCAATTTTTATCTACAGGATTTGACCACGAAAGCATTGATTTTCTGGATCAATTGGGCTCGCCATTTTTTAAAATTCCTTCCGGCGAAATCACCAATAAACCCTATTTGCGCCACATTGCCCAAAAAGGGAAACCGGTTATCCTTTCCACCGGTATGGCTAATATGGACGAAATTAAAGCAGCATTGGATGTGCTTTTAGAAAATGGAGTTTCCAAAGACCATATTACTGTTTTGCATTGCAATACCGAATACCCCACCCCTATGGAAGATGTCAATCTAAAAGCAATGTTGAACATGCGGGATGAATTGGGAGTAAAAATCGGATATTCTGATCATACGCAAGGAATTGAAGTTCCGATATCAGCCGTTGCTTTGGGAGCAACAGTCATTGAAAAGCATTTTACATTGAACCGGAACTTGCCGGGCCCAGATCATAAGGCTTCGTTAGAACCCGATGAACTGAAAGCAATGGTACAGGCAATTCGTAACATTGAAAAGGCTATTTCCGGCAATGGTATTAAAGAACCAAGTAACAGTGAACAGAAAAATATCGCTGTTGCTCGTAAAAGCATTGTTGCTGCCAGAACTATCCAAAAAGGTGAACTGCTTACGGAAGAAAACCTGACCGTAAAACGACCTGGTAATGGAATTAGCCCCATGCAATGGGATGAAATCCTTGGACAAAAAGCTATAAAGGATTTTGAACCGGATGATCTGATTGAAGTTTAAACTATAATTCATGAAACGTATAGCCATTTTAACCAGTTCCCGTGCCGATTACGGAATTTACCTTCCTTTGCTGAAGACAATCAAAGAAGATCCTTTTTTTGAACTGAAGATTATTGCTTTTGGAACTCATCTGTCCCTTTATCATGGCTATACAATCAACCAAATATTAAATGATGGGTTTGAAGTTTCTTATCAAATTGAATCAATGCTTACCGACGACTCACCCAATGCTATTTCAACAGCAATGGCTTTAACTTCCTTGAAATTCGCCGACTTCTGGAAAGATCATCATCATGATTTTGACCTGGTATTTTGTCTGGGCGACCGATATGAAATGTTTGCAGCAGTGTCAGCAGGAATTCCTTTCAACATTCCCTTTGCTCATCTTCATGGTGGCGAAAAAACATTGGGTGCCATCGACAACATTTTTCGACATGCCATAACCTTAGCAAGCAAATACCACTTTGTATCCTGCAAAGAACATAGTGAACGGGTGGCTGAATTGACAGAATCAAAAGCGAACATTTTTGACATCGGGGCTTTAGGTCTGGATAACTTAACTTCATTAACCCTTCTCTCAAAAGAAGATTTCTACATTAAATTTGGTGTGGATTTGAACCAGCCAACCATTTTGGCAACTATTCATCCCGAAACTGTTTCTCCTGAAATGAACCGGATATATATTGAGGAACTGGCTTCCACTTTATTAGAGCTAAAAAACTATCAGGTTATTATCACCCTTCCAAATGCAGATATTTCTGGGTTTATTATTAGAAACAGATTACTTCAATTGCCGCAGGAATCAGACAACAGAATTCTTTGCTTCGAAAATCTGGGATCTCAAGCTTATTTCACCGCCATGAAGTTTTGTTCTTTCATGTTAGGAAATACCTCCAGTGGTATTATTGAAGCAGCATCATTCGGCAAATGGGTCGTTAATCTGGGTAATCGGCAGAAGGGAAGAAAACAAAGTTTGAATTGTTTCAATGTGCCCTTCAATAAATCTATGATTGTGCAATCTGTGGCAGAAATTGAAAATAAACCTGTTTATTCAGGTAAAAATATTTATTACAAAGGAAACGCTGCAATAATTATTTGTTCGATTCTTAAAAGACTTTTATGAAGAATTTCTCAGAATTTACGATAAACCAGGAAGCAGATTGTTTGGAAGCCCTTAGGAAACTAGATTCCGAAAAATCAAATCAAACACTATTTGTACTTGACGATAATGGACGCTTAGTTGGCACTGTAACCGATGGTGATATCCGTCGCGGTTTTCTCAAAGGATTAAATCTAGATAGTCCTATTAAGCTGTTCGCATATACCAACTTCAGTTTCATCAATGGAGATATAGATGTTTCGACTATTCGACGATTGAAAAAAGAGGGAAAAATGGTTTTCCCTAAATTGAATCAGGCTGGTCAGATTGAAAAGGTTTATGACCTTTCAAAGTTAAAATCAATACTACCATTACATGCATTGATTATGGCTGGAGGACGAGGTGAACGCTTAAGGCCATTAACCGACCAAACACCCAAACCAATGCTCCTATTAGGAGGCAAACCGATTATCGAACACAACATCGATCGTCTGATTTCTTTTGGAATCGAAACAATTACCATATCTGTACGCTATCTTGCCGATCAGATTATCAACCATTTTGGCGATGGTTCACCTAAAGGGATTTCTATTAATTACATTAAAGAAGACGAACCTCTTGGAACAATTGGTTGTGCAGCACAAATCGGGCAGTTTGATCACAAAGCTATTCTTTTATTAAATTCAGATGTATTTACTAACATCGATTTCGAAGACTTTTATCTGGCCTTTGAAAAAGAAAATGCAGATATGGCTGTTGCCTCCATACCTTATTCTGTCGATATTCCGTATGCCATCATGGAACTTAACGAAAACTGCATTACCAGTTTTAAAGAAAAACCAAAAAATACCTATTATGCCAATGCGGGTATTTACCTGATTAAAAAAGAACGCCTAGCCTTGATACCCAAAAATTCTTTTTTTAATGCCACCGACTTAATGGAAAATATTATGGCTACTAACGGAAAGTTGATTCACAGTCCCATTACCGGATATTGGATCGACATTGGTAAACACGATGATTACAACAAGGCGAAAGAAATTATAAAACATCTGAAAAATGTATAGAAATAAGCGAATATTGGCAATAATTCCTTCCCGGGGCGGAAGCAAAGGACTCCCGGGAAAAAACATAAAGCCATTGTGTGGCAAACCATTGATTGGCTGGACCATTGAACAGACTAAGGATTGTAAGTACATTGATGAAATTTTTGTTACCACAGATAGCGAAAAAATAGCAAATACAGCTAAAGAGTTTGGCGTTATTGTTCCATTTTTAAGACCTGCCGAATTAGCTAATGACACTTCTTCTTCAATGGATGTAGTCGAACATGTTTTATCCCACTTCGAAAATAGAAATATTTTCTTTGACTATATTGTATTATTGGAACCAACATCCCCCCTTCGAAAGAAAAAGGATATTGATACTGCAATTAAGATGGCAATAGAAAATGAAAATGCCGATGGAATTATAAGCCTTGGGGAAGTTCACATGGAACACCCGATGATTGTAAAAAAGATCAATGAAAAAGGGAAAATCACACCATACATTGATCATGTAAAAAAAATATCTCAAAGACAACAGACTGATAAAGCCTATTTTCCTTATGGCGTTATTTATATGATTAAGACGGATGTATTCAAAAAAGAAAGAGCATTTTATACCAGCAATGTTTTGCCTTATTATATCGAAAGATGGCAAAACTACGAGGTAGATGATATCTACGATTTTATGGCAATAGAAGCTATTTTAAAGAACTTAAAGGAGGAACAACTATGAAATTTCTTGTTATAGGACTAGGCTCCATGGGTAAGAGACGGGTCAGATGTCTTCAGGCTCTTGGTTATTCAGACATTGTTGGGTTTGATTTCCGCGAGGACAGACGAAATGAGGCGCATGAAAAATATGGCATTGAAACAACAGATTCACTTAATTCGGTTTTATTAGCCGGTTTTGATGCTTTCATTATTTCTACTCCTCCTGATCAACATACACCTTATGCAAAAAATGCTATTGATTATGGGAAGCCAGCATTTATTGAAGCGAGCGTAATTCTGGAAGATGTAAAAGAGATCAGATCGTATAACAGAAATAAAACATTTCTTGCGCCTTCATGCACTTTACGTTTCCATCCAATGATTAAGGATATCACCTCAATCATAAAAGGAGGGAAATATGGTAAAGTGACCAACTTCTCCTATCATTCAGGCCAATACCTACCTGATTGGCATCCATGGGAAAATGTAAACGACTTTTACGTTTCGAACAGGGTCACTGGTGGTGGACGGGAAATTGTGCCTTTTGAATTAAGCTGGATTGTGGATACGATCGGCTGGCCGATTGAAGCCAAAGGCTTGTTCGAAAAAACAATTGATTTTGGCCCCAATATTGAAGACAGCTACGCTTTTGTTTTAAAATATAAAGGCATGGTAGGTAGCATTGTAGTTGATGTTGCTGCCCGCTATGCTACACGTTCTCTTATAATTAATCTGGAATTAGGGCAGATTCAATGGCGATGGGACGAAGCCTGCTTTAATCTTTACGAAGTGGAATCAAACAGGTGGATTAAATACAATCAACCGGAAGTTTCGGCAGCAACCGGATACAATAAAAATATTGGGGAAGGAATGTATATAGAAGAGGTAAAAAGCTTTATCAATGGCATCAAATCACCTTCTTCATACCCGAATTCAATTGATGATGATATAAAAGTATTGGAAATTCTAAATAAAATTGAACAATCAGATGGAGGATTTTAAGATGAACTACAGTGAACGATTAAACAAAGTAATCCCGGGTGGTGCTCATACTTACAGCCGGGGTGATGATCAGTATCCAAGTAATGCACCACAAATCTTTAAACGAGGTGAAGGTGCATACATTTATACTCCGGAAGGGGATAAATTTCTGGACTATGGAATGGCTCTCAGGGCCGTTACATTGGGGTATGGGCAAAAGGATGTTGCTGATGCTGCTATACAGGAAATCTGGAACGGGAATAACTTAACGAGGGCTTCATTAATAGAACTTCAGGCTGCAGAATTGCTTGTCGACCTTATTCCATCAGTCGATATGGTCAAGTTTGCTAAAAATGGATCAAACGTAACTACTGCCGCAGTAAAAATAGCAAGGGCTTACACCGGGAGAAAGTATATTGTTCGCTGCGTTGAACATCCATTCTTTTCATTCGACGATTGGTTTATTGGGGATACTCCTCTAAAAAAAGGAATTCCTGAAGAATTTTATAAACTCACATTGAATTTTCATTATAACGATATTGATTCGCTGGCTGTATTATTCGATCAATACCCTAATCAAATCGCCGGAGTAATCCTCGAACCGGCAGCATCAGGTCATCCACAAGATGGATTTTTAAATGCCGTAAAAGAAATATGCCATAAGAACAATGCACTTTTTATTCTCGATGAAATGATCACCGGTTTTCGTTGGCATCTGCAAGGAGCCCAGGTTTATTACAACGTTGAACCAGATCTTTGCACCTTTGGAAAAGGCATGGCAAATGGTTTTTCTGTCTGTGCTCTGGCTGGAAAAAAAGAGTTTATGAAAATTGGGGGTATTAAGGAAGAAGGAGCAGAACGCGTTTTCTTAACCTCTACCACGCATGGTGCAGAAATGTGTGGCTTGGGAGCATTTGTGAAAACAGTAGAATTCTATAAGGAGAACCGGGTGGTTGAACATTTATGGTCGTATGGCGAAAAATTAATTACCGGGATGAACAGTCTAGCAAAAGAACTTGGGATACATGAGTATTTTGAAGCTACTGGTATTCCCTGTTCTCCAAACTACATAACAAAAGATCGGACAGGAAATACATCTTTGGCTTTCCGTACGCTATTTTCTCAGGAAATGATTAAGAATGGTGTTCTGATTCCCTGGATTGCCATCTCTTATGCGCATCAGGAGGAGGAATTGAACTTCACAATGAATGCGGTGAAAAATGCCTTACAGGTTTATGCAAAAGCATTGGTAGATGGAGTTGATAAATACCTTGTAGGTCCTGCCATTAAACCCGTATTCCGAACATTTAACTAAAATATCATGAAGATTGCCTTAGTCTCTTTGGATCAGGTCTGGGAAGATAAAAAAGCGAATCAGCTAAAATGTCAGGATTATATCGAACAAGCTTCAAAATTCAATTGTGTGTTAATCATCTTTCCTGAAATGACATTAACCGGATTCTCAATGAATACCAAGTTGATTAAAGAAAATCCAAATCAATCACCCACCATTGAATTCTTTAGCCAACAGGCCAGGCAAAATAAGCTTTCAATAGCTTTTGGAGTAGTATTTGAAAAAGAGGAAAAAGCCAACAATAACCTGATTATTATAGATCATAAAGGTAAAGTGCTTTCTGGGTATGCCAAAATTCATCCTTTTTCATTTTCTGGAGAAAACAACTATTATTTCGGTGGGGATGAATTAGTTACCTGTCAGATTGCTGATGCCACCATCGGCTTGACGATATGCTACGACTTGCGGTTTCCTGAAATCTTCCAAGCTTTATCCAAAAACAGTAATATCATTCTGACTATAGCAAATTGGCCAGAAAGACGAATTAAACATTGGAACGCCTTATTAGAAGCCAGAGCAATCGAGAATCAGTTATTTATAATTGGAGTAAACCGCATTGGTACTGATGGCAATGACTACAAGTATATTAAAAGTTCTTGTGTTTTTTATCCAACAGGAGAAAAAATGGAACCCATACATTCAAACAATGATATGGACATTTACGATCTTAATCTTGATGATGTTATCTCCGCAAGGGAATCATTCCCTTTAAAACAAGACCGTAAAACTGAATTTTATAAATCAATTCTTTAAACTCACATGCTTAAGAATAAAGTAATTGTAATTACTGGTGGAGCCGGGTTACTGGGACAAGAATTCGCTAAAACGGTAATGGAAAATAACGGAATAGCCATCATTGCCGATTTCAATCAAGGAAAAGGAATAGAAGTGACAGAAAATCTACAGAAGTTAATCCCCTCAGCTACAGTCAAGTTTCAATCGTTGGATATCAACAATAAAGATTCAATCCTCAGTCTGATAAAAAAATTAAATCAAAAATACGGTAAGATTGACGCATTGGTCAACAACGCATATCCTCGTAATAAATACTATGGACGAAAGTTTGAAGATGTTACTTATGAAGATTTTTGTGAAAATTTAAACCTCAATCTGGGAGGCTACTTTCTCACTTCGCAACAATTCTTAACCTACTTTTCTCAACAAGGATTTGGCAACATTGTAAATATTTCTTCCATTTATGGGGTAATAGCTCCCCGTTTCGAAATTTATGAGAATACTCCAATGACAATGCCGGTTGAATATGCAGCCATAAAGTCAGCTTTAATTCATCTAACCAAATACATGGCCAAGTATTACAAAGGAAAAAATATTCGGGTGAATTCAATCAGCCTTGGAGGACTTTTCGATAATCAACCTGCACTTTTTATAGAAGGGTACAAGTCACACAGTTTGAACAAAGGCATGCTTGATAAATCAGATATTAGTGGAACTCTTGTTTATTTGCTATCAGACCTTTCATCTTTTGTAAATGGTCAGAATGTTATTGTTGATGATGGTTTTACATTATAAATACAAAAAACATGACGTATAATATTGCATTAATTGGTGCTGGTCAGTTAGGAAGTCGGCACTTACAAGGGTTAAAAAAAATTAATATAGCAACTAATATTGATGTAGTTGATCCAAGTATAGGGTCATTAGCAATAGCAAAAGAGAGATTTGAGCAAGTTGAAAATAATGAATTCATAAAGTCAATTAGATTTTTAAATTCAATTGATGAGTTGAATGAAAGTATTGATTTATGCATTATTGCGACTAATTCGAATATAAGAGCACTTGTTACTCAGGAATTAGTAGCAAAGAAGAATATCAAAACAATCATTTTTGAAAAAATACTGTTTCAAAAAATTAGGGACTATAAATTTGTTCAAGATATTCTTCACGAAAACAAAATAAAAGCTTGGGTAAATTGCCCAAGAAGAGTATTCCCCGATTATATTGAAATTAAAAAAAATATTGTGCCAAATGAAAAGTTAACATTTCTTTTAACTGGAGGTAATTGGGGATTAGCCTGCAACGGAATTCATTTTGTAGATTTGTTGGCATTCTTAAATGACAATAACAATTTCACTTTTGATTCATCTTGTCTTGACAATGATTCTCAAATGAGTAAAAGAGCTGGTTTTATTGAATTTACTGGTATTTTACAAGGAAAACAAAGCAATGGAAGTGATATTATTATTAATGCTCGTGATGGATCCAATGCGCCACATGTAATAACAATTACTGGTGAAAATTCTATTTTTATTATAGATGAAACAAGCGGCGAAATAAGAATGGCTCTATCTAAAAATGATTGGAGATGGGAAAATAGACAGCTAAGGGTTCTGTTTCAGAGCCAACTTACTGGAGACATTGTAGAAGAAATTCTAACAAATGGAAATTGTAACTTGACTTCATTTGATGAATCTGCACAAATACATATACCCTACATTAGTTCTATATTAGAATTTTATAATAAATCATTGAATAAAATAACAGAAACACTTCCAATAACATAATATAATAATATGAATAAAGTCTTGATTGTAGGATGTGGGTACATGACATTAGAATATGCAAAAGTACTTCAAGCACAGCATATAGAATTTGAGGTAATTGGTAATAGAATTGAAAAATTAAATATTTTCAAGAAAGCTTACCCTAATATCATTTGTTATGAAGGTGGTTATCAAAATTATCTCAAAACTAATACCCCTTTTGAAAATGTGATTATTGCAACATCTGTCGAAACCGGTTATGAAGCAGCAAAAGCATTTATGGAAAATGGAGTAAAGAATATATTAACAGAGAAACCAGCTGGACTAACTCAAGCTGAAATTAATGATTTACAAACACTGTCTACTAAGAATAATGTAAGGTTACTTGTTGGATATAACAGGCGTTTTTATCAATCAATTAAACATGCGAAAAAAATCATTGAAAAAGATGGCGGTATATTATCAGCTCATTTTGAGTTTACAGAATGGATACATACAATTGATCAGGATAAATTTCCACCGTTGGTATTAAGTAAATTTATAATAGCGAACTCCTCTCATGTTATTGATACTATCTTCCATTTATTAGGAAGGCCAAAAGAAATAAATGCAATTATTCGTGGAAATGCCGTGAAATGGCATCCTACTGGATCTATATTTTGTGGAAGTGGAATTTCTATTAATGATATTCCTTTTACATATCATTCAAATTGGGGGGCGCCTGGTCGTTGGGCAATTGAAATTCTAACTTCATTGCATCGGATTTATTTCAAACCGATGGAACGCTTATCTATTCAAGACATAGGATCAGTAAAAATTGAAGAATTGAATGAATCTTATGATATAGATATAGATTTCAAACCAGGTCTTTATTTACAAGTTGATGCTTTTTTGAAAGGATCAAGTTCTGATCTGGTTTGTACAATCGAAGAGCATCAGGCAAACTTTGAATTTTATGAACAAATTGCTGGGTATCGGAATTAATTAATGAAACAAATATTGACCTCCTTGTTGCATATCCTCAAAATAATTATTGCGATAATTGAACTAACGGTTAGAAAATGAAATTTAAATCTGTAAGAAAAAGTGTATTAAATTCTTTAGTTCTTATAACTTTATTCATTTTGCCGTACTTAGTTACGTCTGATATAAGTTTAAGAAACGTATATTTAGTATATTACATGCTAATAGGTTGTTATATTTTTCTTGGATTGTTTATGAATAAATATTTATTCAATAAAGAATACAGAAACGTTTTATTTTTTACGTTAATGTTTGTTTTTTTTGGTGTCATTAATCAAATCATTAATGGTTATTTTAGTTATTTTAATTTACTGGCCCCACTTATTGCATACTTAGGATATGTATTTACTCATAAAAATAAATTGGAATTTAAGGTATTTAACATTTTAATTGTATCGAATTATATTTATTTTATTATAGTTTACTATTCAAAGCTAAGTTCTTTTTTCTTAAGAATAGATGATGAAACTGATGGATTGTATTTTCTGAATACCTCATCAAATCTGATTCCATGTGTATTAATAATTAATCTATTTGCCTACGATATAATATCTAAAATCAAATATGAAAATAAAAATGATAAAATAATTACAATCTATGCTGCAATTAATGTCTTATTAATTTTGATACAACAAAGTCGAGCTGGAATAATAATTTCAATTATATACTTATTGATTAAACTTTTCAGTACTTATAGAAAGTTTTTTTGGGTGACTGCAATATCCTTTATGATATTCATCATAATTAACTTGAGTTTTATTATTGCGTATTCTGATATCATAGGAGGTATATCAAAAGAGTCTGATTATTTAAACGATGCCCGCGGTTTGCAGGCTAAGGAATTTTTCACCAGATTAGACGTTTCTTCTTTTTTTTGGGGGTACGGGAAGACTACATTTACTGCCTCCAAATTTTCTTCTGTACAAAATCAGTTTTTAAGTATTTGGAATTATTACACTTTTTTTACTGTTTTTATATTTATAGTAATAATTATATTGCGATTTATTCTGAAAGATAAATATAAAATTCCTTTTATTTATTTTATCCCGTTTATTATATATGGAATGTTTGAAGGTTTCTATTTCCCTAATTTTTGGGATTTTAGTATTTATCTGATGTTATTTATTAAAAAAGAACCACAAATAGGATTGCCTGTTTATGCTAACTCAAATTCCGCGATAGTAGCTCCGAATACTCAGCAATAGAAATATTTATTCCGGGCAGTTCGTACTCAATTAAAAAGTTCAACTTACACTATCAACACTACCTATTAAATTTTCAATACTAATTTAGGATGTATTCATTACACCCAATCACAATAAGCAGAATGTTACAAAAATTCTATAAACTAATTCCAACAGATTATTTAGTTCTAATTAAAGAAGGTGGTCTTTATACATTTATAAATGTTCTGGACAGAGTTGTCCCTTTTGTGCTTTTACCAGTGATAATACGTCTGATTTCTGTTGAAGAATTTGGAATTTATTCACTTTTTTTAACAGCGGAGTCTCTTTTAGTACCTATTGTGACATTAAATATTTATAGCAGTATCTCAAAACAATTCTATGATGATGACATTTATTTACCAAAATATAATTCATCTATTATATTTTCACTGCCATTTCTATTTATACTTTTTGGTCTAATTTTCTTAATGATTCCTGATAAGCTGATAACATCCTCCGGATTAGAATCAAACATTATTTTATTTGCGATATTCACGGCATGTTTTAGTAGTTCGTTAGTATATACCTCTTCACTTATAAGATTAAAACGTAAACCAATAGCTTACGGCAAATATTATTTAAGTCAAAGTAGTCTTCTATTGGTATTACTTTTGTTATTTGTTTTTATCCATCCAAGTTATAAAATGCTTATTTATGCAAAATCTATTTATGCTATTTTTGTATTCGCGATATCCATTATATATTTAAGAACCAAACATGAATTTAACTTTGGCATTGATTTGTCGGTGATTAAAAAAGCATTAAGATTATCCCTTCCAACAGTTATTTACTCTTTATCCGCTTTTATTTTTGTGATGTCAGATAGATTTTTAATCAATTATTTTCTTGGTTCAAAAGAACTTGGTCACTATGCAGCAATTAGTCAAGTCGCTGCTGTAATGAGTGTTATAGTTGGTTCATTTAACGTTGCATGGATGCCATGGCTTTTTGAGAATTTAAAAAAAAATGACCAAAGGACTAATAAATTTATAGTTAAAACGAGTTACTATCTGATGGCCATAGTGCTTCTTGGTGGAATTATCTTTTGCTTACTATATCCGTTTATAGCTAAATTTATTCTTATTGAGAGTTTTTTCCCTTACATAAGTGTAGCATACCCAATTATTATGGGATTAGCATTTCAAGGAATTTATCTAATCGTTTCACCATACACCTTCTATGCTGGAAAAACAAAATACAATGCGTTAATAGGTATATTTGTCGCTCTAATTAACGTAGGTCTAAATCTTTACTTAATACCCAAATATGGAATTTGGGGAGCTGGGTATTCGTATTTAGCCAGTTGGGTTTCACTTTCAGTTCTATTTTTTATTTTTTCAAAAAAAGCATATCCAATGCCCTGGTTCTCTTTTAAATAACTTAGGCTTTATAACTTAAATCGTCCGGCGTATTTTTATTGAACAAAAATAAATAAGAATTATATAAAATCATAAACAAAAAAAAGAATGGTTATGCGTTACCTTTTCAAATTATACACGCTATTAATGAAACTTCCAAGGTTTATAACTAAGAAAGTTCGGGGGTACATCGTTTTACAATACGTTAAATCTCATAAAAATGAAATTTTTGTTGGTGGCAGAACCAAATTATCCAGACAAACAATACTTAATCGTAATCCAAATTTTAATGGAATGATTATCACTGGCAGTGGTGAAGTAATAATTGGAGATAATTTCCATTCCGGCGATAATTGTATTATTCTTACCGGAAATCATAACTATGATAATGGAAAGGAAATTCCATACGATGACACGTATATCGACAAGAAAGTTGTGATAGGAGATAATGTTTGGTTTGGTACCAGGGTAATAGTACTTGGAGGAGTTTCGATTGGCGAGGGTGCAATAATACAAGCGGGCGCTGTAGTTGTTAACTCAATTCCTGAATGCGCGATTGCTGGAGGGAACCCTGCAAAGGTTTTTAAATATAGGGATAAAAATCATTATTATACGCTAAAGGAGAAGGGACAATTCCATTAGATTCAGCCATCAGTACCGTAAATACTTATAAGCTCATATGAAATATGCGAATTAAGGGTTGAAAGCAATATGTTATTAACAATTTAATTGACTGATTGTCAATAACTTATATGCAATATATTTTATTATAACCTTAGAAATCAGTACTTTAAGGCAAGTAACCAAACTATGTCTTATCGTATGATTCCTAAGGTAAAAGAACTTAAATTAATTGCTATGTATCTATATATCAGTGATATATATAAATACGACTTGATGTATTCCTGCCAGCGGTTCAGTAACAATTCAAAACCTGAATTTACTGACGAGGAAGTTATGACTATATATCTTTACGCTATGCATATCGAACAACGTTTTAAAGTTAAACAAATCTATGAATATGCCTGTGACCACCTCCGTTCGTGGTTCCCGTTGCTGCCTTCTTACGAAGCTTTCAACATGAGGCTCAACCGTTTGGGTGAAGCCTTTAAGTTACTGTCTGCTAATATAATAAGTATGTTCGTACCCTCTGATTGTGTTGAAGACAAAAGTTTGCTGGATTCGATGCCAATTATCACCTGCTCAGGCAAACGCTCGGGCAAAGTGGCCAGAGAAATCACAGACAAAGGGTATTGTTCCACTAAGGGCATCTATTATTATGGGTTAAAACTACACGCACTAGCTTTTCATCGCCCACATCATTTGCCTTTTCCTGAACAATTTCAACTGACACCTGCTTCAGAAAGCGATCTTAACCTTTTTAAACAGGCTTGGGGCGAAATTGAAAACCGTACTTTCTTCGGTGATAAAATATATAATGACTCCCAATATTTTCAGGATGCTGAAAACAGCCAAAACTCATTGATGTTAACCCCAGTTAAGGCGGTCAAAGGTCAGGATGAAGCGCTAAAGCAAAGGGATAAAGCCGCAAATGACCTGTTCTCTACTGCTGTTTCAAGGATCAGACAACCTATCGAATCGTTATTCAATTGGCTAATTGAAAAAACAGATATTCAAAGAGCGTCAAAAGTAAGGTCGACTAAAGGGCTTATGGTTTATGTCTTTGGCCGATTGGCCGCAGCTTACATTTCACTTATTTTTAACCCTTAATTCGCATGAAATATATATTCTTAGTTGGCACACAGCATCATCTTGTACAAGTAAATTCTGCTATTGTACATTTTAAGATTCCACCTGAAGATACCATACTTTTATTTATAAAGAACCCAAAAGAAGATATTTCGAAAAAACTTGAAAAATATCAGCATTTATCCGTTGCTAAAGTTTTTGAAAATTGGGTTTTTAAAGATCTAATATTAGATCGTTCCAAACACAGAGAATTTATTTCTTTTATCAAAAAATTAAAAAAAGAAGATAACCAGTTTATTCTATTCTCAACGGTTTCATACGAAACTGGATTACTTGTAAAATCATTAATAAAAATTGACAAGTTCTATTTAATGGATGATGGACTCGGTCATTTTACAAACTACTTTTTCTACAAATCACCAAAAAGGTATATTTACATATTAATACTTTTAGTTAAATCAGTTTTGTATTTGAAATATTTAAAATTTAATACCAAATTTATTTATTTCACTGAACATGATTTCATCGTTGAGAATTCAGAAAGAGCAGAAAAATATACAATTGAAAAGCACAATAATCCGCTAACCCATTTAATTAATGACGAAGTTATTTTTTTAGGTACCAATCTAATCGAAACAAAACTAATGGTATATGAAAACTACATGAAATTATTAACTTCGATAAAGAAAGTATTCAAACAAAAGAAAGTATTCTACTTTCCACACAGAAAAGAAGAAGATTCGATCCTAAAAGACATAGAAGCAATAGGTTATACCATATGGAAAACAAATGAACCCTTTGAAAACTACTTTTCAGGACTTATCACTTGTCCTTCAACAATTTGCTCTTTATATACTACCGCGGTTATCCAGAATATAGCCCAAAGATTTGTAAATATTCCAAATTTAGTGGTCATGAAATTTAATAAAAATTTGCTATTGAACTCTCAAAAAGAATATGAAGCTATTTATCTTCAAATGAAAAATATAAAAGGAATTAAAATAATCGATATAAGCTAAAATTATTATCTTATACAAACCAATTTTGATGCTGTTCTTCATATTAAACCTTACTAAGAATTCCAATCAGGAAAAACAGAAAAATGAAAGAAAAAATTAAGATAGTCTTTTTTTATAGTACGATAGGCCATTACTTCACTGGAATGCTTAAGGAAATAAAAAAAAGTAATTATGCTACTGATATAGACATAGTTTACTGGAACAAAAATGATATAAACAGCAATAAATATGAAGTTGAAGATTTACCTGGAGTAAATTTTATACCACGATCTTCAATGACGAATGATAGACTATTTAACCATTTGACAAAAACAAGTCCCGATATTCTTTATATATCTGGCTGGCAGGATAAAGGATATGTAAGTACGCTAAAAAAATACCGTAGAAAAAAATATAAATCGATAACAGTTTGTGGCATTGATGATCAATGGCATGGTACTCTTCGACAAAGATTAGGTATAGTATATTTTTCATTATTTTACCGAAAGCTTTATGACTTTATGTGGGTTGCAGGAAAGCCACAGTATCATTACGCCCAACGGTTTGGATATGGACCAGAACGGATCGTTTCGAATATTTATTCTGCTGACTCTGACGCTTTTAACAATACAGCTGATACATTGAAGCGGTTTATATTTGTCGGCAGATTTGTTCCTGTGAAAGGATTGGATATTCTTTTCTCTGCATATGAATCACTTCATGAGGACATCAAGAAAGAATGGCCATTGGTTTTAATTGGAGATGGAGGCCTTCGTGAGCAGATTAATCAACATAAATCAAAATACATCGAAATAAAACCTTACATGCAGATTGAGGAATTACAGGCTGAACTTCAGAAAGGTGGAGTTGCATGTATTCCGAGTCGCAAGGATCAATGGGGACTTCCAATACATGAAATGGCTATGCTTGGATATCCTTTGGTTCTTAGTTCTGCTTGCGGTGCTTCAACTGAATTCTTAATAAGTGCTTATAATGGCTATTTATTTCGCAGTGGCAACAAGGATTCACTTCATCAAGCTCTGCTCAAAATTACTCAGCTATCAACAGTTGAGCTAGAGTTATTTTCAAAACGAAGCCGCTTTCTTGCAAACAGGATAACTTCTGAACTAGCTGCCAATTCATTTCTTTCAATTCTATATCTTAAAGATATTTGATATAGTAATGTCAATTATTAAAACTCTTTGCGTGAAACTCAAAATTATAATAAAAACAGATATATGATTAAAGTTGGAATTACAGGTCAGGCAGGTTTTCTGGGTCAAAACTTATATAATACGATCAATCTTTACAAGGATAAGTATGAACTTGTGCCGTTCTATGATGATTATTTTAATGATGAAACCAAATTAGTTCACTTCGCCTCTTTATGTGATGTTGTGGTTCATTTTGCTGCTATGAGTCGCGCACCAGATCCCAATGTTGTTTATACTACAAATATGGATCTTGTTAAAAAGCTAATCTGTGCTTTAGAAAAAGTAAATAGTAAGGCACATATATTGTATTCTTCATCTGTACAAGAAGATATGGATTTTCCCTATGCCAGATCTAAGAAGGAGGGAAGAGAATTACTGGCAAAATGGAGTAAAAACAATGGTTGCCTTTTTACAGGTTTTATTTTCCCCAATATTTTTGGCCCGTTTTGTAAACCATATTATGCATCATTTATTGCTACATTTTGTCATCAAATTATACACAACGATACTCCAAAAATTGAAATAGACAGAGAAATGGAGTTGCTTTATGTTTCTGAAGCTATGCATATTATAATTGAAGCCATTTCAAATAAAACAAATTCAGCATACTATAAAGTTGATCCAACTTCATATCAAACCGTATCTAATGTGCTTCTAATATTGAAATCATTCAAAAATATATACATTGAAAATAAAGAAATACCTGAGTTTAAAAATTCTTTTGAAAAAAACCTTTTTAATACATTTCAAAGTTATATTTCTTAAAATCCCTATCCTGTAAGCTTCCCCAAAAGATGGCCAGTTAAAATCAGAGTTACTTCAAAAGATAACTTAATAAAAAAATAATTTCCCTTGAAAAAAAAAATACTTATTTTAATATCTCATTATCTTCCAGGCACCAAGATTGGAGGACCTTTGACTTCAATTATGAACATCACCACTAATCTTTCGGATTATTTTGACTTTTACATCTTAACATTTGATAGGGATTTGGGAGAAACCATACCGTACCCGGAAATAGTTACCAATAATTGGGTGAAATTGGATAACTGTCAGGTTTGTTATATCCGCAAGAACAAGACAAGTCTTTTCCAAATTTTCAAGCACATAAGAGCATTAAATCCAGATATCATTTATGTAAATTCGCTCTTCGATCCAATATTTTCAATATCTATTGTTTTGGCCCAAAAGTTGAATTTGATGGGCGACAAAAAGCTAATCGCAGCTCCAAGAGGTGAACTATATAATGAGGCATTGAATTTCAAAAAATGGAAAAAAAAGATTTTTATGAATGCTGCAAAAATCTGCAGGCTTTACAAAAGGGTGGATTGGCAAGCAACAAATGAGCAAGAGAGATTATTGATTATAGAAAAGCTAAAGGTTGAACCGGAGAGAATAAAAGTAGCACGTATTATTCCAACCAAAACATTACCACTGTACTATAATACTTGCGAACAGAAAGAGACCGGAAATTTGTTGAATATAGTCTTTCTTGCCCGCATATCAAAAGATAAGAATTTACCATTTGCACTTGAAGTGCTGTCAAAAGTTAAATCACAAGTACAATACGACATTTATGGTCCTATTGAGGATGAATATATTTGGAGAAAATGTATCACAATGATCAGCTTACTGCCTCAAAACATAAAAGTTGAATACAAGGGCATGTTATCACACGAAATCGTTAAGGAAACCCTCTCAAACTATCAATTATTCTTTATGCCAACATTTGCTGAAAATTTTGGTCATTCAATAGCCGAATCTCTGTCGGTTGGTACGCCAGTCCTAATAAGCGATAATACTCCATGGAAAGGTTTATCAGAAAAAGGTTTGGGATGGGATATTAATCTTGAGGAAAAGGAAAAATTTGTTGAAATAATTGAGACCTGGGCATTGACCCCTATAAAAATTAAAAATCAACTTCGTATTGAAAGGTGTGAAAAAGCAGCTTTAATCCTCCATGATCCTTTGATCATCGAAGAAAATATTAAGCTATTCACAATTTAACTTCAATTAGATTTGTTGCCATAATAGTTATAATTTTATACCATAACGAAGAATAGAATTTATCCCTATACATAAGGTAGCAATTTAAAGAGAACATTTATATCTAATAGTTAAGTAAATTAAATTAACAACTGATTATCATTTTTATGATGAATGAAAAAAATCAAATCTGCACCAAATGTGTCATGGATACCACCGATCCAAACATCACTTTTGATGAAAATGGGGTTTGTGACCATTGCCATGATTTTGAAAACAATGTAAAACCCAACTGGCATACCGGTAAAAAAGGAAGATTAGAAATTGAGAAGTTTATTGATAACATTAAAAAAGATGGTAAGGGAAAAGACTTTGATTGTCTTTTGGGTATTAGCGGCGGTATTGATAGTTCGTATATGTTGCATCTGGCAGTTAAAGAATTTGGTTTGCGGCCATTGGTTTTTCATGTGGATGGAGGCTGGAATTCAGAATTGGCCGTGCACAACATCAATGTCATGATCGATAAACTTGGGCTTGATTTATATACCGAAGTAATCAACTGGGAAGAAATGAAAGATTTTCAACTTGCATTCTTCAAATCAGGAGTTCCTCATTTGGATATCCCCCAGGATCATGCTTTTGTGGCTACATTGTATCAATTTGCAGAAAAATATAAAATCAAATACATTTTAAATGGCGGAAATCTCGCAACAGAGTGTGTTCAATACCCTATGGAATGGTTTTATTACGGAACTGATATGGTACATAACAACGATATCAGAAAAAAATTTGGAACCAACAAGATGGAAACTTACCCGTTTAGTTCCATTTTCAGGCACAAAATATATCTAAAATATTTTAAAGGTGTCAATGTTTTAAAACCGCTTAATTTCATGCCCTTTATAAAAGAAGATGCTTTGACGCTTCTGGAAAAAGAGTACGACTGGAAGCCTTATCCTCAGAAACACTTTGAATCAAGATTTACTAAGTTTTATGAAGGATATTGGTTGCCTGAGCGCTTTGGCTATGATACGCGAAAAGTTCAATACTCAAGCCTGATTCTCACCGGACAAATGACCCGTGAAGATGCCATTGAAAAACTCAAAAAACCTGCTTACGATCCGGCCAAGATTGAAGATGAATTTAATTACATAGCTACAAAACTGGGAATTACCTCAGAAGAACTCCGTCATTATTTCACCATGCCTAAAAAGTTTTATTGGGATTACAAAAATCAACAAACCATGTTCAGATTGGGCGCAAAGGCATTGCATATACTGGGAGTTGAAAAAGTGAAGAAACGTAAAAAATGATAACAATAATTGATTATGGTCTGGGCAATATTCGGGCCTTTGTGAATGTTTATGAGCGCTTAAACATTAAAACAAAGGTTGCCCACAAAGCAGAGGATATCAAGGGTGCCACGAAAATAATTTTACCGGGTGTTGGCGCTTTCGACTATGCCATGTCGCAATTGAATGCTTCGGGCATGCGCGATGAATTGGAGAAACAAGTATTGGAAAACAAAATTCCGGTTGTAGGAATATGTGTTGGAATGCAGATGCTCGCAAAATCAAGTGACGAGGGCAATTTGCAAGGTCTGGGCTGGATTGACGGCAAAGTAAAAATATTTGATACTTCACTAATCCCATACAAAACCCGCATGCCGCACATGGGATGGAACAGTATTATTCCAGTAAATGGCCGTCAATTATTATCAGGGTTTACGGATCAATCACGCTTTTACTTTCTGCATTCGTATTACTTTGATTGTGTGAATGAGGAGAATATCATATCTACCACAGAATATGGTATTACCTATGCCAGCGCTGTGAACAGAGACAATATATATGGCATACAATTTCATCCGGAGAAAAGCCATTCGAATGGTGTGCAACTATTGAAGAATTTTGCTCTACTTGACTGATAACCTCTTAACTTCTTAACCTCTCACCTTCTCAACCCGTTTCAACCTCCTAACCTCTAAAAAATGCTCTATCCCCGTATAATCCCATGCCTGCTGGTTCACAACAAAGGTCTTGTGAAAACAACCAAATTCAAGGATCCAAAATATGTAGGTGACCCTATAAATGCTGTAAAAATATTCAACGAAAAAGAAGTCGATGAACTGATTGTAGTTGACATTGATGCTTCACGCGAAGGGAAAGAGCCTGATTACAAAATGATAGAAAACCTTGCAGCAGAATGCCGTATGCCGTTTTGTTATGGTGGAGGTATTAAAACCCTCGGGCAAGCTCAGCGAATTTTCAGTCTGGGTGTTGAAAAAATTGCCATTAGTTCTGTTGCGATCGAAAATCCAAAGATCATATCCGAGATGGCTGAACGGGTAGGCAATCAGAGTGTTGTTGTTGTTTTAGATGTAAAGAAAAAAACCTTAAGCAGCAAATACGAATTATATATACACAATGGCACAAAATCAACGGGTATTGATCCGATTCAGTTTGCTATTGAAATGCAAAAATTAGGCGCCGGCGAGATTGTTATCAATTCTATTGACCACGATGGAGTAATGAAAGGTTATGATATGAATCTTATAAATAAAATCAGGGAAGTCATCAGTATTCCAATAACAGTGATGGGAGGAGCCGGAACATTGGAAGATATTGGCGGTGTAATTCAGCAACATGGAATTATTGGAGTTGCTGCCGGTAGTTTATTTGTGTTTAAAGGAAAATACAGAGCTGTTTTGATAAGCTATCCAACTGCAAATGAAAAGGCTGCACTATTACAACAGCACTTCCTTTAACAATTAAAATAGAAAGAAATTGTAAAACAAAATATCATTTCCATGTTTAAAAATAAAACCCTACTAATCACAGGCGGCACCGGCTCTTTCGGCAATGCCGTTCTCAATCGCTTTTTAGACACCGATATCAAAGAGATCCGTATTTTCTCGCGCGACGAAAAGAAGCAGGACGATATGCGTCATCGTTTAAACAACCCCAAGGTAAAGTTTTACATTGGGAATGTACGCGACAAACGCAGTGTGGATTATGCCATGCGTGGCGTCGATTTTATCTTTCATGCTGCCGCATTGAAACAAGTGCCTTCCTGCGAGTTTTTCCCGATCGAAGCGGTTAACACCAATGTGTTGGGTACCCAGAATGTATTGGATTCAGCCATGGAGCATGGCGTAAAACGAATGATTGTTTTAAGCACTGACAAAGCGGTATATCCGATCAATGCCATGGGCATCTCAAAAGCCATGATGGAAAAAGTAATGCAAGCCAAAGCCCGGTCGATGGGTGATGACACCAGCACAGTCTATTGTGGTACTCGTTATGGCAATGTAATGGCATCACGTGGTTCGGTGATTCCGCTATTTGTTGATCAGATAAAGGCAGGTAAAGACCTTACCATTACCGATCCCAATATGACCCGGTTTATGATGACTCTGGAAGATGCTGTTGACCTGGTGATTTATGCTTTCCAGCATGGTAAAAACGGAGATATGTTTATACAAAAATCTCCCGCATCCACCATTGCTCATTTGGCCCAGGCATTGATAGAGTTGTACCAATCCAAGAGTAAAGTAAGGGTAATTGGTACCCGGCACGGCGAAAAATTGTATGAAACATTGGTTAACCGGGAAGAAATGGCAAAAGCGATAGACATGGGAAACTATTACCGTGTCCCGGCTGATAACCGCGATCTCAATTATGCGAGTTATTTTACAGAGGGCGAAGAAAAAGTTTCGGTGATTGAAGACTATCACTCGCATAATACACGACGTCTGGATGTAGAAGGCACAAAAGAACTTTTAATGAAATTGCCAATGATTCGCAGAGATGTGCTGGGAGAAGACATCAAACAATACCCAGACTAGGGAATAGGACCCAGATTGAAAATTCGTGAAATACGCTTTTATTCGTGAAATACGTTTACTATGAAAGAAAAACCAAAAATAATTGAAGGAGGTATATTCTCGGATGATCGCGGAACCATGCGATTTGTCAATGATTTCCGGTTCGATGATATCAAACGATTCTATTTCATTAAACATCCTGACACCTCCGTTGTTCGTGCCTGGCAGGGTCACCAGTTCGAGAAAAAATACTTCTATCCTATTTCAGGTAGTTTCGTTGTTGCCTGGGTTAAGATTGATGACTTTGAGAATCCCTCCAAAGATTTAATTCCGGAATATCATATCCTTTCAGCAGAAAATAGTGAAATCATTTCTGTTCCCAAAGGATATGCCAACGGATTAAAAGCTTTAGAAGCCAACTCGGAGCTTATGATCTTCTCTGACATGAACCTCAAAGATTCGGACAATGAAAAGAAACATTTTCCTTCTGGTTGGTGGTTGGACTGGGATGAAATATTGGAACACAAATAACATTTAGAACAAAGATAACACTGATTTTACAGATGATCACTGATCTTTTAGTTCGTTAAATTCGTTTAAATTCGTGCAATTCGTAATTTCAAAATATGATTAGAATAGGAATAACCGGTCAGTCAGGTTTTGTAGGAACCCATCTATACAACACCCTTGGATTATATCCCGATAGATTTGAACGAATCCCTTTTGAAGATGCATTCTTTTCGGATGAAGATAAACTGAAAGCGTTTGTACAAAATTGTGATGCCGTGGTTCATCTTGCAGCCATGAATCGTCACAACGATCCCGAGGTACTTTTTCAAACCAATATTGGACTCGTTAAACAGCTAATTGCTGCCTGTGAAGCAACCAGCTCCACGCCACACATCCTGTTTTCATCGAGCACCCAGGAAGAACGCGACAACTTGTATGGAAAATCAAAGAAAGAAGGGAGAAAACTACTTGAACAATGGGCCAATAAAAATTCAGCACAATTTTCCGGTTTCATAATTCCCAATGTATTTGGACCTTTCGGAAATCCATACTATAATTCTGTAATAGCTACCTTTTGTCATCAGTTAACCCACAACGAAACACCCAAAATTGAAATTAATGGTGAGGTCAAACTGATTTATGTATCACAATTGGTAAATCATTTTATCGAAAGGATTGAGCTTATTAGCGCTAATCACTCCAACGATTGTGTAATCGAAGAAATCACCATTCAGCATACTATAGAATTAAATGTTTCTAGTTTACTAAAGATCCTGGAATCGTTCAAAGCAGATTATTTTGAAAAGGGAGAAATACCTTCATTAGACACACCTTTAAAAAGGGATTTATTTACAACTTTTTTAACTTACATCAACCACTCCGCTTTCTATCCATTCAAACTAAAATTGAATACCGATGATCGAGGTTCGTTTGTTGAAACAGTCAAACTAAACAGTGGAGGTCAGGTTTCTTTTTCTACAACTATTCCGGGAATAACCAGAGGAAATCATTTTCACACACATAAGGTTGAAAGGTTTGCAGTAATCAAAGGCAAAGCCAGAATTGAACTCCGACGCATTGGGACGGATATAATATTATCTTTTGATCTGGATGGCAACGAACCATCGTTTGTGGATATGCCCGTTTGGTACACCCACAACATCACCAATATTGGCGAAGAAGAATTATACACCATTTTCTGGATCAACGAGCATTTTGATGCGAATGATCCGGACACCTATTTCGAAAAAGTATAAACAATTAGTACACAGATAACACTGATGTTACGGATGACCACTGATTTTTTAATTCGTGTAATTCGTTAAAATTCGCGTAATTCGTATTTATTATGAAGAAACTTAAAGTACTCACCGTCGTGGGCACACGCCCGGAGATCATACGCTTGTCGGAAGTAATCAAAAGACTGGATGAAACTGCAAGTATCGAACACATTCTCGTGCATACTGGTCAAAATTACGATTACGAATTAAACGAAGTATTCTTTAAAGATCTCGGATTACGAAAACCGGATCATTTTCTGAATGCAGCCGTAGGCAATGCGACAACCACAATCGGGCAAATCATCATCAATATCGATCCGGTACTCGAAGCGGAACAGCCTGATGCATTTCTGGTTTTGGGCGATACTAATAGTTGTCTTTGTGCGATTCCCGCTAAAAAGAGGCATATCCCAATTTTCCACATGGAAGCAGGAAACCGCTGTTTCGATCAGCGCGTTCCGGAAGAAACAAACCGTAAAATTGTAGATCATATTTCGGACATCAACTTAACCTACAGCGACATTGCCAGGGAATATCTACTTAGAGAAGGTTTGCCTGCCGACCGGATTATCAAAACCGGAAGCCCGATGTTTGAGGTTTTGAACGCAAACATGCTGCAAATTGATAATTCAGATGTTTTAAGCAAATTATCATTACAAAAGGAAAAGTATTTTGTGGTATCGGCCCACAGGGAAGAAAACATCAACTCAGGCAATTTCGATAAGTTGGTAGTTATTCTGAACCTGATTGCAGAAAAATACCAATTACCCATCATTGTTTCAACGCATCCCCGCACCCGAAACAAGATCGATGAAAAAGGGATCACATTTCATCCGCTGATTCAATTGATGAAACCATTGGGATTTCACGATTACAACCATCTGCAAAAAAATGCTTTTGCAGTTTTATCAGATAGCGGAACCATATCCGAAGAATCATCCATCATGAATTTCCCTGCATTGAACATTCGGGATGCCCACGAACGCCCGGAAGCGATGGAAGAAGCATCAGTGATGATGGTCGGTTTAAATCAGGAAAGAATTATACAAGGATTAATCTTAATAGAGAACCAGAAACGTGGCAACCAAAGAATACTAAATCCGGTAGCTGATTATTCAATGCCAAATGTTTCGGATAAAGTAATACGGATTATTTTAAGTTATACGGATTACATCAATAGAGTTGTATGGATTAAATAGCTTATGAAACTATTGCTTATAGTTGACGACTATTTGCCGCATAGCATTAAAGTGGCGGCCAAGATGATGCATGAGATGGCATTGGAATTTGAGACGCAAGGCCATGAAGTAACAGTTCTGACGCCCTCCCCCTCCCTGAGTACATCCTTTGAAGAAAGAAGTATAGAAGGAATCAAGGTTCTTTTTTTTAAGTCCGGAGAAATTAAAAACATCTCAAAGATAAAGAGAGCGATCAACGAAAGTTTGCTCTCTTTTTTTGCATGGAGAGCCACCCACAACTATCTTAAAACGCATCCGCATGATGCTATTATCTATTATTCTCCTTCCATTTTTTGGGGATATCTTGTGGGTAAACTGAAAAAATTATGGGGTGTTAAATCCTATTTGATTTTGCGGGATATATTTCCCCAGTGGACAGTTGATAATGAACTCATGAAAAAGAACTCACCTGTTTACATATATTTCAAATTTTTTGAGCATATAAACTATAAAAACGCAGATTGTATAGGGGTTATGTCACCCTCAAATTTGGAATTTTTCAAAGCCACCAGAAAGAATACAGAAAAATTTGAAGTACTGTATAACTGGGCTAAAATTGGTACAAACCCATTATCAACAGATACATTTCGCAAACAATTGAATTTGGAAGATAAAATTGTTTTTTTCTATGGAGGCAATATTGGTCACGCTCAAAACATGATGAACCTGGTTCGTCTGGCAATAAAACTCAAAGAAAATTCCAACGCTCATTTTTTATTCGTAGGCAAAGGCGATGAAGTGGACTTGATTCTCACGGAGAAAGAAAAGCATCAACTTAAAAACATTACCTATCTGCCTTCGGTTGATCAGGAAACCTATTTTAACATGCTAAGTGAATTTGATATTGGATTATTTAGTCTTCACCCCGGCCATAAAACACACAATTTCCCAGGAAAACTATTGGGTTATATGGAGTATTCAAAACCAATTTTAGGTAGTGTAAATGTAGGAAACGATTTAAAAGAAATTATAAACAAAGCTGAAGCTGGATTTATTTATGACAATGGAGAAGATGAAGCACTCTATGAAGCAGCATTGTCATTGATTGAATCAGAAAAGCTTCGTAACAATATTGGTGAAAATGCCAGAAAATTATTAATTGAAAAGTTTTCAGTTGAGCAGGCATGTACACAAATATTAAATCGTTTTGAACAAGCAGAATAATTAAATACCAACTTTAAACTGATCCTCCCTTTATTTACAAAGATTTTTTTTAAAATTTCTCCAATTGATTTTCAGTAAGAACTCGAAAACAATTACCATGATACAAAAAATAGCACTCATCACCGGCATCACCGGACAAGACGGTGCCTACCTCGCCGAATTCCTGATTAAAAAAGGGTACCTGGTACACGGTATCAAACGGCGTGCATCCTCTTTTAATACGGATCGTATTGATCACCTTTACCAGGATCCGCATGTTGACAACCGGAATCTAATTCTCCATTACGGCGACCTTACCGACAGTATGAATATTACGCGTATCATCCAGGAAGTTCAGCCCAATGAAATATATAATCTGGCTGCCATGAGCCATGTAGCAGTTAGTTTCGAAACTCCCGAATATGTAGCCAATGCTGACGGCCTGGGAACACTTCGTATTCTGGAAGCAGTACGCTTGTTGGGGCTAACAGAAAAAACACGGATATATCAGGCTTCAACATCGGAGTTGTACGGTATGGTTCAGGAAGTTCCCCAAAGCGAAAGAACTCCTTTTTATCCCCGTTCGCCTTATGCTGTGGCAAAAATGTACGCTTACTGGATTACGGTAAACTACCGCGAAGCCTATAAAATGCACGCCAGCAACGGAATTCTGTTTAATCACGAATCGCCAATCCGTGGAGAGACATTTGTAACCCGTAAAGTAACCCGTGCTTTAAGCCGTATAGCACTTGGTATGCAGGATAAAGTCTTTATGGGCAATCTTTCGAGCAAACGCGACTGGGGCCATGCGAAAGACTATATCCGCGCCATGTACCTAATGCTTCAACAAGAACAACCCGATGATTATGTGATTGCAACAGGGATTACCACTACCATACGCGATTTTATCAAGTTAGCTGCCGCCGAAATAGGGCTGGAAATAAGTTTCACAGGCGAAGGAGCTGACGAAAAAGGTTACCTGATGTCAGTGGATGAAAAACTCTTCGGTGAAAAAGTTGGAGAGCAATATTTGGAGGGAATCAAGAATCGCATTAGCTTTGAAAGAGGAGATTCCGGCCTTCGCCGGAATGACGGGGTAATCGTGTCAGTTGACCCAATATACTTCCGTCCTACCGAAGTTGATCTGCTGATTGGCGACCCAACAAAGGCGAATACAATACTAGGCTGGAAACCCGGGTATGACTTAAAAGGACTTGTTGAGGAGATGATGCAGTCGGACATTAAACTGATGCAAAAAGAGGCCTGGTTGCGCGAGGGGGGGTATCGGACACTTAATTATTTCGAATAATTTCATCCACGAATTACACGAATTTACACGAATAATCATTTTATAATGAATGAGACAATCCTTTACAAGGAAGAAAATTTTACCATTATCAAGGCCTGCATAGAGGTTCATAATCAATTGGGAAACGGATTTTTAGAAGCGGTCTATCAGGAAGCATTGGAATATGAATTCGAACTGCAAAATATTCCTTCGGTCAGGGAGTACCCGTTACAAATAAGGTATAAGGATAAGATTCTGGAAAAGGAATATATTCCGGATTTTATCTGTTACAGTAAAATTATCGTTGAACTAAAAGCAGTTAGTGAATTAAGTCCAACTCATATCAGTCAGGTGCTTAATTATCTGAAAGCAACTGGCTTTAGACTTGGTCTTTTAATCAATTTTGGAGGAACCAGCCTCGAATGGAAACGTGTCATTAGATAATAAATTCGTGTTTATTCGTGTAATTTGTGGACAAACAAAAAATATGAACAAGAACTCTAAAATATATGTCGCCGGGCATCTTGGCCTTGTAGGCTCTGCCCTTTGGAAAACCCTTCAATCGAAAGGCTATATCAATCTGATCGGAAAAACCATCAACGAATTGGATCTGATGGACACCAAAGCCGTCAATCAATTCTTTGAAGCCGAAAAACCCGGGTATGTCATCCTTGCGGCTGCCAAAGTAGGTGGTATTGTTGCCAATAATACTTATCGGGGTCAGTTCATTTACGAAAACCTGATGATTCAAAATAATGTAATACATGCAGCCTATTTGAATAAAGTTAAGAAACTCCTTTTCCTCGGAAGTACATGCATCTATCCTCGTGACGCACCACAACCCATGAAGGAGGGGTACTTATTGACATCGCCACTGGAATATACCAACGAACCTTATGCCATTGCAAAAATTGCCGGGATTAAACTATGTGAGAGCTATAATATTCAATACGGCACAAACTTTATTTCGGTAATGCCAACAAACCTATACGGCCCTAATGATAATTTCAACCTCGAAACCTCCCATGTTCTGCCAGCCATGCTCCGGAAAATGTATCTCGGAAAATGTCTCGAAGAAAATAACTGGGATGCTCTTCATGAAGACCTGAACAGGCGGCCCATTGAAGATATTAATGGCAATAGCGCACCTGAAGATATTTTGCAGAAATTGCAGAAATACGGCATCTTCCCCCCGTCTGGGGGGATTGAGGGGGGCTATTCTGTCGAAATCTGGGGCTCCGGCGCACCCATGCGCGAATTCCTTTGGAGTGAAGAGATGGCCGACGCCTGTGTCTTCATCATGGAGAACATCGACTTCCAGCACGTCATTGCGAACGAAGTGAAGCAATCTGTTCGCGAGAAGATTGCTTCGTTCCCTACGCTCTCTCGCAATGACGCACTAACAAAAGAAACCCGCAACACCCACATCAACATTGGCACAGGAAAAGAAATCAGCATTCAAGCACTGGCTGAACTAATAAAAGAGACCATTGGGTTCAAAGGCAGCCTGGTGTTCAACACTTCAAAACCCGATGGCACCATGCGCAAACTAACCGATGTAAGCAAACTGCACTCCCTGGGCTGGCATCACAAAATTGAAATTGAATACGGTATTCAAAAAATGTATAACTGGTACTTAAACCAACAAATATTAGTTTAATCTGTGTCATCTGTGTTCTAATTTTTTTGTATTTTCGTACTAAATTAATAAAATATGAAAACGCTTGTATCTATCAGTTTGTTATTACTCACCTTGAATTGCCTTCCGGCTTTGGCACAGGAGCAGCAGGTTGTAGTGCCTTATACCTTAGCCGACCGTGACCGCGCCATTCTTACCGATGCCAAAATAAGTGCACTTGAGGTCAAAATGGATGTAAAATTCGAATCTGTCAATGCAAGGATTGAAGCTCTTGAAACTAGAATGGATATAAAATTCGAAGCTGTCAATGCGAGGATTGATTATATTTTTTGGCTTCAAGGAGTAATTGTTGCTTTAATCTTATTTATTCTCGGTTATACGATTTGGGACCGCAGAACAGCTTTACAACCTGCATTGGATAAATCGACCGAAGCTGAAGTAAAAAGTTCAAATCTAATTCGGGTACTTCGCGAATACTCGAAAAAACACGCCGATCTGGCCGAAATATTGAGAACCCACGGAATTTTATAAACATTGCATCGAAACCCAAAAGCTTGGCTACCGTTTGTTTAATTATATAGACAAGCCTGACCTCAATACACAGTTCCGGTTTTAAAGCTCCGTTTACTTTATCCGAAGGCTTGCATCGCACCTTGCATTATGAGTTTATAGATGCGGAAAAGGATGGAGTAGTTTTTGAATCGGAGTAAAAAATAAATCGGCACTTCATTGATCAAGATGGTACTTTCATGAAAGAAAATGCATACTTCATTAATTTATAACTTTTAACTTAGCTTATATCACATAATCTATCCTTTAAATAGCATATCTTAGTTGAACTAACAAGCACATAAAATGTTAGATATATATGTATGCACTTTTTGAGGTGAAGGAGTTTTTAATTGAAAATTTCCTTCAATACAGGAATCATTATTATTGCAAAAACGTATAGTGTCCATATCGGTTGAAACACTGGCAAACGAATCGAAATAAGATGATTCAATAAATTAATTATTAAAATAGATTTTCAAAGCATTAACATGGGGATCAAATTTATCTTTGAGCCTTAATCAAAAGATTATGATGATTTCAATTCTTCAAATTTCTGCCGCATTTTTCATCGGTCTCGTTATTGTCTATTATGCTATACCAATAATTGTCAGGATTTCAATTGAAAAGCATTTGTACGATGTTCCCAATGAACGAAAAGTCAACAAAACGGTTATCCCTAATTTAGGTGGCATAGCTCTGTTTGTAGGCATTTCAATTGGCACCTTGTTGTGCATCTTTGAAAATTCTTTTCCGGATTGGCGCTATATTTTAATCTGCATGATTATTCTTTTTTTTGTTGGGATTAAGGACGATATCCTGATAATCTCTGCCCGTAAAAAATTCGCAGCGCAGATCCTTTGCGCCTTAATATTAGTTATACTTGGAGATATCCGGCTAACCCATTTTCATGGTATTTTGGGAATAAATGAAATTAATTATTCTTTCAGCATATTAATCAGCTTATTAACCATTGTCGGAATAATAAACGCGTTGAATCTGATTGATGGAATTGACGGCTTAGCTGCTTTAATTGCCATTCTGTCTTCAACAATTTTCGGGTTCCTATTTTTCTTTTCCGATGAAGTAAATTATGCGGTGCTTTGCTTTGCCACAACCGGAAGCTTAATTTCATTTTTTATTTTCAATGTATTCGGCAAAAAAAATAAGATTCTTATGGGCGACACCGGCTCTTTAACCCTTGGTTTAATCCTCTCTGTTTGTGCCATTAAATACAATGAATCTACTATTGGAGGTAATGAAGTCATGTTTAAACTTTCACCCATATTATCACTGGCTATTCTGGCTGTTCCTATGTTTGATCTGGTACGTTTATTTTTAATTCGAATTTTTCAGGGAAAATCTCCTTTTATTCCGGATATGAACCATATACATCATAAGTTTCTGAAATTAGGTCTCTCGCACCGCACAACCACTATGATTATTATGCTGACAAATGTATTTATCATTGTGATTATTTTTGCTTTTCGGAGTTTAAATAACGATATTTTACTAATTCTGCTTACATTATTGGTTGCTTTTTTTATGGTTATACCGGATTTTATATACAAATTCATAAAATCACAAAACTCATTTGCAAAGAGGATGCGCTTCTAATCATACTTTATTCCTTATAAAAACAGCTTCAATCATAAAACACAAACTTCATCTCCAAACTCAATCTTACTAATCGAAATTAATCATAAAGCCGATAAACTTCAAAAACCTTTGGTGAATAACCTAAATTCAGGAAAAGCAATCTGATAACATCGGGAAAATCGTCGCCCCGAATTTCTGCAGTATAAGCTTACTTAACACTGCCGTTCTATCACAATTCACAATACTCGCCGTCGTGTGCCAGATTTTTACAAGGATAGCGCCACTCGCCCTCTTCCATCAAATGATCAACTACTTCAGGGCCCCAGGTTCCGGCCGGATAACTGTAAATCGGGATATCCGGGTTATTTTGCCAGGCATCGAGAATAGGCTGAACATATTCCCATGCCTTTTCAACCGCATCGCCACGGGCATATAAAGTGGCATCACCCTGCATGCAATCGAGCAACAGACGTCCATAAGCTGACGGAAGGTAACCGTCCGACAATTCGTTGTAATGAAAATCGAGATTTACGGTTTGAACCCGAAAACCCGCCCCCGGAATTTTCATCCCAATTTTCAGCAAAATACCTTCATCGGGCTGAATTCGTAGTACCAACTGGTTGTTTAGCGCACCTGAATTTGGCTGGTCGCCAAACAAATGATGCGGAGTAGTTTTAAAATGAATCACCACTTCAGCAACCCTTGCCGGCATTTTTTTGCCCGTCCGGATATAAAAAGGTACTCCCGCCCAGCGAAAATTATCGATGTAAAATTTGATGGCCAGAAATGTTTCAGTACGTGAATTTGGATCAATTCCCGATTCTTCGCGGTAACCCTTAACAAGTTCATTGCCTATATGCGATTCGGTGTATTGTCCACGGATGATCTGCTGCGCCACCTTTTCCTGCCCGATTGGACGCAGCGATTGAAAGACTTTCAGCACTTCATTCCGGATGGCATCGGCCTCGACCACCACTGGCGGCTCCATCGCAATCAGCCCGACGAGTTGCATCAAATGGTTCTGAACCATATCGCGCATGGCCCCCGAATGATCGTAATATCCGCCACGGTCTTCAACACCAAGCGTTTCTGCCGAAGTTATTTCGACATGGTGAATAAAGTTATGGTTCCAGATGGGTTCAAAAATGCCATTTGAAAAACGGGTTACCAGCATATTCTGAACAGTTTCTTTCCCCAGATAATGATCGATACGATAAAGCTGATCTTCGTTAAAGTAATTGAGCAAATTTTTGTTGAGCGACTTAGCGCTGGCCAGGTCTGTCCCAAAAGGTTTTTCAATGATCAGCCGTTTAAACCCATTCGTTGAGTCATTCAAACCAACTTCTGCCAAACTTCGCGGAATTACCTGATACAGATTGGGCGGAGTTGACAAATAATAAATGAAATTCTCGGGAATTGCCAGTTCACGGCAAAGCTCCTGAAGCCTTGATTTCAGAACAGGATATTCCGAAGAATCGGAGGTTGAAAGTGGCTGATAATACAAATGCTCCAGAAATGATTCTATATCATTCTGATTTTGCGGTTCGATTGACAAAAACTCTTTCACCTTCTCACGAAACCCGGAATCAGTAAGCTCAGTCCGCGAAACGCCAAGCACGGCCAGTTTTTCCGGAAGCAGTTGCTGCGCGTGCAATTCGTACAGCGCCGGTATCAGTTTTCTTTTGGTCAGGTCGCCTGAAGCTCCGAAAATGACCAGTATATGCGGCTCAGATTGTTTCATGGTTGACGATTTCGTTCTAAAAAAATGAAATATATTACTTAAACGAATGAAATGTGAATTTGATCAATAACTAACCCAAACCATGCAATGATTTTCGAAAATCTGAAAGTGGAGAGAATAAACCACCGGATTATTTCCGAAAGTAAACCGCGCTGAAAATTGATTTTCCTGCTCAGGAATAAAAGGTAGAATTTGGATATGTTCCCTGAATACAATTCCATCATCAGGCACCAATTTAAAAATAGCTTCTTTGGCGCACCAGTAAAGACATTGCAAAATCGGATCTCTACCGGTTTGTTTCAATTCAGTTTCAGAAAGATATCTTTTTTCAACTGCATTATAGTTTCGGCTAATACTTTCCAGATCAATGCCCACCTCACAAGTCACATGAATGTACACCGTAACGAATTCACGCGAATGACTAATGGACAAGTATTTAAAGGTGGAATGGTTCAAAATTGGTTTGCCTGATTCAGAATAATGAATTTCGAAGTTGGTGCCAATCATTTGACGAAGTAAAAGTCGTGTTGCCAGCCATTCAACTTTTCGCTTTTCATAGCTGTATCTCCAAAAATCAGAATTTTCAAGCTCTTCAGGAGAAAAATGAGCAAGCAAACCGATTGAAGTTTCAGTCAGTTGCCAAACTCCAATCTGGCCGCCATCTGTAGGTATGATTCTAAATAATGCCATTTAACGGATCCATTCTGTGGTTTCGATTAAATGAATAACATCGGGAGTTAGGAAGCCGATTACCGGACGAATAGAATCGATATTAGGCACTTCGCGAATATACAATGCGCCACGAAGAAAGTGATGTGTGCTGTCGGTCAGGTAAAACTGAAGTGGTGATGCTGTATTCCCGTCAATCAGGTAAATGGTTCCGTAAACTTTTTTTTCAGGATTCATGAAAAGCCGTTCATTGATGGCATCGGCTTTAATGGAATGTTTGTATGCCAATGAGCGCGAATCTTCAATAAGTTTTGCCAGATTGTTGTTCACTTTTTTATAACTGATATGCAGTTCGGCCTTGTGTGCCGGTACGATCAGGTTCACCCAAAAAGGTTCGGTCAGTCGTTCATCATCGGGCACAATCTGGCCGTAATCCGGTATTTCAAACCGATATGGAAAAGTGGGTGATAAGAGTTGGTGATAAGACTTTTTCTGAAATTCGATCCGGAAGAATCCCCGTGGTTTTGGCACATATTCCTTTCTGCACGAAAAGCTGATCAGCAAAAATAGTACGAGGAAGAAGTACAGGTATTTTTTCATTCTTCATTGGTCTTAATTTCAACTTTGATTTGCTTAATCCGCCTGTTGTCAACAGCTTCAATCGAGAAAACGTAATTTTTACAGTTTATCGTATCACTCTTTAGCGGAATCTCACCTTTTAATTCTAAAATAAGACCTGCCAGGGTGTCGGCTTCTCCTTTTACATCATCAAACACTGAATCTTCTGAACCTATAACCTTGTAAAAATCATTTAACATGGTTTTGCCATCAAAAATGTATTTGTTATCTCCGATTTTGGTGTAAAATTTTTCCTCTTCGTCAAACTCGTCAGTAATCTCGCCGACAATTTCCTCCAGCACATCTTCCAGCGTTACAATCCCCGATGTTCCTCCATATTCGTCAACAACAATGGCCATGTGAACTTTGTTTTTCTGGAATTCTTCAAGCAGGTCATCAATCTTTTTGGTTTCAGGAACATAAAACGGTGGACGGATAATGCTCTGCCAGCGAAAAGTTGCCCCTTTATGGGCATGTGGTAACAGGTCTTTGATGTAAAGAATTCCTTTAATATGATCGAACGATTCGGAATAAACCGGAATGCGGGAAAAGCCGTTTTCGGTGATCAGGCTCATTATTTTGGAGTAGCTGTCGTTTAATTCAGCAGAAACCACATCAACTCGCGAACGCATAATTTCGGCGACACTTTTATTTCCGAATTTTACAATCCCTTTTAATATCTCTTTATCCTCTTTCAGCTCAGTTTGTGAAGTAAGTTCCAGCGCCTGTGACAATTCATCTACCGAAATATGTTGGTTATAAGCACGGATACGGTTATTAATAAACGAAGTGGAATAGATGAGAATGGAATTCAACGGCCGAAGGACTTTGATCAGATAATAAAGAGGTAAGGCAATAAACCATGCAAATTTTAGAGCATGGCGGGTAGTATATACTTTGGGTATGATTTCGCCAAATAGCAGGATTAAAAAAGAAATAGTTATTACCTGAATGATAAACCCCCAAACAGGCTCATTCGAAAAATCAACCAGATTATTGAAGGTGAAACTTGATAAGATGACAATCCCTACTTTAATAAAATTGTTGGCTACCAGAATAGTAGCCAACAATTGCTCGGGAGATTCCAGATTATTAAGTATATAAAAATTCTTTTTTGCCGATCTTCCCTTAATCTTATTTTTCTCTGCAGGACTAAGCGAGAAATAAGCGACCTCAGAACCGGAAAGTAAAGCAGAAAAAATGATCAGGATTAATATAACAACCAGGCTAATTGCAATACCGGCAGAAAAAGGGTGAATTTGAATATTCCGGGAAATTGCGCAAAGCGCAGGTAATGGATCAGTTTCCAATTAAATCTTGTTTAAGTTATTAAAATGGCAAATCGTCTTCTTCGGGTTGACTAAAATCAGGTTCATTCACACTCTGAGCTTGTTCGGCATTCACCAGAGGTTGACCTGTAATTTCAGATTGACCTTCGCGTTTGCCAAGTAACTGCATGGTATCAGCACTGATTTCGGTGGCGTAGTGTTTGACGCCATCCTTTTCATAAGTGTTGGTCTTCAGGCGTCCCTCAATGTAAAGTTGGCTACCTTTTTTTACATACTTTTCGGCTACTTCGGCTAAACCTCGCCAGGCCACAATGTTGTGCCATTCGGTATTACTTACTTTTTCACCGGTTTTTGCGGTGTAATTCTCTGTTGTGGCAAGTGAGAACCTTGCAACTGCAACACCTTTGTCGAGATGCCTGATTTCAGGATCGCGACCTACGTTACCTACCAAAATTACTTTGTTTACTGACATAAGTGTGTGATTTTAAATATTTGACAGTAATAAATTTAAAATAATTTTTGCCTGTATTTTTTATTTTGTGACAAAAATTTACGAATTAGCCGAAATTCATTATGAATACGTAATTTTTCAGCACCAAGTTTTCATTTACTCAGGAGTTCATTGATAAAAGTCTCCACTAACTTTGGTACAGCAAAGTTAAGAATATCTTCCTTATCCACCCTCAATAACTCCTTCGATATTCCAGTTTCTTCCGACAAACCAAGTTGTATAAATCTGAAATGAATTTTCTGATGGCTAAGGATATGTATTTTCCATTTACTAGTGCTTCGGATTGCTGAGCCGGAACAATCCGTTATTTTATGCCATTCGCTGTGGGTTACAATTTGATCTGCGTCAGTTTCTTCAATAGTTTCAATCAGTGGAAACTCAAAAAGCCCCTTCCAGATATCATTTTTTTTTCGTTGGCGCAGCCAGGTGTAATTGTGGTATTCAAAAACCAGATAATTAAAATATCTGTCGCGCTGTTTGGTCTTGTTGCGTTTAACCGGCAATTCACTAATTTTATCAGAACCGAAGGCAAAACAGTTTTCGATTAAGGGGCATCGCTGGCAGTCAGGGTTTTTCGGTGTACACTGTATTGCGCCAAATTCCATTAATGCCTGATTGTGCATTCCTGGATTTGAACCTTTGATTAGTTCTTTGGCCAACTCATTAAACACTTTCTTCCCAGCATTTGAATCAATTGGTTCCGGAATCCCAAAAAAACGGCTGAGAACCCGATATACATTTCCATCAACAGCCGGGTATTCGAGATTAAATGAAATCGAGGCAATAGCCGCAGCAGTATAATCGCCAATTCCTTTCAATGAACGGATGGAATGGTAATCTTCAGGAAATTTGCAATGATGATGTTTTTGAATGAATTTGGCTGTAAAAAAGAGGTTGCGGGCACGTGAATAATACCCCAAACCTTGCCAAAGTTTCAAAACCTGATCTTCAGGGGCATTAGCAAGGTCATTTAGAGTCGGAAATTCTTCGGTTAATCTCAAATAATAAGCTAATCCCTGATTGATGCGGGTTTGTTGCAGGATAATCTCTGAAAGCCAGATGAAGTATGGATTGCGGGTGTTTCGCCAGGGTAATTCGCGCTTAAAAAAAGAGTACCAAATGTGTATATTCGAGTTAAAAAAGTCCATTTTTTGCCTAACTACTTTAAAATCTTTTCAAATTGTAAAAATAATCTAATTTAAATGTTCCTATTTTTTAAATAATTTTTATTTTTGCACACCTATTGTTTCAGTAATATAAATTGTTGATAATTAAATATTTTTAGAGATGACAAAAGCAGATATCGTAAACGAAGTAAGTAAGAACACTGGTATTGAAAAAGTAACAGTACAGAAAGCAGTAGAAGCTTTCATGGAAACAGTAAAAGATTCCCTGACCGATGGAAGAAACGTATATCTTCGTGGATTCGGAAGTTTTATCGTAAAGAAAAGAGCTGAAAAGACTGCTCGTAATATTTCAAGGAATACGACCATCATTATTCCGGAACATTTCATCCCTTCTTTCAAACCCGCTAAAACTTTCGTAGCACAAGTTAAAGACCAAGTAAAATAATTTATTATGCCAAGCGGAAAAAAAAGAAAAAGACATAAGATGGCTACGCACAAGCGTAAGAAGAGACTAAGAAAAAACAGACATAAAAAGAAAAAATAGTCTTTCTTTATTAAGCATTAGCTTTTAAAGTACTTATTACGATTAAACCTAAAGCACTTTTGCGCTTTAGGTTTAATCTGTTTTTAAGTCTGGTAGTTTAATTTGAAAAACAAGTAACGTAGTGAGTAGCGATTTAATTGTAGATGTCTCTCCTTCGGAAGTGGTAATTGCTTTATTGGAAGATAAACGGTTAGTCGAACTTAACAGGGAAAAGACAGGGGCAAAATTTGCCGTTGGAGATATTTATCTTGGACGCGTAAAAAAGATAATGCCAAGTCTGAATGCTGCTTTCATTGACGTAGGTTACGAAAAAGATGCTTTTTTGCATTACCTCGATATGGGTCCCCAATTTTCAACACTCAACAAGTTCCTGAAAATTGCCACATCGAAAAACAACAGAATCACCTCCATTTCAAAAATCCAGTCAGAACCTGACATCGATAAGGAGGGAAAAATCTCAGATATTCTTAAAGTCGGGCAAAACATTTTGGTACAGGTGGCTAAAGAACCCATCTCAACCAAAGGGCCCCGCTTAACTTCGGAATTGTCTATCGCCGGCCGAAACATGGTATTGATGCCATTCAGCGAAAAAGTTAGTATTTCGCAAAAAATTGAATCAGCCGAAGAAAAAAACAGGCTCAAAAAGCTCATTCAGAGCATCAGGCCAAGAAAGTTTGGTGTAATTGTCCGAACTGCTGCCGAAGAAAAACGTGTTGCCGAACTCGATCAGGAATTAAAACGACTGGTCACCAAGTTCGAAACAACATTTCAGAAATTACGAAAAGTAAATGCACCTGCTCTAATAGTTGGAGAATTAGGAAGAACAACCGCATTGCTCAGGGATATCTATCATCCCGACTTCAATAGCATCATTGTCAATGATCCTATTGTTTCTGAAGAAATAACCGAATATCTGGGGTCTATCGCCCCTGAAAAGAAGAAAATTGTGAAACTCTACAAGGGTAATCAATCGATTTTTGAATATTATGGGATTGATAAACAACTAAAAGCAACATTTGGGAAAACCGTATCCTTCAAAAATGGAGCATACCTGATTATCGAACACACTGAAGCCTTTCATGTTATTGACGTGAACAGCGGAAACCGTTCGAAAGTCGGAATTGACCAGGAGACCAATGCTCTTGAAGTTAATCTTTCGGCTGCTGAAGAAATTGCCCGTCAACTGAGGTTGAGGGATATGGGTGGTATTATTGTAGTTGATTTTATAGACATGCACCAAGCCGAAAACCGCCATAAAGTTTATGAGCGGATGAAAGAATCGATGGCTGTTGACCGCACCAAGCACAACATTTTACCATTGAGCAAGTTCTGCCTTTTACAGATTACACGTCAGCGTGTCCGACCTGAGGAACATGTTGAAACTGCTGAAGTTTGCCCGGTTTGTAAAGGTTCCGGAGCTGTTACACCAACTATTTTGTTGGTAGATGAATTGGAAAGTAAAGTCAATTACATTTGTAAAGAGCTAAATAAGTCAAAAGTGGTTATTAAAGCCCATCCTTATCTGGCGGCCTTTCTGAATAAAGGCTTTTGGTCTTTACGCTGGAAATGGACTTTCAGGTATTTAAAACGAATTAAGGTTCAGGAAATGAGCTCGTATTCCATTACTGAGTATCATTTCTTCGACGAAAGTATGGAAGAGATCGTATTCTGATCTTGATAAAAAATCCCGGCATTGAAGTGACGGGATTTTTTATTAATAACATTTAGGCTCTCGATATGCAATTAGAGTTTTTCGATGATCCTTTTCATAAATTGATAAAATCCATTGTGTATTTTTGCTTTTTGTAAATTATAAAAATAAGAAAATGAAACGTGCCGCTCTTGTTCTCAGCTTAATATTCCTTGTCGGATACCAGTTGTTTGCTCAAATTATAGAACCGGTAAAATGGACGTTCGAATCGAAACAGGACGGAAACGAAGTAACCCTGGTTTTTAAAGCTGCTATTGAAGAAGGCTGGCATTTGTACGACACACAATTGCCCGATGGCGGTCCGGTAAAAACATCCATCAATTTCGCCGATTCAACCTTGTTCGGGTTTGTTGGTGAATTAATGAAAGAGCCGCTGCCTGTTGAGTACTTCGATAAAATATTTAACCTGAAGCTGGGATATTTCACCCGGCAGGCTGTTTTAACTCAAAAGATCAAATTAATAAACTCTGGAAAAACAGAAATCAAAGGGTTTGTTGAATTCATGTCGTGCAACGATGAAACCTGTACCCCACCTGCCGAAGCTGATTTTTCCTTCATTCTGAACTCATCTCCTGACACTGATTCAGGAACAAAACCTGTTGTCACAAAAAGCGAAGGAGGAGTAAACCAACAGCCAGGTTCAGGTAATCTTTTGTGGTTTTTTTTCTTTTCTTTCCTGGCCGGACTAGCTGCTATTTTAACTCCATGTGTTTTTCCGATGATCCCAATGACAGTTTCGTTTTTCATGAATAGTGGGGAATCAAAACTGAAGTCAAAGATCAATGCAGCATTCTATGGATTTTCGATCATTGCCATATATACTATTGTGGGGACCCTGGTTGCAGTAATCTTTGGTCCCGGGGCCGCCAACTGGTTAAGTACTCACTGGTTGCCCAATCTTATTTTCTTCGCTGTATTTGTGGTTTTTGCCTTTTCTTTCTTCGGAATGTTTGAAATCGTTATGCCCAGTTGGATTGTTAATAAATCAGATCAACAAGTTGACAAAGGAGGATTGATGGGTTCGTTCTTCATGGCATTAACACTTGTGCTCGTTTCTTTTTCGTGTACAGGGCCAATTGTTGGCGCCATTTTGGTAGAATCAGCCGGTGGGCAAATATTGAAACCCATTGTTGGGATGTTTGGCTTTTCGCTGGCCTTTGCGCTGCCATTTACCCTTTTTGCCTTATTTCCCGGATGGCTGAAAAATCTGCCCAAATCGGGGGGATGGTTGAATTCGGTGAAAGTGGTCCTCGGATTTCTGGAATTAGCTTTAGGATTGAAATTCCTTAGCGTAGCCGATCAAACTTACCATTGGGGCATTCTCGACCGTGAAGTTTATCTCGCTTTGTGGATCGTTATTTTTGTGCTATTAGGATTTTATTTGCTTGGTAAACTGAAATTTTCGCACGACAGCGATGTAAAACATGTAACGGTTCCCCGCCTGCTTCTGGCTATTGTGTCCTTCTCTTTCGTCGTATATATGGCACCGGGAATGTTTGGCGCGCCGCTGAAAGCAATTTCAGGCTATCTTCCCCCCCAATCAACACATGATTTTGATTTGCACCAAATCATCAGGGACGAAATCAAACTGGCGCAGCCTAAAGGTGGAATTTCAGCAGTAGTTCAACCCGGCAAAGAGCTTTGCGAAAAACCTAAGTTTAGCGAATTCTTACATTTGCCTCACGGTTTGGAAGGTTATTTTGACTATGAACAGGGAATGGCCTGTGCACGCAAACAAAACAAACCGGTTTTCATTGACTTTACCGGGCATGGTTGTGTAAATTGCCGCGAAATGGAAGCCAATGTGTGGTCTGATCCACGTGTACTCGAACGGCTTAAAAATAACTTTGTAGTCATTGCCTTATATGTTGACGATAAATCAACCTTGCCCGAAAGCGAATGGATTACATCAACTTATGACGGAAAAGTAAAGAAAACGCTGGGTAAAAAATATGCCGATTTCCAGATTTCGCACTACGGTGTAAATGCACAGCCCTACTATGTTTTGCTTGATGGAAAAGAACAAAAACTTATTGAACCGAGGGCTTACGACCTGAATGCCGACCGTTTTATTGAATTTTTAGATTCAGCTTTAGCTGAATTTGAGCGAAGAAAATAGGAAGTTTCTATATTTGTGTTTGTAAAATTGATTTAAGATTAACGATTAACGATTTTTGATTAATTTGTAAATCGTAAATCTTTTAATCGTCAATCACCTTTCTTGGAGAGCTGCCGGAGTGGTCGATCGGGGCAGACTCGAAATCTGTTGTCCGCCAGCCGGCGGACCGGGGGTTCGAATCCCTCGCTCTCCGCTGAAAATATAGAAGCCGGATGTCAAATAATGTCCGGCTTCTATTTTCTCATATCTCTTTGTCCGAATAAAAGCTTGATTGTCTTCATCGGCAAAAACATCTTTTGGCTGTCAGGCAGGGGTAGGAAACCGTATTTTTTGTAAAATTCTTCTGCCTGTTCGTTCATCGGATCGACTGCAACAGCAAAAGAACCAATTGTTTCGGATATGTCGCAACTTTTTTTCAAAGCGTCCATGAGTAAAAATTCTCCAATACCTTTTCTCTGGAATCGCTTGTCAACAGCCAAGCGTCCAAGAAGCGTTACCGGAACCGATGAGTAGTTTGGGGGTAAATGTTTACTGAAATTTTCAGGTACTAGATTTAACGGAATACTGTTGTTCGAAAGCGTATAATAGCCTTCTATCAGGCCGGATTCTGAATCAGTCAGTACAAAGCATGCAGTCAGTTTTCGTCTGACATCTTGTCCAGCCTGATGTTTGATATAATTATCGAGCAAAACGAACCCACACGAAAAATCGTCTTTTGGGTGAGAGGGTTTCAATAACTCAATAACTCTCATTCGGAAATAAGTTGATTATACTTTTCGGCCGCAGTTATCAATGCTTCATTCGGAGTTCCGGCATTAATTAAAGCATCGAAAAACAGTTCAGCATCACGGTACGAAGCTACAATTGTTTCAGACTCACCAATTATTTTTCTTGCCTTTTCTTGTGCAGAAGCAATAACGAATTCAGAGAGACTTCGGTATCCTCCCAATCTGGCCGCCCTTTCAAGTTCCAGTTTTTGGATGCTTGTTATTCGTGCATCAAACCGGGCTTTGTCCTTACCTACCAAATTTGTTGTCATACTTGCAATATTATTTTTACAAATGTACGGATAATATACACACAAACTAAATGATAATGCTTAAATGTGTTGATCTTTTTGTTTAGACAACGCATAGAAAACCATGTATGAAAACTTTGTTTAAGACCATTTGTTAGGAAGGATGATTCAATACTGGAATTGCGAAATATTTGGGTTCTTTCATAGAAGCATAAGGCTCCGGGGTTTCACGAACATCTATCCTGACATAAAACCCTTGCGTCCAATCCAGATCGTTCGAAAAAATGCTATATTTGAACCAAACAAACATGAATAAAATGGAGAAAAAAAATCAATCCGAAGGCATAAAACGCCGGGAGTTTTTACAAAACAGTGCAGTATTTGCAGTTTCTGCTATATTTTTAAGTGGTTATAAAGTATATGGCTCTCTTAGCGTTAGCCAAATGGGAAATTCAATTCCTACCGTTAAGCTCAACAACGGCATCCCAATGCCAATGCTGGGATTTGGTACGAATACTCTAAATGGCTCTGTCTGTGAGAGAAGTGTATCTGATGCAATTTCAGTGGGTTATCGCCTTATTGATACCGCCAAAGTTTACGGAAACGAAGAATCTGTAGGAGCTGGGATTAAGCAAAGTGGCGTTAAAAGGGAAGAACTATTTATAACCTCAAAACTTTGGGTTGACGATTCGGGGTATGAAAATGCAAAGAAAGCCTTTGAAACAACCTTGAACAAATTGGGTCTGGAGTATTTAGATTTATACCTCATCCACCGGCCCCGGGGAGATGTAAAGGGTTCCTGGAAGGCGATGGAAGAGCTTTACGGGAAAGGTAAAATCAGAGCCATCGGAGTGAGCAATTTTGAACCTGATCAACTTGATGAATTGATGGCAAATGCCAAAATCAAACCCGCGATCAATCAAATCGAAACTCATGTTTTCTTTCAGGAGCACAAGTTATATGAAGCCTTGAAGAAAGTTAAAGTGCAAATGGAAGCCTGGTCTCCTTTTGCCGCGGGCCGCAATGGAATTTTTAGTAACCAAACCCTTGCTGAAATCGGCAAAAAGCATAATAAGAGCATTGCTCAGGTGTGCTTAAGGTGGCATCATCAGCGGGGAATTGTTGCTATTCCAAGAAGTACCCAAAAAGCACACATAATTGAAAACCTGGACATTTTTGATTTTGAGCTAGATAAATCTGATTTGCAAAAAATCGCCACACTGGACCTAAATAAGACTCAATTTCCTGAGTGGGGATGATTATGAAGATTAACAAATAAGGCAATAGAGTTGATTTCTTGGTTTGATAATGAATCGGTTTTCGATATAAAAAAAGGGAGGTCTTTTCAGAACCTCCCTTTAATAAACCCCTAAAATTAACCCCTAAAAAAAAGTGCTTTTACGATGTGTGAGGCCATCTTCGGATTTTCCTTTAACCGGCGGGTCGAGTAACCAAACCAGTCTTTCCCGAAAGGCACATACACGCGCATTTTATATCCTTGTTTTACAATACTGTTCCTGAGTTCAGGCGTTACTCCGTATAGCATCTGAAATTCGTATTTCGTTTTCTCCAAATTTCTTTCCCTGATTAATTCGTTAGCCTGATCCACCAGAAATTTGTCGTGAGTGGCTATTCCCACATACATATTATGGTCGAACATGTATTTCAGGTCGTCGAGATAATGTTCGCGAACTTCCTCATAAGCATTAAAGGCAATGTGTTTGGGTTCAATGTAAATTCCTTTGCAGAGTCTGAAATTCAATGGAGTGCCATTTGAATGAATGCTGTTCAGGCTTATCAGATCGTTTTTTGAACGCCGCAGATAGGCTTGAATGACCAACCCGACATTTGCCGGATACTTATGCTGAAGCTTGCGATATATCTCTATTTCACGGTCAACACACTGAGAATCTTCCATGTCGATCCTGACAAAGCTTTTTTTTTCGACAGCTTTTTTGACTACTTCTTCCATATTTGAAAAACAAATTCCTTTGTCAATAAGTAACCCAAACATGGTGGGCTTCAGCGAAAAGTTGCCAATAATTCCTTCCGAAGTAAACCGTTCAATGATTTCAAGGTACTTGTTTTTGTTCTCCTCAGCTTGCTCAATCGTGGAAATAAATTCACCCAGCAAATCAACAGTTACCTCAATGCCTTGTTTATTGAGCTCACGGCAAGCCTTAAGACCGTCGTCAATAGTTTCCCCTGCAATATATCGTTTGGAGAAAACCCAAATCAATTTTTTGGGCATATATGGCAGTACATTTGCCAGTAATCTGTTAAACATCATTTTGCGATTTCAGTTTTAAATCAATAAAGTAAAAATACTTCGGAAAATAACCTGGAATCAATGATGTTTATCAAGGTGAACTTATGATTTTACGCAGCTTTTATCCCATTTTTTCTGCATAAAACTGAATCGGCCCAGGTTCTGAAAAATAATCTGGTTTATGGATGGATAGTGACAATAAATTTTTATTTTTGGCAAAACTTAATTGGAAAGAGGCGTATGAAAAATACATCATTGATAGTTAGTGTTGTTTTGTTTGTTGCAGTTGCAGGACTTTATATACTGCATTTTAGTGGAAATAAATTTAATGGTGCAGGGAAAGTTAATGCGATTGAAGGTGATGCTTCTTCCGAATTAAAAATTGCCTATATTAAGGTTGACTCTCTGGTTGTGAATTACGACTTTGCGCAGGAAATGCATGACGGATTTACCAAACAACAGGAAGCTTTTACCAAAGAATACGGCGAAAAGCGCAACCGCTTTGAATCTCAGGCTGCTGCTTTTCAGGAAAAAGTCCAGCGTGGCGGATTCTTAACACAGGAACGTGCCATGCAGGAACGTGATCGTTTGGTTGGAGAAGAACAGCAAATTACTAAACTCGATCAGGAATTATCAGCCAAACTGGCCCAAATGCAGGCTGATAACAATAAACAGCTCTTGGATAGTGTTTTGAATTATCTGAAAGTTTACAACAAGGATAAAAAATACAGCTATATACTGAATGCTGCCGAAGTTTTATTAGGCGACGAAACTCAAAATATAACCAAAGATATTTTGGCTGGCCTGAATGCCAGATATTCGAAGGAAAAATTGAAATAGTATCAACTATCCATACATTTGAAAAATCCGGATTATTTCGGATTTTTTTGTTTAATAAAACCTGACCAAAGCTATGGGATCATTTGCCGACCGTTATATTCAAAACAATGTGATTTATCCGGCTTTCATTCCTGACGAAGTTTCGCCATCACCCGGAATGATTGTGATGATTCCATGCCTGAATGAACCTGAGATTATACCTACTTTGCAATCATTGTGGGCTTGTGACCCGGTTCTTTCTTTTTGTGAAGTTATCGTAGCTGTTAATGATTCAGAAAGCAGTTCTCCTGAAATCAAACAGTTTAATGCGGATACTTTTCAAAAACTGGTTGTATGGAAACTGAAAAATGACCGGCCAAACCTGGTTTTACACCCGATTTATGCAAAATCGGTAAATGCAAAACATGCCGGTGCGGGAATGGCGCGCAAAATAGGTATGGACGAGGCTGTCAGACGTTTTAACTCGGTCAGTAATCCGAATGGAATCATCATCTCCACCGATTCTGATTGTCTGTTTTCGTCGAATTATATGCAAAGAATTGAATCGAATTTTAAAAACAAATCGTGTTTTGCTGCAACCGTCAATTTCAAACACCGGATTGAAGAAATGGATGATCAGAAGCAGAAAACAGGTATTCAGCTCTATGAAGATTATCTTCATTACTACAAAAAAGCCCTTGATTTTACCGGATTCCCGAATTCAATCTATACCATCGGTTCAGCATTTGCAGTCAGGGCTGAAGCTTACGTGAAGCAAGGCGGCATGAACCGAAGGCAAGCTGGTGAAGATTTTTATTTTCTCCATAAACTAACAAAACTTGGAACGATTACTGAAATCAACGACGCATTTGTTTATCCTTCGGCAAGGATTTCAGACCGGGTACCCTTTGGTACCGGCGCTTCAATGACAAAATGGATGAATGATGCAGAAGATTTAGCGCTTACGTATAATTTCTCTGCTTTCCTCGCTTTGAAAGTATTGTTTGACCGGGCCGATTCACTATTTCGTATTGATGCTGAAAACTACTCTGTGTTTATGTCTTCATTGCCGGGTTCAGTTCAGGAATATCTTCAGACAATTGATTTTTCGGGTAAACTTGATGAGATAAACAAAAACAGTTCCTCAGTATCATCTTTCCGGAAAAGGTTTTTTCAGTTTTTTGATGCTTTTATCATCCTTCGCTTTTTGAATCTGGCTCACCAAAATCATTTTCAGCGGCAAAACCTTTCGGAAGCAATCAGGCAACTTCAGGAACAATCAAAAAAATAAGGAACATCGAATAAGAAACCAGAAATCAGGAATAACCCGTTACTCATTTCTTATTTCTTGTTCCTTATTCAATATTTCATCCTATTTCAGTCCGTTCGAAAGCATGTAATAAACATCATTCCATTTCAGCTCTTTTTTGAATTCTGAAATGGTGGTTTTGTTATCTATCAGCATAAATTCAACATCGGCCATTTCAGCAAAATCTTCCATATATTCAGCCGTAACTGCCTGACTAAAACTCGTGTGGTGAGCGCCACCGGCTAAAATCCATGCAGCAGCTCCGTCAGGAAGGTTGGGTTGCGGAACCCACATAGCACGTGCAACCGGTAATTTGGGGAAATCGGCATCAGGAGCAACACAATCCACATTATTGACCAACAGGCGGAAACGGTTTCCCATGTCGAGTACCGAAGCATTGATTGCCGGACCTGTTGGAACATTAAATACAAGTCGGGCCGGATCTTCCTTGCCACCAATTCCTAAATGATGAACTTCCAAAGAAGCCTTTCCGGTTTTAATTGACGGACAAATTTCGAGCATGTGCGAGCCTAAAACTTTCATTCCATTCGGGTTGAAATGATAGGTGTAATCTTCCATAAATGAGCATCCGCCTTCAAGACCGGCGCCCATCACTTTCATGGCGCGTACCAAAGCCGAATGTTTCCAGTCGCCTTCAGCTCCAAATCCGTAACCGTCGGCCATCAACCTCTGAACAGCCAATCCCGGAAGCTGGGCCAATCCGTGCAAATCCTGAAATGTTGTGGTGAATCCTTTAAAATCACCATCGGTCAGGAATTTTTTCATGCCAATTTCGATTCGGGCCTGAACCCGGATGTTCTCGTGTTTCGAACCACCTTTTTTTGCAATTTGAACGATGTTGTATAAAGCATCGTATTCTTCAACCAATGCGTCTATGTCAGTATTATTTACTTCTTCAATGTATTTGACCAAATCGCCAACGCCATAACCATTCACCGCGTACCCAAAGCGGCGTTGGGCTTCAACTTTATCGCCTTCGGTAACGGCTACTTCGCGCATGTTGTCGCCAAAACGCGCAAATTTAGCTCCCTGCCAGTCGGACCATGCTGTTGCTGCGCGCATCCAGACATTTACGCGGCGCTGAACTTCGGAATCTTGCCAATGACCAACCACCACTTTGCGGTTTTTCCGCATCCGTGAAAGGATGAACCCATATTCACGTCCACCGTGTGCCGACTGGTTCAGGTTCATGAAATCCATGTCAATATCGGCATACGGGATATCACGGTTGAACTGCGTGTGGAAATGCAGGATTGGCCGGTCGAGAATGCTCAACCCACGGATCCACATTTTAGCTGGCGAAAACGTGTGCATCCAGGTCATTATCCCGATACAGTTTGGAGCCGAATTGGCTTCGAGGCAGAACTGATAAATGGCATCAGGGGTTTTCAAGGTCGGTTTGTAAACTATTTTTACCGGAAGGTTTGCATCGGCATTCAAGCCACGGCAAATTTCCTGAGAGTCAGATGCAACTTGTTTCAAGGTTCCTTCTCCGTACAAATCCTGGCTACCCGTAGCAAACCAAACTTCTAATCCATTCGTGTTTATCATGATTTTAATTTTAAAATGATTCAGTTTTGAAGGGTAAAAATAGGCAATTAAAACAATAAATGTAGAAGATACACTTCTTAAATTTCAGGATAAGTACTTTTTTTCCAAACATCTTTTTCTGCCACAAAGGCTCAAAGTGTCCAAGTTACACCAAAAAATAAATCTTTGTATAGTGTCTTCGAGCCTTTGTGGCTATATAACTTTCAAATCAAGATTCAACTCCCCTGCTACCTCCTGAATAGCTTCCCAGGCCAGCCGGACATGTTCAGCAGTTGTATTGGTTTGTGCAATACTCATTCGAAGTATATAATTTCCATGAACAACGGTATGTGTCAAGTACATTTTTCCACGGCTGTTAATGGTTTCAAGCAGTTTTCGGCTGAAGTCGTTTCCGTTTTTGTGGGCAAAACATACCAAATTGAGTGGTGCAGGGGCAACCAAAACAAATTCATCAGAAGACCGGACCCATTCAGCAAATTGCTGGGCAATCCGGATGTGTTCCTGTATATGATAACGCAACCCGTTTACCCCGTAATGCCTGATCACAAACCAAAGTTTGAGCGAACGGAACCTGCGTCCAAGCTGAATATGCCAATCGCGATAATCGAAAACTGCGCCACTTTCGGTTGCTTGATTTTTTAAGTATTCAGGAAGAATGCTCAGGGTTTTAATCAAAGTAGATCGGTCGGCTACAAAAAAACAATTGCAGTCGAAATTGGTGAACATCCATTTGTGCGGATTAAACGAGAAACTATCGGCCAGTTCAATACCATTCAGAATATACCGGTACTCAGGACAAATTGCGGCTGTGCCCGACATGGCTGCATCGATGTGTAACCAAAGCTGATATTTCAGGCAGATATTGCCGATTTCGTTCAACGGATCAATGGCATTGGTTGATGTGGTTCCAACTGTTGCACAAACGAAAAATGGAATTAATCCATCCTGTAAATCTTTCTGAATGGCATTTTCAAGTAAATCGCCACGCATGGCCAGATTTTCATCCACACCGATCAGGCGAAGGTTATTTTTCCCTATCCCGGCAATTTTTATGGCTTTTTCGACCGATGAATGGGTCTGGTTTGAAATGTAAGCGACCAGATTTCCTAAACATCCGGAGTCGTTTGTCTGATAGTTAGTTTTTTTCTCGCGGGCAGCCAATACCGCGCTCAGGGCTGCACTTGAGGCTGTATCCTGAATGACAGCCCCTCCGTCCGATGTTGATTTGAATTTTTCGGGTAGCTGAAGCATTTCAGCAAGCCAATCCAGAACACGGGTTTCGAGCTCGGTGCAAGCCGGACTGGTAGCCCAGAGCATTCCTTGAACTCCTAATCCGGAGGAAAGTAAATCGCCCAGAATGGAAGGGCCAGAGGTATTGGCCGGAAAGTAGGCAAAAAAATTAGGCGACTGCCAATGTGTGATTCCGGGCATGATGATCGAACTGACATCTGACATAATCTGCCCGAATGACTCACTTTCTGTTGGCGCCGAATCTGGTAACTGATCCTTAATATCACCTGATTTTACCTGCGATAATACCGGATATTTTTCGATGTTTTCGTAATAGTCGGCAATCCAGTCAATCATTTGTTTTCCTTGTTTCCTGAATTCTTCAGGAGACATGTGGTAGTTTGTCATCTTGTCAATCATCGAATGATAAAACTGTTAAAATTTCTTGGCGGCACAATTTCTGAAACCGAAAATGAACGGATGACAGCTCTGGCAGGACCAATTTTCATCCAGTCCAGGAATATTTCCAGTTTGTGAGGCTCACCTTCTGCTTCAATTTCAACTCTTCCGTCGGGAGTATTTCTTGCCCAACCAAAGATTTGAAACTCGTTGGCTTTGTGCAAGGCAAAATATCGGAACCCAACGCCCTGTACCCGGCCATCAATAACCACATAGTATGATTTTACAGGCATATATCTTTTTTGCAACTAAAATATCGAACAAGAAACGAGAAATATGAAATCAGGAATGGCTACTTCGTGTTTCTTATTTCTTATTCGAAATTTTTTATTTCACTGGAGGAATATTCCCGAAAGCGGCAACTGTTTCCGGTTGAATCAATGCCCAAATGGAATAAATCCCGATGGCTGTTCCGAAAGGGAAACTGAAAATTTCAATAACAGAAAGAATCAGTGTCAAAATCCGGGCCCATTCCTTCCTTTTGTAAAGACCCATTCCGGCTAATATACCCGGCACAGATATAAGGATGAAAACGATTGCAAGAACATCAGCAATTATTGAAAGAATCGTTCCTGCATTGGGTTCATCTACAAATCCACCGACTAATTTAAGAACAGTAAAAATCAGAAAAGCAATAAATAAGTTGAAAATACTAAGACCAATTTGAAGGGCGGCAACTACATTAATGTGTTTTTCCATGATAGTATGTTTAAGTAAAGGAATTTAGCTGATTTAAAAGTACATATTATCCGACATTTCATCAATAATTTTAATGCTATAATCCTATCAAAATATCAAACCTAAAAAATATCACACCAAAATGGCCGGGAATATAATTAGTGACCAGGTAATTCGTACTTTTAAGTTTAAAATATAGCTTTGTACATTATTAACTAAGAGGGAAATCATCATGGTAGTTGTAAAGGTCATATTGTTGTCAGTTGTAATAATGGCTTTAGCTTTTGTAGGGCTTGCAGTACAGACATTGTTTAAAAAGGGAGGAAACTTTCCGAATACTCATATAGGTAGTAATAAATATATGAAAGCGAATGGCGTAACCTGTGCACAAACATTCGATAAAATGGAACAGGCAAAGACCAGAAAGGAACTTCGTTTTAAGCAACTTTCACTTGAGGAATCCAAAACGAAGTATTTTTGCTGACTTTTTTAACTGTTTAAACTACTGCACCTGAATCAGTTCTTTCTTCCCGGAGTTTCTTTTGATAAAATGAATTGAAATCTCGTTGAACAGGTTAGCCTGATCGAGGTTACAGCAATGACCGCTGTTTTTGATGACTTCCAGCCTTGCATTAATCTGTCTTTTCACCAGATCGGCTACCATTGGTAAAAACATATTGTCACCATCGCCCATCAGGTATAAAACAGGAGCCGATGGCTCGCGGCTCAAAAAATCTTTCAGGTTTGCTTTAATTTCCCTTGTCATTTTCATCCATTTTGCAAACTCATCTTCACCAAGTTTAATAGCTTCCTGAATGAAAATATTACGCGATTCACGGTGTTTCCGGTATGGCATCAGTATTAAGGCATTCAGTTTGTAGAGCCACATATAAGGCAAAACCGAATTCAGGATTTTCGCCATCCCAATTAATACTTTGATTGTTTTATTGAATTGAATAATTGCACCTCCCAAAATGATAGACTCAGCTCTTCCAGGCGCAATTTTATCAATGGCCCGGATAACCACACAGCCCAATGAAATTCCTACCAAATGAGCTTTTCTGATTTCCAGATGATCCATAATCCGGATGACATCTAATGCAACTTCGTTAAATGAATATACCGAATCTTCTTCCTGAATTTCGGGTTTCGATTTACCGTGGCCACGCAAGTCAACCAGAAGTACGTTAAAATGCTTTTTAAACTCTTTTAACTGACGAAACCAGACTACATTGCTGCCTCCGGCTCCATGAACAAAAACAACCCAGGTTTTTGATTTCGGATGTATGAATTTACGATGATAAATCATGTTGTCGTTTTATCCGCCAAAATCATCAAACATGACGTTTTCGTCAGGTACTCCTAAATCATACAACATCTTGTTTACTGCGTTGTTCATCATTGGCGGACCACAAAGGTAATAATCAATTTCTTCGGGTTCCTCATGTTTACTCAGGTACTGATCGTAAATTACCTGATGGATAAAGCCTTTATGGCCGGTCCAGTTATCTTCGGGCTGAGGATCAGAGAGGGCAAGGTTAAATGTGAAATTTGGAAACCTGTTCTGAATGTCGGTAAATTCTTCGTAGTAGAATACTTCCCTCCATGAACGGGCGCCATACCAGAAAGAAATTTTCTTTTTGGTTTCTTTTACCGTATGGAACAAGTGGAAAAGATGTGAACGCATGGGCGCCATACCGGCGCCACCGCCAATAAACATCATTTCGTTATCGTTCTTTTTCAGAAAGAATTCCCCATAGGGGCCTGAAATAGTCACTTTGTCACCAGGGTTCCGTGAAAAGACGAAGGAAGAACAAATTCCGGGATTTATTTTCTGAAATCCACCATTAACCCGGTCAAATGGAGGAGTTGCAATACGAATGTTAAGCATTATAATATTTCCTTCGGAAGGGTGATTGGCCATTGAATAAGCGCGGAATGTTGGTTCCGGATTTTTCATCTGAAGTTTAAACATGCCATATCGTTCCCATTCCGGGCGGTATTCGTCGCCAATGATGATATCTTTGAAATCAACAGTAATTTCCGGCACATCAATCTGGATGTATCCACCTGATTTGAAATTCAGGCTTTCACCCTCAGGAAGTTTCACTACAAACTCTTTTATATAAGTAGCCACATTGTTGTTTGAAACAACTTCGCATTCCCATTTTTTTACGCCAAGTATGTGTTCCGGAACCTTGATTTTCATGTCTTCCCGAACCTTTACCTGACAACCAAGCCGCCAGTGTTCCTGTTGTTCTTTTCGGGTAAAATGATCGGTTTCGGTGGCAAGAATCGAGCCGCCACCTTCTACTACCTGACAACGACATTGTGCGCATGTACCTCCGCCACCACAGGCAGAAGGAAGAAATATTCCACTTTCGGATAAGGTGGAAAGCAGTGAACTGCCAGGATTAACAGTAACTTCCTTTTCATCGTTAATGCTGATTTGTACCTGACCCACTGCAGTGAGTTTGGCACGGGCATATAACAAGGCCGAAACCAATACCAGAACAATAACCAAAAAGGCCACTATGCTTGAAATTATTACAAAAATGACTGAACCTAATATCATTGGATTTGAATTTTGTTCGTATTAAACTTTAATTCCGAGGAAGCTCATGAAAGCAATTCCCATTAAGCCTGTAATGATAAACGTGATACCAATTCCTCTTAATGGAGCTGGGATTTTGTTGTATTTCAGTTTTTCACGGACAGCCGCAAGCGATACAATTGCCAGCATCCAGCCAACCCCCGAACCTAAGCCCCATGATAAAACTTCACCAATATTTTTATACTCGCGTTGTTCCATAAATAATGATCCGGCAAGGATGGCGCAATTCACCGCAATCAACGGAAGGAAAATGCCTAATGAATTATATAAGGCAGGCGAGAATTTCTCAATGATCATCTCAACCAGTTGTGTCATTGCAGCAATGGTAGCAATGTAAACCATAAAGCTTAAAAAGGAAAGGTCAACATCTTTGAAACTATCGCTCATCCAGGCCAAAGCACCCGGTTTCATTACATATTCCAAAAGAAAATAATTGATTGGAACGGTAATAATCTGAACAAAAATTACTGCAACGCCCAATCCAATCGAGGTTTTAACTGTTTTCGAGACAGCCAGATATGAACACATCCCGATAAAGTAGGCGAAGATCATATTGTCAATAAAAACCGACCGTATGAATATGTTTATAATTTCTTGCATAATCGTTTTATTTACAGGAATTAATCTTTTTCAATGAGTTCTTTATTAAAGCTGCGTTGTATCCAGATAATAACACCAACCAAAACCAGGGCCATCGTAGGCATAATCATCATTCCGTTATTAATGTATCCCGCATCGTAAAACGATTGTGGTACAACCTGAAATCCAAGTATGGCCCCCGACCCAAAGAGTTCACGAATAAAGGCCACTACAATCAATATAATGGAATAACCAATTCCGTTTCCAATTCCATCCATGAACGAAGGCCACGGTTTGTTCCCCATCGCAAAAGCTTCCAACCGGCCCATGATGATACAATTGGTGATGATCAAACCGACGTAAACAGAAAGTTGTTTGCTGACATCGTAAACAAATGCCCTTAGAAGCTGGTCAACCAGAATTACCATCGAGGCAACCACAACCAATTGTACAATGATGCGGATACGTGGTGGGATATATTGACGCATCGCAGAAATAGCCAGGTTAGAGAAGGCTGTAACTACGATAACCGATAGTCCCATCACAATAGCAGGTTTCAATTTGGTGGTCACTGCCAGGGCCGAACAAATTCCCAGGATCTGCACCGTTACCGGATTCTCTAAATTCAGAGGATTCGCCAACAGTTTGAAGTTTTTTGATGATAATATGCTCATTGTTTTCGGGTTTTATTTGTGACGGTTTTGAATGAAATAAGGTTTGTATTGAACCAAACACGAATCAAGCATGGCCTCAAGCGATTTGGAGGTGATTGTTCCTCCTGAAATGGCATCCACAGCATGTGGATCGTCTTTCTTTGCTCCGCCTTTCAATACTTTTATGGAGACAAACTCTGTTGAGTCTTTAAAGATTGTTTTTCCGATGAAAGGTTTTTGAAACCATTCGGTTGAAATCTCAGCGCCAAGTCCCGGAGTTTCGCCCTGATGGTCAAACACAGAACCATAAACCGTATTCATATCAGGTTGTAACGAAATATATCCCCAGATCGGGCCCCAAAGACCTTTGCCACGAAGCGGCATTACATAAGCCTTCGATTGGTCGTCGAGTGTACCAACATAAACAGGCAATAATCTTTCCAAAACAGGTTTGCCAAGTTCATTCTTTAACTCAACAGTAAATGCTTCCACGCCTTCCTGTTTTTCACCTTTATTATTGACTACATAACTGTCGGTAATATATTTGCCATATAAATCAACAGCGTCCTTTACCGTGGATTTAATCCGGATCGAAGCGAGAATGTTTTGTTTTTTTTCCACTTCAATATTCTTATCCTGAAATGGTTTTAATTGCATGGCAGCTAATGACAGCAGCAAAGCTACAATAACAACCATGACGATGGAAAAGATAAATATATAGGTATTACTAAAGTTCTTCATAGTTCTCCTTTTTTAAGTGTTACCTTTCAATTTGGCTCTTTTTAGTCTGCGTTTGATATGACCCTCCACAACAAAATAATCAATAAGCGGAGACCAAACATTCATAAGCAGAATGGCTAACATCATTCCTTCGGGATAAGCAGGATTGAAAACACGGATCAGCACCGCAAAAACCCCAATCATAAAACCATAAATCCATTTGCCTTTTTCGGTATGTGATGCAGTTACAGGATCGGTAGCCATAAAAACGGTCCCAAATGCAAACCCACCCATTACCAAATGATAGTAAGGAGGTAAAGCCATATATTCGTTTACAGCCAGAATATTACAAAGGAACCCGATAGCCAGCGCTCCCAGTACTGTTGAAAGCATAATTTTCCAACTTCCGATACCTGTAAAAATCAGGATTGCGGCTCCAATTAAAATGGCTAGTGTTGAAGTTTCACCGATCGAACCTGGAATGAACCCCATGAACATATCGCCAAATGAGGCCATTTTAGCGCCTGCCCCTTGCGCCATCTGAGCAAGGGGTGTCGCTCCTGAAAAACCATCGACAGGAAGTTTGCTGGGTAATTCGTATATCCAAACAGCATCGCCTGACATTTGCATTGGATACGCAAAGAATAAAAACGCCCGGGCCATTAGCGCCACATTCATGATGTTATAACCTGTTCCGCCAAAGATTTCTTTACCAAAAATTACGGCAAAAGTTACGGCAAGGGCAACCATCCAAAGAGGAATGTTTACCGGCAGAATTAAGGGGATTAATATTCCTGTCACCAGATATCCTTCGTTAACTTCATGCCCCCGGATTTGTGCGGAAATGAATTCAATACCAAGTCCGACCCCGTATGATACAACCATGATAGGAAGTATTTTCATAAATCCGAAAAGGAAGTTTTCAACCAGGCTTCTTTCGATACCAAATGCAAGACCGTTCTGATAGCCAATATTCCAGCTTCCGAAAAGCAAAGCAGGAACCAAAGCCAAAATCACAACAGTCATTGTCCTTTTTAAATCAATAGCGTCATGAATGTGAACTCCTGATTTGGAAGTATGATTGGGTGTAAACAGGAATGTTTCGATAGCGCCAAACGTTGATCCGAATTTGGCCAGCTTACCGCCTTTTTGAAAAAGCGGCTTATTTTTGTCTATAAATTTTCGGAGTGATTTCATCTTAAATCTCTTGTTAATTACCCAGTTCTTTAATCATCAAAGTAATCCCATCGCGTAAAATGCCCTGAACTTCAATTTTCGAAGTACATACATATTCGCACAAAGCAAGATCTTCTTCTATAACTTCATATATACCCAACTGTTCCATCTTGTCGATATCGCCGGCAATAATGGCTTTCATCAGGAATACCGGAAGTATATCCATAGGGAGCACTTTGTCATATTGTCCTGTCACTACTAAAGCCCTCTCTTCTCCATTCAGGTTTGAATCGGCTTTGTATTTTTTATTTGGGGTAAGCCATGAAAAATACGAATGGGAAATACTAAATTTGTTTATTCGTGGCATTGCCCAGCCTAAAAATTCATAATAATCACCTTCCGGGATTACGGTAACCTGTTGATCGTAAAATCCCAGAAAATCATCAGCTTCAACCTGAGAACCGGTTAACACATTACCTGAAATAATACGTTCTTTTCCTTCCTGGCGCGTTGCTTTTTTCAGCAGATTTGAAAGACAAGATCCATGAATAACCTTGTAATATTTAGGAGCCACGACTTCAGAACCAGTAAGCGCGATGATTTTTGAAAAATCAATTTTTCCTGATTCGAATAAGCGGCCCATATAAATTACTTCCTGCGGATTAATTGTCCAAATGAGGTCTCCCTTGCTGATCGGACTGACATGATGAATCTGAACACCAACATTTCCGGCCGGATGCGGACCTGAAAACTGTGTGGTTTCAATGTTTTTTATACCTGAGAAGAAACCGTTTGCCTGATCGGGGCGAATTCCGACGTGAATATTGCCGTCGGTTAATTTTGCAAGCGCGTTAATCCCGGTTTGAAATGCAGATGCCTGATCTTTCAGTACAAACTCATAATCGGGAGCCAAAGGGGCTGAATTAAAACCTGAAATAAAAATATGAAGCGGGGTGCTTTCGGGTTTTGCGACAGTACCATAAGGTCTTTGTTTCAAAAACGCCCACAATCCGCTCTTCTTCAAAACTTCTTTAATTTCTTCGCGCGAGAGTTTTTGAGGATCAGCTTTAGCAAATTCAACAGAACTGTATTTACCATCAGCTTTAATAACGATTTCCAGGACCTTTCTTCGTTCACCTCTGTTCACAGCCAATACTTCACCACTGGTAGGAGCAGTAAGTAAAATTTCAGGATTGTATTTATCGAAAAAAATCGGATCCCCGGCTTTTACTTCCTGTCCGGCCTTCACCAGAATTTTTGGTATGAGCCCGGGGAAGTCGGTCGGTTTAAGGGCAACCTTTTCTGCTTCGACCGACGCTGCAAGAACTTTTTCGGCATCCCCTTTTAAACGGATATCTAATCCACGTTTTAAATTGATAACCTTTAACATTGTATTCCCTTGTATGGTTAATATTGAGTTTTTAAAAGTACGGATTTAAAAACTTTTCACAATCTTTGTTTGACAAACTTATATTCATTGAAATATTTTTCCATTTGAAATCGTTATCAAAATATCACATTTTTTTTTGATTTTTCCTATCTGAGCTGTTTTTCTCAATATTTTCATAAAATTGGATTAAAAATGAACCGTAAAATAGCGCTCTTTTTTATCATCCTGAATGTTATCTTAACGTTAAATTCAGGAGCTTCAAAAAAAACTGATCCGTTTTATTATCAGAATGCAGTTTACCGCGAAGAAATCAAATCAGTTCAGTTATACCGGATCGGAAATGAACTTTCAAATCCGGTAATCGAGCTTGGAAGCGATGCTAAACTGGCGCTTAAATTTGATGAACTTGCCGAAGATGTAAAAAACTTTACCTATACTCTAATTCATTGCGATGTAAACTGGAATGAATCCTATATTCAACAGAGCGAATACCTGTCCGGATTCCCGGATAACCCGGTTACAGATTATGCAATGAGCTTTAATACGACGGTCAGATTTGTAAACTATCAGGTACAGATTCCCAATGATGATTGTGCCCCAAAATATTCAGGAAATTACGCATTAGTGGTTTTCGAGGAAAACAACCGCGAAAATCTGGTTTTAATCCAAAGATTTTATGTGGTTGAGCCTTTAATCAAAATTGAAGGACTGGTGAAAAAAGCAACCTTCGATCCGTTCAATGGCGAAAATCAGGAGGTTGATTTTAAAATAATCAACCAGCAATTAAAACTCCTGAACCCGCGTGAAGATATTAAAGTTGTGCTGATGCAGAACAGGCGGTGGGATAATGCCATCCTTAACCTGAGACCCAGTTTCATTCGTGATAATGTGTTGGATTACGACTACAATAAAGAAAATGTATTTCCGGGCGGAAATGAATTCAGGTATTTTGACGTCCGGACAAGAAGGTACAACGGTGAAAATATTGAGGACATCAAATTCATCAGGCCTTATTATCATGTAACGGTTCTCCCCGATGCCATCCGAAGCAATAAAAAATACAGCCCATATAAAGAGATGAATGGCAATTACGTTATCGAAAGCCAGGACCGGGTGACTGATTTTGATACAGAATGTGATTATATGTTTGTGCATTTTTATTTACCCATGCAAAGCCAGTTGGCCGGCGGATCGGTAAATGTATTTGGCGCATTAACGGGCTGGAATGCCAACAAAACAAACGAAATGAAATGGAATTTTTTAAGCGCCGGCTATGAACTTTCGTTGCTGCTCAAGCAAGGATATTACAATTACCAATACGTTTATGTTCCTGACGGGGCAAAAAAAGCAGATTCGGTAAATCTGGAAGGAACTTATTATATGACCGAAAACGATTACCAGATATTTGCCTATTATCGCGATCAGGCTGGCCGGTACGACCGCCTGGTCGGGTTTACGAACCTTAATTCGGCAATCAGGTAATAATGACTGATGGACTGATGGATTGAAAGACTGATGGATTGATGGACTGAATTAGCGGACAATTTTCAGCGGACTTTCCTCTTTCTTGTATGGAATGGTAAACGAGAACGTTGATCCCATTTTAAGCTTCGATTTTACACTTAAACTGCCACCAAGCAAACGTACATAGTGCTGGGCAATGGATAAACCTAAACCGGTGCCTTCATAAGCGCGAATTGTCCGGTTGTCGAGCTGGTGGAACCTTTCAAAAATCCGTTCCTGATCCCTTTCGGCGATTCCGATACCGGTATCACGCACAAAAAATTCAAGATAGTTTGTTTCAAGAATCCGGTAACCAAACTCAACCTCGCCTTCCTCAGTAAATTTAATTCCGTTTTCGATAAGTTTTTGTAATATTGATTGAAGCAAAACCGGGTCGGTAGTAATCGCAAATTTCTGATTTGAATTTTCACAATTTACCTTTAGTTTGATGTTTTTATGATCTTCCAGGTCGTAACCAAATTCTTTATAAAGAGAAACCATCAAGTCATTGACCTTGCAAGGCGCTTTTTTTACCACCAGTGTGTTGCTTTCAATTTTAGAGAGGCTGATCATATCGTTGATCAAGGTCAGCAATACTTTTCCGTTTGTGATAATGATCTCAACAAATTTACTCTTCTCCGCATCGTCAAACTCCGGAGAACCTATCATTTTAGAGAATCCGATGATGGCATTCATCGGAGTTCTTATTTCGTGCGAAATATTGGCAAGGAAAGCGGTTTTTAACCGGTCAGCTTCCTCCGCTTTATTTTTAGCTTCTTCCATTTGGATTTCAGCCAGTTTACGTTTCGAGATATCGCGAGCCAGCGAAATAACTGAATGATCAGAAAGTCTTACAATCCGCATTTCGAACATAGCCGACGAACCTTCAAGTTCCAAAGCATATTCTATAGTTTCGATGGAATCAAGTTCAATACAGCTTTGGATACATTGGAATATTTTACTCGACATTTTTTCTGAAAATCCAACTTCAAAAATCGAATTTCCGATAATGTCATCCGGTTTTATTTTTAGCGCTTCTGAAGCTTTGAAAACAAAATCGACATAAACACCTTCTTTGTCAATAATAAAAAACAAATCCGGAATGGCTTCCAGAAGCACCTGATAACGCAGTTTACTTTCCTCCAGTTCAATAATTGTCCGTTGCTTAACTGTGATATCGGTAAATAAACTTACAATCTGGTTATTGGCGAGATTGAAGGTATCCACTTCATAATGTTTATCCAGCCGGTCGAGGTAAAAGGTGAAATGATTTTTTTTCGAATTTATGTATTGTTTATTCCAGTCGAAGGAACTTCTGAATATTTTAGGAAACACATCATCCGTTTTTTGATCTTTTAATTCACGTGAGGTTATTCTGAAAAGCCGCTCAAAAGCAAGATTGGTTTTACGAACGACCAGATGCGACGGGGTTCCAAATTCATCCTGAACCACTTCAAGTAACAACATTCCCAGAGGAAGATTTCGAATGGTTTGATTAATAATACTTTCTGTCTTTTCCTTTTCTTCGGTCAATTTATTGATGACATTTTGAAATTTCCATGCAATCAGAAGTGATACAAGATAAAAAGCTGAAAGAGTTAAAAAAGGATTTATAAAAATTGTTCCGGCCTCCCATTTGAACTGGAACAAATAATCAGATAATCCAGACAGGTAAACATGAAGGCCAAGAGTTAAAAAGGAAAACACAAAAAAAATGGAAATGTCCTTTTTATTATCACTGAAAAGCAGAAATAATAACAAAAAAGGGGTCAGTGTCAGTAAAGTATCCGGAACAGAAAGGTGATTGGGCAGAATTGCGGTGGAAGGAGAGATGAAGAAAAAATAGGGAATTAATGGAATCAGGAAAAAAATTTGTAAAGCCCAGTTAATCCGGATATAAAGCAATACATACAGCGCAATTCCAAAAATAAGGAGAATCGAAATATCGCCAGGTAAACAAGGATCAGCCGAGATGCCGGTCAGGTCGCGTATAAACAAGACCAGACCGGTCAATAATCCGAGAATGATAAACACATGAAGGCCAATAATTTTCAAGATATCATTTTGGGCTTCAATATGGTAACGATTAACAATCGTTTTGATAATTGCTTTTAGCATGAAATTGCGTCAACATTCAGTTTTTCGAGGGAATAAATATAGTAAAATTTAGAATCTAAACATGTTTGGCGCAATTTACTTGGAAAATCGAAAGGTGATTTTTATTAGGAATTAAACTGTACTGAAAACCTAGTTTTGCAGTTATAAATTATAAATCAATCTCAATAAAACATAAATTTATGTCGAAAGGATTTTTTAATATTCCTGAAGTAAGGAATGAACCTATAAAAAGCTACGCACCGGGTTCCCCTGAAAGAACAGAGTTAAAGGAAATGCTCAATCAGCTAAGGTCAGCAGAACTTGAATTGCCAATGATTATTGGTGGAAAAGAAGTGACCACTGACCGGCGTGTAAGAATGTTCCCACCTCATGACATTAAACACACACTGGGCTATTATTATCAGGGAGATTCTTCACACGTGCAAATGGCCATTGATGCCGCCATGATGGCCCGCGGGAAGTGGAATTCAATGGCGTGGCACCATCGTGCAGCCATTTTCCTGAAAGCTGCCGATTTGTTTGCCGGGCCATACCGGGCCAAAATAAATGCCGCAACCATGCTTGGGCAATCGAAAAATGCCTATCAGGCTGAAATAGATGCTGCCTGCGAAATGGCTGATTTCTTCAGGTTCGGAGTAAAATGCATGACCGATATTTATAAAATGCAACCAGCATCAGCTCCCGGAATCTGGAATTATAATGAATTCAGATCTTTGGAAGGATTTATTTTTGCATTAACACCTTTCAATTTTACTTCAATCGCCGGAAACTTACCGGCAGCACCGGCCATGATGGGAAATGTGGTCGTTTGGAAACCTTCAAAAACTGCTGTTTATTCGGCAGCCGTAATTATGGAGGTACTTCAGGAAGCAGGATTACCTGACGGCGTCATTAATCTGGTATATGCAGGTGGTCCGGTTGCGGCTGACGTAGTTCTTCAATCACCTGATTTTGCAGGTATTCACTTTACTGGCTCAACCGGAGTATTCCAAAGTATCTGGAAAACAATTGGCGAAAACATTTACAAATACAAGTCATATCCTCGAATTGTTGGCGAAACCGGCGGCAAAGACTTCATTTTTGCCGATCCGACTGCTGATCCACAAGCTGTTGCCATTGCTTTGCTTCGCGGTTCCTTCGAATATCAGGGACAAAAATGCTCCGCTGCTTCCAGGGCCTATATCTCTCAAAGTATTTGGGACGAGGTCCGTGACCGTTTAGGGCGCGAATTGGCAACCGTTAAAATGGGACCACCCGAAGATTTTACCAATTTTATTAATGCAGTTATTGACGAACCTTCATTCGACAAACTTGCCGGTTTTATTGAACAAGCCCGAAAAGATGAGGATGCCGAAGTTTTATTTGGGGGAAAATGCGATAAGACCGTTGGGTATTTTATTGAACCAACCGTTATTCTTGCCAGAAAAGCAGATTATATTACCATGGTCGAAGAATTATTCGGACCTATTCTGACAGTTTATGTTTATCCTGATGAAGAAATAGACCAAACACTTGAGATTCTGGATAAAACATCGATCTACGCATTAACAGGCGCCATTTTCTCGCAAGACCGGTATAATATTGAGCGAATTACCAAACGTCTCGAAAACGCTGCCGGAAACTTTTACATCAACGACAAACCAACAGGCGCAACAGTTGGCCAGCAACCTTTCGGTGGGGCCCGAGGATCAGGAACTAACGATAAAGCTGGTTCAATATTCAATTTCCTTCGTTGGACATCCATCCGGACCATAAAAGAAAATTTTGTTCCGCCCGGAAATTATACTTATCCGAACTTTTTGCCTGATCAGGAATAAGAATAATAATTTTAGCAAAAAGGAGATGATTTATTTCATCTCCTTTTTTTTTGTCCGGGAAAATTCTATTTTTGTTTAAAATCATCACGATGGAAGCCACAGAATTAGGAATTAAAATCATGAGACCAATCTTTAATAAATACCTTATTACCCTGGTGGGATTTTTGGTTTGGATCATGTTTTTCGATGAGAATAATTTGCGGCAACATTTACAAAACAGGCAAGAACTCGCACTGCTTGAAGCACAGGTTAATTTTTACAAACAAAAAATTGAAGCAGATAAACGAAAATTATACGAGTTGCAAACCAATGATGCCAATCTGGAAAAGTTTGCGCGTGAACAGTTTTTAATGAAAAAGGCCGACGAGGAAATTTATGTAATCGTAGAAGAAAACTAAAATATTAAGACATTTCAATCTTTTATTTGGCAACTATCTCTCGTCTTTTGACGTAATTTTACTTACAAGTTTTATTTTCAACTTCCATAACTAACATTCTTCTAAGTATTTGCTTATTTTTATCTGAAAATGAATTTTTCCTTTGAAAAGAGAAAGAGAATTACTATATTTCTTGAACGAAGTTTGACCGATGAAAATTAATACAAACATATTCCGGATAGAGACCAATCATGTAGCCCCGAGTCAGGGACATATACTGATTGCTGAACCTTTTCTGGCCGGAAGTTACTTTAACCGGTCAATCATTCTCCTGGCATCATACGGTGAAAAAGGCGCTGTTGGTTTTATCCTGAATAAAAAAGTTGATTATCCGGTTGAAGATCTTTTTGCTAATTTCCCCGACTTCGATTCTGAAATCCACATTGGAGGACCTGTAGGAACTGATTCTATTTACTTCATCCACACACTTGGCGACTCCATACCCGGAAGTATCAAGATTAAAGAAAATCTTTATTGGGGCGGTGATTTTGAAGCGCTTAAACTTCAGATTAAATTAGGTCTGGTAAATTCGCAGCAGGTACGGTTCTTTTTGGGCTATTCGGGTTGGGATGCCGGTCAGCTTGAAGAAGAAATTGCCCAGAATTCGTGGCTGGTTGCCGATATTCCGCAGGCCGATCTGATGACTATTGATGAAAATGTGATGTGGGCACAATCAGTCAGGTCAATGGGCGGTAAGTACAGCATGTGGGAAAACTTTCCGGAAAATCCTTCCCTTAACTAAGCAGGCTTCTTCCAAAAATTTCGCTTATTTTCCGGATCGTATGGTTAAAAAACCGTTTGCCTTCAAATCCAACAATCCATCTTATCCCTTCAATGGCATTTACAGTCATTATTTCTTCAGCCGAACGAATATCATGAATGGTTATTTCTTCATTCTCCGAATACCTCAGGTTTAATTTGCCGAATATTTCATGTAAAAGAGCTTGAGTGATATCCAGATAAGCGCCATGCTCACAACTGGCGCCCCTAATCCGGTCTCCATTGATGATGTAAATGTTCACTTCAAGAGCTTCGATGATATGATCTTCAGTATTCACAAACAATAATTGGTCTGCCACCGAATTTCTTAAATGATTCCAGGCTATGTTCCAATAGATTTCAGAACCCAGCGATAAATTCGAAAGTGATGATGACGGCTTCTTTATTTTATCAAAGATTTCAATAAACAGGCCTTTTTCATTCAATTCAAAATCAGATTGTTCAAATTTTTCAGACAGTATCGTATATTGAATCATTTCATTTATTAACCTGAAAGAAATGGTAAATACTGCCCCTAAAAAAAGCTTATTTTTAGTTAATGTCCGTTCGAGCTGCCGTCTTAAACCAGCGCCACCGCGGTCGGTAAATTCAGGAAACGACTGGTTAAAAAGGAGTAATTTAAGTTTGATTATTTCAAGGGTTTCGCTAAAGAATGGGAAATTAGTACGTACTGCCCTTATTTTTTCAGCGAATAAAAATGCTTCCGATTCCTGAATCGAAATCCGGTATTCATCAGTTAAGACAAATATACCATTGACTAAAATGTATTTGCCTTTGTTCATCCGATCAAAAAAGAAATAAACGGATACATATTTTGATTTGAATTGATCTTTATTTTCTGTATGCCTGCTTTTTGTGCGGCTTCCATGTCCGATTTGCTGTCGCCGATCAGGTACGATTCTTCCTTGCTCAATTTGTATTTGGAAAATAGTTTTTCAATCATAAGCGAGTCGGGTTTCCGGCAAATACATTTTTCAATTTCAGGATGATGCGGACAAAAAACAATTTCTGTAATCTCAATCTGAAAATTCCTGAAAGTTTGTAACAGTGCGGCATGTAAGTTCAAAATATCATCTTTCGAATATAATCCTTTTGAAATCCCACCCTGATTGGAAATTATGAATAATTGATATCCCTTCAGAAGCAGACATTTCAAGTTATCAAAAACTCCATCAACAAACCTGATTTGTTCCTGTTTCCAGATGTAATAATGATCGCTGTTTTCGATTAAAACACCATCGCGGTCAAGGAAAATAGCCTTTCCACTCATATTAGCCCAAAGAGTTTGTCTAAAAATATTTCAAAGAGTCTTGGATTCAGTAAAATTGGAAAAATAAAACCAAAAAGGGAACCAAGAAAATGGGCATCATGGGCCACATTATCTTTTTGTTTGTTGCTCATCTGGTACGAATAAACCAGGTATAATGCTCCAAAGACAATTCCCGGAATAGGCAATATTCCAAAGAAATAAATCTTATTCCATGGATCGAAGAAAATGGAAGCAAAAAGTACGGAAGCAACTGCACCAGAGGCCCCAACAGCATTGTAAAAATAGTTTTTCCGGTGTTTAAAGAGCGCATAAATATTTGAAGTCAGGATGCCCCCAAAATAAAGAAGAAAAAAATAAAGGATATGATTATTCCCGAAGTTGTATTTAAAATACTTCTCGATTGCCAGACCGAACGAAAACAAAACAATCATATTCACCAGGAGGTGCTCCCAGTTTGCATGAACAAAGGCGTGGGTAACCAGCCGGTGATATTCTTTTTTGTAAAATATTTTACTGGCGTTGAACTGAAGAAGTTCCATTAGTTTAAGCGAATTAAATGCGGCATAGGAAACAGCTACAGTAATCACAATCAGAATAATAGTCATATAGTATATCGTTTAATGTAAAATTCGGTATATCATTTCACGCTGCAGGTCGGCCGGCGATGATGAAACATTACCCGAGCCTTTTGATTTCATGTCAAATTCGCGCAGGATTGAAATAATTTCGACCAGTTTTTTAATGTTGTAATTCTTTGCCGCAACCACATAGTTTTTTACGAAGAATGGAACAACTCCGAGAACAGAAGCCACATTGTTTTGTGATTTATCTTCCAGAAAATGGTAATTCAGCACTTTCGAGAAATATCCAAACAAGGATGAAATAACAACCGGAAAAGGATTTGTAGATGGATTGGCCCCGAAATAGTTAATAATCCGGTTTGCCTTCAGGAGATTGCGTTCGCCCAAAGCATTCTGAAGCTCGAAAGCGTTAAACTCCTTGCTGATCCCGATATTTTTTTCAACCTGATCGGGTGTTATCTGTGAGCCGGCAGGCAATGAAATAACCAATTTGTCCAACTCATTGGCTACTTTGCCCAAATCAGCGCCCAAATATTCGGCGATCATGACAGCGGCCTGCGGCGCAATGGTATAATTCAGGTTCTTCAGGTACGAAGAAATCCAGGCCGGAAGTTGATTGTCGTATATCTTTTTTGACTCGAAAAGTACGCCTTTCTGATCAATCAGCCTGGCGAATGTTTTCCGTTTGTCGATGGTTTTATACTTGTAATTGATAACCAGAATGGTTGAGCTTAATGGATTTTGGGCATAACTTTCAAGTTCCTCAATTTTTCTGATGTTCTGGGCTTCCCGTACAACAATCACCTGGTGGTTGGCCATCATCGGAAACCGGCGGGCATTGGCCATGATAGTGTGCGGCTCAAGGTCTTTTCCGTAAAGGACCGACTGGTTAAACCCTTTTTCAGCGTCAGAAAGTACATGGTCTGTAATGTAGTTGCTGATTTTATCGATAAAGTAGGCTTCCTCACCCATTAGAAAGTAGATGGGGTGGTAGATTTTTTTTTGCAGGTTGCTTATTATTTCTTCAAAAGATATTGCCATAGACGATTTTAAAATTTCAGGTGTTTGACCGACTCTCCGTTGTTCTTTATCTCAAGAAGTGCATCAATTCCAGTTTCCAGATGTTCCTTCACAAAGGTATTTGAAACAATCTGATCGCTTGCTTCAGTTTTCACGCCAGTTGAAATCATAGGTTGGTCGGATACAAGCAATAAAGCCCCGGAAGGGATTTGGTTGCAAAAACCAACAGTAAATATGGTTGCTGTTTCCATGTCAATAGCCATGGCCCTCGATTTTTCCAGGTATTTTTTAAAACGCTCGTCATATTCCCAAACGCGTTTGTTGGTGGTATAAACAACACCAGTCCAGTAATCGTGTTTCCGGTTGCGGATGGCAGTCGAAACAGCACGTTGAAGGTTAAATGCCGGAAGCGCCGGTATTTCAGGCGGTAAATAATCGTTTGAAGTTCCTTCGCTTCGGATGGCAGCAATCGGCAGGATAAAATCGCCCAGTTGGTTTTTTGGTTTCAGGCCACCGCATTTGCCTAAAAAAAGAACTGCCTTTGGATGTACTGCACTTAAAAGGTCCATCACTGTTGCAGCATTCGGGCTGCCCATTCCAAAGTTGATAATCGTAATTCCTTCAGCGCTGGCATTGGGCATGTTTTTATTTTCTCCGATAACCGGAACACCAAATTTCCTGGCGAACATATCCACATACAGGTGAAAATTAGTCAGCAGAATTAAATCATCAAACTCATCCAAAGGCCTTCCGGTATAACGGGGAAGCCAGTTTGCTACAATTTCTTCTTTTGTTTTCATGAAATTATTTACTATTTGATTATTTACCATTTACTAATTATTCACTACAAGAAGCGTTTAATGGTAAATTGTAAATAGTATAATGGTCAATTTTCTGTTACTCCGAACTTTTATTCGTTATTTTGATTTCGGATTTCAGACAAAAATACAAACTTTGTTGGCTTCATCATGCAAAAATTGAATTTGCCCGAATATTCTTTCAGAATCAAAAACAAAGAAGAAAAATCTTTAATTTTTGATTCGCTCCGGAAAAAATTTGTACGGCTTACCCCGGAAGAATGGGTACGTCAGAATTTTGTGCAGTTTCTGATTCAGAAGAAAAACTATCCGGTATCATTAATTGCCATCGAAGTCGGGGTAAAAGTGAACAACAATCCGCAACGTGCTGATATGATTATATTTGATCGATCAGGAAATCCGGTTTTGGTAGCTGAATTTAAAGCTCCTGAAGTAAAAATAAGCCAGCAATCATTCGACCAGATTGTCAGGTACAACATGCAGTTGAAAGTGAAATTTCTGATTGTAAGCAACGGAATGGAACATTTCTGCTGTCGGATCAATTATAGTGACAATACCTATGCTTTTTGCACGGAGATACCAGATTTTTCAACAATCCTGACTTAGTCAATCTCAATACTTTCTTTTCACACTTGTTTTTTCATGATCAACTCCATCCGGGCCAATGCAAGATCAAAATTAGCACAGATATTCAAAGGCCCAATTAACTCGCTGATCCCGCCTTTTTGAAGCTCTTCAAGCACTTCAGGCTGAACTCCTGAAAGAATTATCTGGATTCTCCGCGACTTCAGATCTTTGAGGGTTTGTTTCAGGTTGCGCAAGCCGGTTCCATCAATAAATGGCACATGCCTCATTCGGATTATCACCACTTTTGAGGTGTGGCTGATTTCCTTCAGGGTTTCTTCGTACCGACGGGCGGCTGCAAAAAAGAATGGGCCACTGATTTCGAATATTTCGACTCCCTTCGGAATATCAGCATAATTTTCCAGTGTATCCGATTCGGTTTCGATCGGGATTACCTTGCTAAGGCTTGACATCCGCTGCATAAACAATAAGGATGAAAGTACTACTCCAACCTCGATAGCAACAGTCAAATCCACAAAAACAGTCAGAATGAAAGTAGTGAGGAGTATAAATATATCATATTTGTGACCTTTCAGTATCGAAAAGAATGACTTCATCTCGCTCATGTTCCAGGCCACCACAATCAGGATTCCGGCCAGACAAGGCATTGGAATCAGAATGGCCCATTTGCCGAAAAACAACATAATGAGTAAAAGTGTAAAGGCATGTGTGATACCTGAAACCGGGGTTCGACCGTTGTTCCTGACATTGGTTGCGGTACGGGCAATGGCTCCGGTAGCCGGAATTCCGCCGAAAAACGGGGTTACCACATTGGCAATTCCCTGAGCAATCAGTTCAGTATTCGAACGATGGTTGCTACTGATCATCCCATCGGCGACGACTGCCGAAAGCAACGACTCGATTGCACCCAGCAAGGCAATGGTAAGCGCAGGTTGCATATATTGGCCAAGCTCGTCGAATCGGATCGTAGGAAATGTCAATTGAAAACTATTCGGGATTGCTCCAAAAACACTTTGGATTGTGCTAACCTCAAGTCCAAAAATCGAGACAATTAAGGTCATAACAACAATCGCAATAAATGATCCCGGAATTTTAGGGATTAACCTTCCGGAGAAAACCGTGATCAGAATGGTTCCGATTGCGATAAGGACTGCTGTCTGATTAAAATTCTGCAATTGCTGAAAGTAAACTTCCCACTTTGCAATAAATTCAGCCGGAAGTTTTTCGATTGGCAAGCCCATTGCGTCTTTAATCTGTGTTGAAAAAATGACCAGCGCTATACCACTGGTGAACCCGACAATTAAAGGATGAGGAAAGAATTTCAGGATTGATCCCAAACGAAGAAAACCGAATGCAATCAGCATAAGGCCAGCCAGAATAGTTGAAATAATTAAGCCATTGATGCCATATTTTTGCAAAATACCATAAACAATTATAATGAATGCACCGGTTGGGCCGCCAATCTGAACCCGACTGCCTCCCAGTACTGCAATCAGAAAACCAGCTACCACTGCCGTGATTATTCCTTTTTCAGGAGATACCCCGGAAGCCACGGCAAACGCAATAGCCAGAGGAAGGGCAACTATTCCAACAATTATTCCGGCAAAGATGTCGTTTGATAAGTTTTTAAATAAGAGGCCTTTTTTGAAAAGGCTCCATGTTTTCGGTAGAAAGACTGGTTCCATTCCCATCAAATATTGAAGCTGCAAATGTAAGTGGTATTCATGGAGGTTATTCTGCCTGAATTGTTTTTTTTAGATTTAGGCCCAAATTAATACCAGCGCCAGCGGAGGCAAAATTTTTTATTTTTACAATTTTACCTTAACCATTTCGTTCACTATACTATACAAATGTTGCATATTTGCATAAAACATTAAGTGTACTGAACATGAATATAGCTTATCTCGAACAGGCTTATTTCGTTTCAGGTGCAAAACGACAGGATATGCAGGGGAAAAAGATATTCGAAAGCGGCGAAAAATATTTGGGAATTTGGCAACTTATTGGCCATACGCGATAACTACCCTAAGTATGTGGTAACGATGGACGATTTTCCGGCAATAACCACCTACAAAGGCATCAGGCACATGCACTTGCTCGACTTTCTTTGCCTGGATGATTTAGTGTGATTACGTTTGTTGATTTCAAATACTCACTTCTCCTGATATACAATCATGTTCTTCGAAAAATCTGGGGACAGTTTGGCAATCTGACAAAAAAAAAGAGTGTCCACTTCTATGGAAACACTCTTTTTATATAGTTTGCTAAATAT
>PNOH01000004.1 GCA_013824715.1 Odoribacter sp. | reverse complement strand
AGTGATATACAAATACTTTACAAAACATATTGTATAACATGCCTCGATGTGCAAAAACAAGGGTAACCTTTTTACCTTTTCCGGAATTAATTAATCCGCACTATTGAGAACGATACCGGATTTTGATGGAAAGTGTCAGCGCACTCAAAGTCCATATCTCCGAAAACCTCTTAGAATAAGTAATTGGTGGAAGTTAAAAAAAAGAGCCGCTCCAAACCGGAACAGCTCATTTTGATTCCTGAAGAACAGGAAGAATTTACTTAGGGTCTGCTGAAAAACTCCTAGAAGGTTAATACGACCTCAGAGAGGTCATATATTTATAGAAAATGATGATTAGAAAGTTGTTCAACCCCGGCTGGGGTTGAATATTCAATCGTGTTATCCATTTTCTATAAACATTTTATCCCTCTGGGATATTTTTTGAATTGACTGAAAATTTCAAGTGCAAGCTTTTTTCAGTATTCCTTTTAAATTACTTGCACTTCGTTCTTGTAAATAGTCTGTTATATTATTCATTATCAGAATTTAGTACATTTTTAAGCAGACCCTACTTAGTTTGATTCTCTTCGATTTCCTTTTCGAATTCAAGGTCTGAAAATGCCCTGGCTGAATAAACAATTGCTTTCTCTGTCAGGATATTTTCCTCAGGAAGAACTTGATTTGCTTCAAAATTCTCGATTTCATCAGCAGCATCCTTGTTCGAAAATGCTTCGGCTGAGTAAACGATGGCCTTATCTGTCATCCATGATTCAAGTGACAGTAACTCAGCTTTATCGGAAGTAGCCTCAGTATTGATAAGCTTTTTTTCGTCTGCAATTGCATTGATATTGGTAAACCCAATCGTTCCTAATGCAAAAATTGCAATGATTGTTCTGGTTTTCATTTTCATAATTTTCATCTTTTAATTGTTTGTTTCACCGGACTTTTTCACCGGTCGTTTTCTGTTTAATTTGTTTTCACTATTAAGACAGGCAAAGCTTCTAAAAGTTACTTCCGCAACAGTTAATTAAAAGATAAACTTATCTTAAATATATCTTAATGAAATTATATTTTTTGGCTGAATGTTAAGAATGGCGCGGGAAACAGGTTTTTGTAGCTGACCGGAAGCTCGTTGAAAAGACCATAAACACACGATCCGCTGCCCGACATGGATGCGTAAACCGCTCCCAAATCATAAAGCTTTTCCATGATGCCCCCAAGCTCGGGATACTGTTGGAAAACAGGTTGTTCAAACTGATTAACCACCTTGCCTTTCCATTCCTGAACCGGAAAGCGCAGCAATTCAGGCAATGAAATTGTTGATTTTTGTGGAACCACAAATTGAAAAGCTTTTGCTGTCGAAACTTCGATCGGCGGTTTGACCAGCAATATGAACATACCGTTAAGGCAAACATCTGTTTCCACCATTATTTCGCCTCTTCCGGTTGCATAAACAGGTTTATTCAGGATAAAAAACGGACAATCGCTTCCTAAAATGGCTGCATACTTCAATAATATTTCTTCTGCCAAACCTAAATTAAACGTCTTGTTCAGCATACGAAGCATAAATGCTCCATCCGAAGAACCTCCTCCAAGTCCGGCCCCAAACGGAATTTGCTTGTGCAGATGGATTTTTAATTCCGGTAATTCATAATCATTTTGCAGAAGACGGTATGCTTTGGTGACTAAATTGGTTTCAGCATCTCCCGGAATGGCAATTCCACTGCTGACAAATTCAAATTTATCCGCTATGACAAATTCCAGCGCATCGCACCAACCAACCGGAAAGAAAACGGTTTCGAGATTATGAAACCCATCCGGTCGTTTTTCGGTGACATGTAACCCGAGGTTTATTTTTGCGTTTGGAAAAGTAATCATTCAACAAAAATAGGAAAATCGTTGATGGAATTCCAATGTAATCTTTTCATTAAGTATGCCCTCTACTGATTTTTCACATAAAATAGGAATCCTAAAGACCGTTTTTTTGCGGCTCAATATAAAATTCCTATTTTGTATGGCATTAAATCTGCAAAAAATGGTCAGAGTAAAAAAGCCCGATATCCGTTTGGTTATAAAAGACTATGTAATTATGCTCTTTGGATTAACCCTTTTTGCCCTATCGTGGACGCTTTTTTTAGTTCCGGCACAGATAACAGGTGGTGGAATCAGTGGTTTGGCAGCGGTAATTTTTTACAGCACTAAAATCCCGATCGGGTTAACCTTCTTTGTCATAAACATTGTTTTGGTGGCCATTGCCATGAAAGTTCTCGGGGCAAGCTTTGGTATAAAAACCATTTTCAGCATGAGCGTGCTTTCTGTTTTATTCTCAATCCCTCAAGACATGTTTCCCGGGGCAATTATCAATGACAATTTTCTTTCTGCAGTATTGGGTGGAATGTTGGGAGGCGTTGGAATTGGCCTTGTCTTTTCAAGGGGAGGCAGTACCGGCGGGACCGACATTATTGCCATGATCATTAACAAATACCGGAATATCAGTCCCGGACGAATCATCATGTATTGCGATGTCATCATTATTGGTTCATCCTATTTCCTGGTGCATTCGCTCGATAAAATGGTTTATGGATTTGTTTCCATGGCTGTGGTTTCCTACTCGCTCGATGCCTTTCTGAGTGGTTCGAATGCCTCGGCCCAAATATTTATTTTCTCGCCCAAATACGAAGAGATTGCCGATTATATCAAAAACGAGACCATGCGCGGGGTAACAGTGCTTAATGGAACGGGCTGGTTTACACAACAAGACGTGAAGGTTTTAATAACCGTTGTGCGCAAAAAGGAAACCAGCATGCTTTTCAGAAAAGTAAAAGAAATTGACCCGGAGGCCTTTATCTCAATGGCCAGTGTGATGGGCGTATATGGACAGGGATTCGACAAAATAAAAGGATGACTGTAACGTTTAAAAAAGAAATCAGAAAACCATGAAGATTTATATTCCACAGAAATATCAGCGATTAAAAAGGATACTCATTTGGATCGTTTCATTCATCGTGCTGTTACAAGTTGCTTATTTCATTTACGATCAATATGAAACGAAGCGCATCATGAAGGAATTAGCCCGGGAAAAAGAGGTTGAACGACCAGAACCGGTTATGTTGTTCAATCTACCTGTCGATTCATTTAATGTTGTTTCCGGAAAAGTCCGCTCAGGCCAAAACCTTTCAGAAATCCTTAGTAAACAAGGAATACTGATGACAAAGATTGATGAAATCTCAAAAAAATCGGTTCTTATATTTGACGTCAGAAAGATGAAAGTGAATAATCCCTTCTACTTCTTTAAAAATAAAAAGGATTCGTCGAAGATTGAATACTTCATTTATGAGATCAATAAAGTTGACTACGTGGTTTTCCAGTTAAGTGACAGTCTTCGCATCTATAAAGAGAAGAAACCTATTGTTACGATGGTTAAAACTGCCAGTGGGGTTATCACTTCATCGTTATGGAACGCAATGGCAGCACAGGCGCTCGACCGGGAGCTGATTATGAACCTGTCGGAAATTTACCAGTGGAGCATCGACTTCTTTGGAATTCAGAAAGGCGATAAATTCAGGATAATTTTTGAAGAAGATTTTGTTTACGGGAAGTCTATTGGAACCGGACGTATTTTTGCGGCCCAGTTTGTACATGCCAAAGAAGATTTTTATGCCTTCCATTTCACCCAAAACAACGAAGAAAGTTACTTTGACGATAAGGGTAAAAGCCTGAAAAAAGCTTTCCTGAAAGCGCCATTGAAATTCAACCGCATCAGTTCACAATTCTCAAATGCAAGGTTCCATCCTGTACTGAAAATTTACAGGCCTCATCATGGCGTGGACTATGCCGCGCCAACCGGGACACCTGTCCTTTCAATCGGCGATGGCACTATAGTGGCAAAAGCCTATCAGGCAGCCGGAGGTGGAAATTACCTGAAAGTAAAACACAATTCTTTATATACGACCAGCTACATGCACCTAAGTAAATTTGCTCAGGGAATAGGTGTTGGAAAAAGAGTCCGTCAGGGAGAAGTTATTGGTTATGTTGGAACTACCGGACTGTCTTCTGGTCCGCATCTCGATTTTCGTGTTTTCATGAACGGCTCACCTGTTAACCCACTAACCATCAAATCGCCGCCAACCGAACCGGTATTTGAAAAGAATATGAAAGAATATACGGCGCTGAAGGATTCGATGATGACCAGGCTTATGGCGATTAAGAATTTCTAATCTTGTAAACTATATCCCACAAAACAATACCGGCGCTTACCGAAATATTGAACGAATGTTTGGTGCCGTATTGCGGAATTTCAATGGCCCCGTCGCAAATATTTACCACCGATTGCTGAACACCTTTCACCTCATTACCAAAAACGAGCGCGAGTTTTTGACCTTCTTCGGGAGTAAAATCGGGCAACATGATGCTGTTTTCAACCTGCTCGACGGCGAAAACCCGATAACCGCTTTCCCGAAGCTTTAAAATAGCGGCTTCTGTTTCAGCAAAATACTCCCACGGGACTGATTTCTCAGCATCAAGCGCTGTCTTGTGAATTTCAGTATTTGGAGGGGTTGCTGTAATTCCACACAACATCAGCTTTTCAATCAATAAAGCATCAGAAGTACGAAACAACGAGCCGATGTTATTACAACTCCTGATATTATCCAAAACAACAGTTATCGGAGTTTTGGCAACTTCGTTATATTCGTTAACCGACAGGCGGTCGAGTTCAGAATTCTTTAATTTACGCATATCGTCTATTTACTATTATACCATTTACTATTTACGATTTAAATGCTGTCAGTTCCAAATAAATAGTCAATCGTAAATAATAAAATCGTAAATAACTAGATTTTTTTTCTCCTGATGGGCATAGACATACACCTGGCGCCACCGCCGCCACGGGCAAGCTCCGATCCGGGAATAGTTATGACACATTTTCCATCCGGAATTTCGCAAATTCCACTAAGCAGATCCCGGGCAGTAATAATTTGAAATCCTTTTTGACTGAGTTGACCGATGGTGTGAATATTGCGTTCGTAACCAATGACCTTGCCCGGTGCAAATGCCAGAAAATTAGCGCCGCTGTGCCATTGTTCCCGCTCCTGTGTCCAACTGTCAATTCCTCCGCCGCACTGAATCGGATCCATATCAATACCCAGTTTTTTGAGCGCTTTGGGCAGGTTTTTCTGTTCGCGAATATCTATTACTTTCCCATTTTCAACCCGGATATGAATCGTGTGAAAGCGATTGGTACCCATAATCAGCGGCTCATAAACCATGCAGGCATCCACATCCATAAATGTAAAAACCATATCCAGATGGATGAATGATTCGGGAGCGTCGGGTAATTCCTGGATCAGGATGTGTTGCATCCCGCTTTTTTTAGCCTTGATGTTTTCAAGAATAAAGTCAATGCCATGCGTGCTGGTACGAATTCCGGTCCCGATAACCAGAACATCCTCACGGCCAACCTGAAAGTCGCCTCCTTCGATCGAAATACCGGGGAAATTCAGAATATTTTCCGGGGTATTGGGATTGATCGTGGTTGTTTCGAGTAATGGATGATTGTTGAATATCGCATTCATAATTACGGCCTCGCGGTCGCGAACTTTACTTGCCATTTTGCCAATCAGCACTTCATTTCCAAACGTCATGCAAGCATCGCGGGTAAACAGAAAGTTATGCAGTGGCCGAAGACTGAAGCGTTCCTGGCTTAAAAATCGGGTGAGGTTGTTCCTTTCAAGAAAAACACCCTGAATAAGCTGGCGCGAAAGATCTGCGGCATGTTGTTCCATCAGCGCCGGGAAAATATCCATTGCCCCTTCGCTAAAGCAGATTTCTTTCAGTAAAGATGATTTAACCTCGTCATTCTGAAGTATATCCGAAAGCAAATCTTTGACTTCAAAAGTTTGGGCAACCTTATTTAGCACACCCTTAAAAATTGAATACTCATCAGCAGCAACCGATAGGTTCAGGATGTCGCTGTATAACGCCCGTTCAGCATTTTCAGGCGTCATTTCTTCCACTTCCTGTCCTGGCGTGTGAATAATAACTCCCTCTAACTGGCCAAATTCCGAACAAACATCAATTTTTATTTTTTGATTGGTCTGCATAATTTTTCTTTTTTGCCCTGCAAAGATACAAACATTGAACCTCAGGAAATCGTAAACTGTTTTTTAATCGTATCAGTTTTATAACATATCCGTATCTTTACCGAAGATTGCAGCGCTTATGAAACAATCTTTTTTTTTGATCCTGATCTGTTTGTTTTATGCTTTTGCTTCGCCGGCACAAAAGCCATTATTAGCTCATCATGATTCAATCGTGGTTGTTGATGGCGACACTTTGCCGCATTTTAATCTTTCAGCAGTAAACGTTTACAACGAAAAAAAATTCAGGAAAAAGTTCGATGACCAGCAATACTGGAGGATGGTGATGCGTGTAAAAAAAGTATTGCCTTATGCCAAAGAAGCTGCCGCATTATTGAGAAAATACGAACTGGAAGTTCCGCCTGATGCAAGGGGAAGGGATCGTCGCGTTTACATCCGGAAAGCTGAAGATGAATTAATGAATAAATACGGAGCCACCTTAAAAAAAATGTCAATCAATGATGGACGGATCCTCATTAAACTTATTGACCGTGAAACCAGTAAAGTTTCGTATGATCTTATCCATGAATTAAAGGGCGATGTTTCGGCAATATTCTGGCAAGGGGTTGCCCGCATTTTTGGCAATAATTTGAAAGCTAAATACGATCCCTGGGGAGAAGATCGCCAAATCGAACAAATTATCATGTATATTGAAGCAGGGCTGATTTAGGACTGAAGGACTGAATTACTGAAGGACTGAATTACTGAAGGACTGAATTACTGAAGGACTGATTGGTTGAATGTATTAATCTGATTACTGCGACTGAACACTGAGACTGAACACTGCGACTTTTTATACCCCTTTTCCTTTTACAACCTCCATGATGGTATAGATCAGGATTTTGAAATCGACGTACAGCGAAATGTTTTTCAGGTAAACCATGTCGTACTGTAACCGTTCGACCATCTCATCAACATTCGACGCATACCCGTATTTGACCTGCCCCCACGAAGTAATGCCAGGTCTTACTTTCTGCAAATGAGTGATGTAAGGCGCTTTCACCGAAATTTGATCAATATAGTATTTTCGCTCCGGGCGTGGACCGACCAAAGACATCTCGCCCTTGATAACATTGAGAAACTGAGGGATTTCGTCCAAATGAGTCCGGCGCATAAACTGTCCGATTGAAGTAATCCGGTTATCATCAGAACTTGAAAGAAGTGGGCCATTTGTTTCGGCGTCGTTGACCATTGTCCGCAATTTGTATATGGTAAACGGTTTTCCAAACTTTCCGACCCGTTCCTGATTGTAAAAAACCGGGCCCTTCGAATTCATTCTTATAGCAATTGCCAATCCGATAAAAACCGGTGAAAAGATAATTAATGCCAAAATAGAAACGATCACATCGAGCAATCGTTTGATGTTTTCCTGCCAGACTGGCATCAGTCCATTCGATATTTTGAGTAGGGTACTGCCGAAAATGGTGTTGGTCTTAGCTTGATTGCTAAGAATATCGAATAAATCAGGGATTCCCCATACGGTATGTGTCCGGTTTTCCAGCAAAATCAGGATTTCGCTCAACAGTTTATGCTCCGAGGATTCGATGGCAATGATGATTTCCTCCACTTCATAATCGTTGATCACTTTCTGAAGGTTTTTATATGATCCAAGATTAGGGGCATATTTCCCCAGAGGATAGGTTTCAAGTTCATCAACCGTTAGAAAACCGATAATTTTATTTCCTGCCGTTCGTTTTTGAGTTATCATATCTTCGACCAAACGAACTGCTTTTTCGTTTGCCCCAATCACAATGGTGTTAAATCCAATAATACGCCGGTGAATGCGATGAATGGTGCGTGTGGTAAGAATCAGCCTGAACAGATAGGTAAAACTGAAATGCAAACTGAGTAATGCAAAATACAGGTTATAGTACTTCCGGTAATCGGGAACCCAGTCGTTCAGGAGCAGAAGAAAAAAGATAACAGTGACTCCAGCAATTGAAGTGATGGCAGTTTTGCCCAGTTCGAGAAGTCTCGATTTACGATAGATGTATGAATACTGGCCGGTAATGTAATAAAGGGTAATCCAAAACGCAGGAATGAAAATCAATGCCAGATAAAATTGCCTGGTGAATTCAAGTGGAATATCGTATCCAAATTTGATTGGTTCGATGTATAGCTTTCGGTAAGAATAAAATAAAGTCCAGCTAATTAAGGCCGCAATAATATCGAAACCCAGATACCTGGCAACTTGTAAATTTTTATGCATAAGAAAGGTTTGGTCCTGATTACGTATGTAATCAACGAACGCATCAATTTTAAAAATATTGCGGCAAAAATAGATTTAAATTGCTAAAAATCGATCTCTTTAAAACGCAGATGGGTCCTTATTTCATGCACAATCTGAACGCCATTGAGGAGGTTATCAAAGGAACCGCCCTTTTTATCCTGATCTTGAATCAACCGGATGAAATTACCGATGGCTGCATATTCCTGATTTAAATAGGGGTATAAAATATACAGAGGTGTTTGGAATTCAAATTTGGTTCTTTTTGTAGGTTCAAAAATTTCACAATTACCTGGTATCTTTTCCTGAGTAATGGTCAGATTTATTACACTCCCGTTTTCATATTCGATACGAAGGTTTAAAATAATCGGCGAACCAGATTCTTTCATTCCGAATATTTCCAGTTTTTTGAAATTACTTTGAACAACGCGGTTCAAGGCGGTTATCAGGAGCAACAATTCGTGTGAAGGCTTTATAGAAGCGCTTTCGAAACACGTTCTCAAATTAATCAGAAGTGGTTTTTCGAATTTATTGGTGAATGGATCAAAGTAAGGAATGTAATTGAATGGATTATAGATGAAAGTAACGATCCCGGCTTCTTTTTCCAGATCAATCAGATCTTTTATTTCTTTGATATTCAGGTTCGGAATTGTTTTCAGGTACATGTGTTTGCTCTTGCGCAATATCAATCTGATCAGTTCACAACTGATAGTTTTATCACTCTGGATAAGAATGGCATCCGAAATGTCCATCAATCCGATTGGACTTGTCAGTTCAACAAAGCCATCGGGCACGGGTGCATTTCCAGAGTAATATACACCGGTAACTTCCGTTCCGCGCATTGTTTTCAACTGTTCCAGAAGTTCCGGACTGGTAGTTTCATCACCAAAAATTCCAAGTTTAATCATACCTGCAAAATAGGAATAAATTAAAAGTTGTAATATTGCCGATCAAAATACTTTTCAACTTCGATTGTTAATATTGAGCGCCTCAGGAAATCGTTTCGAACTTATATTTGGCTAATTTTGAAAAAAAGGATTTTACATGGATTTTCAGGATACATTACGACATCAGGGTTTACGGAAAATATTGGTGGAAGGTATTCGTATCAAAGGTATCAGAGACGAAAAAGTACTGGCAGCAATGGGTAAAGTGCCCCGGCACCTGTTTATGGACAGTAGTTTTACCCAGTTCGCTTACAAAGATCAGGCATTTCCGATTGGAGCAGGTCAAACAATCAGCCAACCATACACCGTAGGTGTACAAACTCAGCTTTTACAGGTCGAGCGGTTTGATAAAATCCTTGAAGTTGGTACCGGTTCAGGTTATCAGGCTGCCATTCTCCTTGAAATGGGAGCCAGTGTTTACACCATCGAGCGTCAGCGCGAATTGTATCTGAAAACTCAGTCAATACTGCCCCAAATTGGCTATCATCCTAAATTTTTCTATGGCGATGGATACAAAGGGCTTCCAACTTACGGACCATTCGATAAAATCATTATAACCGCCGGAGCGCCTGCTGTTCCTGAAGAACTGCTCGCCCAACTCAAAGTTGGCGGACGGATGGTGATCCCCATGGGCCCACGTGAAAAACAAACTATGTACGTGGTGGTAAAGACCAGCGAAACCGAATATTACAAAGAGTCTCACGGAACTTTTATCTTTGTTCCGATGTTAAAAGGCATAGATAAATAATTTACCATTTAAATATTGACGATTTACTATTTGCATCCTCCTGCTGAAATCGTAAATGGTAAATTGTCTAATCGTCAATCGTTCATTTAATTAATTACGATTTATTCATTTACGATTTACGAATTTATTACTGCCGGATTGTTTCCAAATAGTAAATAGTAAATTGTTCAATTGTCAATAATACAAAATGTTGCAAATAAAAAAATTCACTTTCAACCCAGTTCAGGAAAACACGTTTGTTGTTTTTGATGAAACTAACGAATGCGTCATCATTGATGCCGGTTGCTACTTCGAAAACGAGATTCAGGAACTCGATCATTTTATTGCCGAAAAGCAATTAAAACCTGTCCGGCTAATTAATACTCACTGTCATTTCGACCATATTATGGGTGTAACCCATTGCCGCGCCAAATATCATCTTCAGTTTGAAACGCATCCGGATGAAGCAATCCTGGTTGAACATGCCGCAGTACATGGTGATTTGTTTGATATTCCGGTTGAACCGATCAATGCTCCGGACGCATTTTTCAAAGAAGGCGACCAAATCACTTTCGGAAATTCATTCCTTGAAGTTATTGAAGCTCCAGGCCATTCGCCGGGCGGAGTGGTGTTTTATAATCCTGAGCAAAAAATACTGGTTGCAGGCGACGTTTTATTCTACGGAAGCATTGGCCGGACTGACCTTCCGGGTGGGAGTTTTGAACGACTGACGGGTAACATTAAAACCAAACTTCTGACTTTGCCTCAAGAAACGGTTGTTTATTGCGGACATGGCCCCGAAACCACCATCGGGTTTGAAAAGAAGAATAATCCGTTTTTGAACTAGAAGCCCCATCCCCAAGAGGCTGTCTCAAAAGTCAAAATACTCGTGAACTTCGTCACCCCAAATTTATTTCTGGGTCTGAAATACAGTGCGTTGGGATCCTGAAACAAGTTCAGGATGACGGGGTCAATGACTTTATAGACAGCCTCAGTTTGGCTTTGAAAATTTTGGAGATATATTCCATGTGAAGCGATTAAAAAACAATAAACAAAAAGAAAATATACGAGTGCCGGTTCTTTAAGCCCCCTCTTCGGAGGGGGTTTGGGGGAGGCTAACAAATATCATTTATAACTATCCTCAATCTTCCTAATATTGCACCCTTAATACAGAAACAAAATCTTATAAAAATATGCCAAGCGATAAATTTGTATTGCGCCACATCGGTCCGCGCGATCACGAAATTCAGGAAATGCTCGAAACCCTTGGTGTTTCTACTCTGGATGAATTAATGAGCCAGACCGTGCCTGAAAATATCCGTCTGAAAAATCCATTAAATCTTGAAGATGGATTAACTGAGCGTCAGTATTTCCGCAAAATCCTCGCTCTGGCTGCCCAGAATAAAGTATATAACACCTATATCGGGATGGGTTATTACGATACCATTACACCGGCAGTAATTTTGCGCAATGTGCTCGAAAACCCGGTTTGGTACACCAGTTATACGCCTTATCAGGCCGAAATTTCGCAGGGGCGACTCGAAGCGCTCCTGAATTTTCAGACGATGGTTTGTGATTTGACCGGGATGGAAATGGCTAATGCAGGTCTGCTCGACGAAGCTACTGCTGCCGCTGAAGCCATGGGGATGATGATGAACTCACGGTCGCGCGCCAAAGCAAAAACCAATGCCAATGTGTTTTGGGTTGACGAAAAAATCTGGCCTCAAACTCTGGATGTGCTCATCACACGCGCCAATCCGCTGGGCATCGAGATGAAGGTGGCCGACTGGAAAAACTTCGTTTTAGACGAAAATGTGTTCGGAGTCATTGTACAATATCCCAATTCTGACGGACAAATCGTTGATTATTCCTCACTGGTAAAAGCTGCCCACGAAAAGGAAATATTTGTTTCAGTAGCTGCCGATTTGTTAAGTTTGTCTATCCTCACTCCTCCGGGAGACTGGGATGCCGATATTGTTTTCGGAAGCGCACAGCGCTTTGGCGTCCCGATGGGTTATGGCGGCCCGCACGCTGCATTTTTTGCTTCAAAAGATATATTCAAACGGAATATGCCGGGACGAATCATCGGCGTTTCGAAAGATGCGCATGGCAACCGCGCGTTGCGTATGGCCCTGCAAACCCGTGAACAGCATATCAAACGCGAAAAAGCGACTTCAAACATTTGTACCTCGCAGGCTTTGCTTTCAAACATGGCCGGATTTTACGCTGTTTATCATGGGCCTAAAGGGATCAGCCAAATTGCCACGCGCATCCATGACATCACGGCACTGCTCGAAAAAGAAATTACCGCATTGGGATATCCTCAATTGAATAGCAACTATTTTGATACTATCCGCTTTGCGCTCCCCCGCCACGTGAAACGCGAAGACATTGAATGGTTGTCGCTCGAACTGGAAATGAATTTCCGTTACTTCGACAATGGCGAAGTAGGACTTAGCATTGACGAAACCACCAACCTCGACGATATCAACTGGATCATCGAAGTATTCGCCAAAGCGGCCAATAAACCATTCAGAAAGATCACCGGATATCCTGAAATTTGTACTATTCAGACTGAATTTCTACGGACTTCAGCTTATATGCAACAGGAAGTCTTCAATAAATACCGCTCCGAAACCGAGATGGTTCGCTACATCAAAAAGCTCGAACACAAAGATATTTCGCTCACTCATTCCATGATTCCGCTAGGTTCGTGTACCATGAAACTGAATGCTGCGACTGAAATGTTGCCTTTGAGCTGGATTGAATTTGGCGGTATTCACCCGTTTGTGCCAAAAAATCAGGCACGCGGATACCACGAAATGATGGAAGAACTGCGCCGCGACCTGGCCGAAATTACCGGTTTTGCCGATGTCAGTCTTCAGCCAAATTCAGGTGCAGCAGGCGAATACGCCGGATTGATGGTTATCCGTCAATACCACATCAGCCGTGACGAAGGGTTCCGCGATGTAGTACTCATTCCCTCGTCGGCTCACGGGACCAATCCTGCCAGCGCTGTAATGGCCGGCATGAAAGTGGTGGTGACGCCTTGCGACGAACGTGGAAACATTGATGTGGAAGTTTTGCGCCAGAAAGCTGAAGAATTTAAAGATACTTTGTCGTGTTTCATGGTGACTTATCCATCAACACATGGGGTTTACGAATCGTCAATTACCGAATTGTGCGAAATTATTCATTCACACGGTGGCCAGGTTTATATGGACGGCGCCAACATGAACGCACAGGTTGGCTTGACCAATCCGAGCCGAATTGGCGCCGATGTCTGCCACCTGAATTTGCACAAAACATTCGCCATACCTCACGGAGGTGGTGGACCGGGTGTTGGCCCGATTGCCGTTGCCGCCCATTTGGTTGAGTTCCTGCCGTCGCATCCGGTCATGAACAACGGACACGTTGGAATCACAGCCGTATCTGCAGCTCCCTGGGGAAGCGCTTCGGTGCTGCCAATCACCTATGGATACATTAAAATGTTGGGGGCAGACGGACTGAAACGCGCTTCGGAAATCGCGATCCTGAATGCCAATTACATTGCCAACGCTTTAAAAGATAACTACGGAATTTTATATACCGGCGAAAATGGCCGTTGCGCCCACGAAATGATCCTGGAATGCCGCCACCTGAAAACTGCTTCGGGCATTACCGAAGGCGACATTGCCAAACGGTTGATGGATTATGGCTTCCATGCTCCTACCCTTTCATTTCCGGTTCATGGAACGCTGATGGTAGAACCCACCGAAAGCGAATCGAAACAGGAACTGGACCGGTTTATTGAAGTGATGAACAGTATTTTTAGCGAGATACAGGCAGTGGCTTCGGGCGAACTCGACAAGGAAGACAACCCGCTGAAAAATGCACCGCACACTTCGGATGTGGTTACTGCCGACGAATGGAACCATTCGTACAGCCGTCAGACAGCCGTTTTCCCATTGGCATGGCTGAAAGAAAACAAATACTGGCCACCGGTTGGCCGTGTTGACGATGCCTTTGGCGACCGCAACCTGGTTTGCACCTGCGAACCAATTGAAAGCTACAAATAAGAAGAAAATTCGTTTCGATATAGTTTAGTGAGGGTTTCGCTTCGAGTGAAGCCCTCACTTTTATACCAAGTTAAGAGAAGAATTTGGCTATATTTTGGTCAAAGTAGATTGTAAAGATTTATTTGCTTCTCCTCTTTTAGGAAATTAATAAATCCAACTATATTTTCAATTTCTATTGATTTCTTCTCAACAAATTTTTGAATTGTATTCTCATTCCATTTTAGATTGTTCCTTATAATATCACAAGTCTCCTCGAATGAAATGTTATTATCACTACTTGATAAGACTTCAAAAATGACAGTATAAAACCTCTCTTTATCTTTCCAATGAGCGCTTTCTGGTCCAGGACCACAAATCCAGCGAATTAAAGCTTCTTTTACTTTTGGTTCCATTTTAATATGATTAAAATTAATTCTCGTTCTCTTTTAAAAGTTCATTTGCTATTCTGAAGTCTTGATTATCTTACATCATCCTCTATTTCCCTAAGCTTACTCCAAATCTCAAAATCAAATAGAATGATACCAATCGTATCTGATTTAATGGAATATTTTTCTGATAATCTTTGAATTGTTTTGTCTACACTTTCGATTGGTTTAAGAATATGGTCAAAAACTGTGGTATCCTTCACAGCATAGTTTAATGTAAGTTCGAAGTATTCTCCTGGATTATTTATCCTCAAATATTCCAAGATGATTTGTTTTACAACAGTTTCGGAAATGTTATTCTTTATCGATAACAATCCAATGATACGATTGTAATCTTTCCATACTATATCATCATAAGTAGAGTCATGGGGTACCTTTCTATTTTGTTGATTATTAGTCTTTTGCTTCTCCAAACTACAGCCAATCATGAACTCTATAGATAAAAGCGTAATAAAAAAACGCTGAAATAAAAAAAGTGAGACTTCAGTAGATGATTAATAACCTTCCATAAATCGTATCGGTTTTTCATTTTATTGAGTTGTAATTTTACTGCAATAAATTAATCCTTAATTACATATGTATTTGAAATACTGTCATGAAATCCTCTACTATCTTTTAGTACAAATGTAAAAGCTTCAAATGGAATTATTCTTATGAAATTTCTAAGTATTAATTGGCCTATTGTTGGTTTGTTTCCTGAACTATTTACAACATGGGTCTTTGTTATAAATTTGCCAATTGTTTTTCCAAAAATATACTCTTGAATAAAATATGTGAAGAACACAACAATTAATCCAATAAGATATTGATGTTCAAGCACACTTGCTTGTCCAATTAAAAATGTCAGAACATATCCAGTACAAATACCTACAAAGTAAATAAAAGCCATATCTATAAAGAAATGAAATAATCTCAATTGTCTATTAACTTTAAATAATTCCAGATTAAATTTTTTAATTTGGACTATTTCTTTAGTTTTTTTAGGCATAACCGGAATAGGCTCAGCATCAATTGAAGTCTTTTCCTCAATTAATAATTCATCGAAGTCATAAAGTTCTACCTTATCCTCAATCTCAATTTTCGCTTCACCATTTTTCGTTTTCAGCTTTCTTTGGATTTTTTTTGTAGCAAAATATATTGCCCAAATAAAGCTTAAAGTAAGAATTGCGAATATAGCTTCCTTATAGTCTTCAAAATCAATACCTGCGATAAAACTAACAGGGCTTTGTTTTCTATCAACTTCCTTAATCCACGCTGAGTTCAGGGCCTTTAGTGAATTAATATCTTCATTTCTGTTGTAAATCTTATAAGCAAACAGAAAAATTGGTTTATTCTCTACCTTTGTAATTGTTGATATTGCTGCAACTATGTATTCCTTTGAGCTTTCATTTTCAACTGTAAAATTATACTTTGATAATATCCCATAACTAATTGAATTTTTGCTTTCATAACAAATTCCAAATGGTTGCATTTTGAAATTTCCCATCTTCAAATTCTCATAAAGATTTGAAATGTTTTCAGAAGTTTTCAAACTAGCCTCATCCAGTATCTGTTTGAACTCTTCTAAATACTTATTTTTAAAGCTATTAATAAATTGTCTGTAATCTTTGCTACTAATTGGGATGTTTTTAAAAACATTAAAGACTTCAACAAAGATGTATTTTTCAGGAAGATGGTCTTGATTGACCAGAAATTTTGCATAGTCTTCTTCACTGATATAATACGCCAGAAGAGTGTTAGTTTCCGGACACATTTTTGTTGCTGTATCAAGTAAAATGCTCATGGTATCATCAACCTTGACAAATCCACTTGGAATAGGTAAATCAATAAAAGTATCTCCTACTTTAATTTTATCTGTTTGGAAATGTACATATAAAGTATCAGCTCTGCTGATCTGATTGCTTCGTAATTGATTTGTTAAATTATTGGTCTTCTGTATTTCTTCTGTGAACATTTTTTTCTTAAATTGTTCGTATGAAATAGTAAACTGCTTGTCTCGTTTAGTCAGACTGGTATGTAGCCTCTTTAAATTATTTTCGTCCAGCATATCCCTTTCAAACTGTTCTAATGAAACTGTAAATTCTGGATTTTTTTTTGTAAGGTTGAAATGAAGTGTTTTTAAGTAATTTGTTGGCGTTTCTACTTGAATTGACTTTACATTTGAGTCGGAAATATCATGTATACTTTCTTCCCGTAAGTTGTTGCTTTTTATAGGTTCTAATAGATTTATGCAATATTTATTGATTGCCCCATTGGGATCTGAATATCCTAATTCTGCTGCTTTTTTTAAATCTAAGCATCCGCTTTCTCTTTCTCCTAATTCTATTTTGGCTAATCCTCTATTTTGATATGCTTCCGCAAAATTTGCATTTAACTCAATAGCCTTGCTACAATCAATAATTGCACCTTTAAAGTCTCGTAATAGCATTTTTGCCCAACCTTTGTTGATATATGCTTCAGCAAAATTTGGATTTAACTCAATTGCCTTATTACAATCAATAATTGCACTTTTATAGTCTTGTAAGTATATTCTTGCCAAACCTTTGTTGTTATAAGCCATTGAATGACTAGGGTTTATCTCGATAGCCTTGTTGCAATCTATTATTGCACCCTTAAAGTCTTGAATTTTGATTTTTGCCAAAGCTCTGTTAATATGTGCTATTGCAGAATTCGGGTTTATAACAATTGACTTTGAATAATCGGCAATTGCTTCAATGTATTCTTTACGGTTGCTTTTTGCCCAACCACTATCAAAATATTCTTTTGCTGTTTGACTGTAGGCGTTGGGAGCTAATGCAATAAGGAAAAACAACAATTTTAAAAAGGATGTTTTCACGATATTCAGTTTTTGGAGGTTGGTTGGTGTAAGACAGATTCATTCATATTTATCAATCTTTGTCACAAATTTCATAAGAACATTTTACTCCATACTTCCGGATTAGAAATCAAACTTGCCAAAATGTTTGAACTCACATCTGAGCCAAATTCTTTAAGCTTTTCCAATATTTTAGGTTTAAAAGTTTCTTTATTTTTTTCACCTTTTATTATCTCGCTGAGTGCATCTAATTGACTTTCAGTGAATGCATCTTTTAGCAAACCAATATACAACTCAATGCTGGTTGATTGTTGTTGACTTAGATTGATTTTATTTTCAATTTTAATCTGATTATCAAACTTTATATCATTTTTTGAAGGAAGTCCAATAATATTGATCTCAAGAATTAAGTTTTGGAGGAGCAATTTATAAGATTTGATACATCCCTCATAACGAAATCCTTTTCGATTAAATGCTTTCTCTTCTAACAACTGATTTTTGATTAGTTTCAAAGAAACTCTTCGTTCTGTTTCTTTAGAGAAATGTCTATCCAAAATAGAAATGATTGAATCAATCGAATGAATATTCTCTTCAAATCCGTTTGTATCAATTGATCTATATACTGTTTCAATCAGTTCGATTGCTTTTTGGGTTTGTTCCACATAATCAAGATTTGTATCTCCATTTTTAACCGCTTCTGCTTCCATAATTTACTATTTTTTGTTTAGGTTGTTTTCTCTGATTTTACGATTTAGCATTAAGGTCATTAACAGACATCAAACATAGTAGATTTGATTATTTCTTTGGTTTCCCTGCAAGCTTGCAGAAACATTAAAATTTTCTGTCCCACTGAACTAAATTTCTGTCAAGTATAATTTTCTTAGGTTCTCCTCGTGCCCCGGTAATGTAATAGTGCTGAGCAAAAGGATCTCCCATCATTGAAATAAGTGCACTTTTTATCCGTGAGCATTTTTCATTTATCGAATTACTATTGGGATCGGTTATGTCTTCGAGGCTTTTAATCATACTGTCTAAATTTCCACATGAGTTTAATTCTTTGTAGATATTTGTAAGTTCTGCGCGGTATTTCGGGAGTTCCGAGAACAAAATACCTTCCGGATGTTTTAAGAACAGGAAAAATACAGCTTTGTATAAAGGCGTAAGGATTATTTCTGATTGATTAAAGTCGGTTAAAAAAATTCCACCATCGTGATCAATTCGTAATCGGCTCAATCTATTCGTCAGTATTTCGGTTTGTTCTAGTTTCTTGCTCAATACCTTAATTAAATAGCGGAAAATTTCAGGTTTGTCAATTTGATTGATTTTATTTAAAACCGCTTCCGTTATTTTTGTGTCTTTTGGTTCTGAAAAGTATTTAATGTAAGCTAACTGTGGTTCGCAAACTATTGATCCTTTATCAAATGAAATCCATTTGCCGCCTTTATCTTCATAAATTAACTCAATATTGGATAAGATTTGTTCGATTTCAGACTTATTCGCACAACTAATTTTTAGGTAGATTAAAGTGTTGTCATTTTTCCGAAAAACTAATCCGGGAACAAAGTCTTCATAATAATTTAGGGTCGAAAAAAACAGGTTCGAAAAATCAACAATATTAATGTTCATTATTAATTCGGATATCTCCCCATCAGATTTGAGAAAAGGTAAAGTATAATAGGCAAACTCTCGAAATGAAGGTATTTTTTTAATCGCTTGTTGCAGCAGATCATGAATAGAAAGAAACTGATAACTCGGTGTTTCCCTATTCAATAGCATCTGAACAGATTTTACATCAGAAAAGAACTCTTCATACAACTCGATCTTTTTGTTCGCAACATAGAGAATTTGGTTTTCTTTTAGCTCGAATGGAAGATTTCTATCTGAAAGGTATTCAATATCAAACATAGGACAGAAATATTTTTATTAAATTATTGTTTAAATGTAAAGAATTAAAAAACAAATCATTCACTCTTCCATCCGTATTTTCTTCAAATATTCAACCCGTTCCGGGTTGACTTTCCTCAACGCTTCCTTTGCCCCCAGCGGTGCTAGTGTCGTGTCAACATTGATCTGTCGGAGGCCAGTCACCCCGAATTTATTTCGGGGTCTCATTCTATTTAGGGATGCCGAAACAAGTTCGGCATGACGCCTCGCCAATTGATCGTTGACATGACACTAGGGGTCAATAACAGTAAACTCCTAGGAGTTAAAAAACTAAAAAAGCGCAGAATTTTCATCCTGCGCTTTTCATATTCTCGGTAAACTCTATTTCTTTTTGACTGTTGGCTTTTGCCGGTTATCGTAAAAATTAAGGAGAATAATCGAATCGTTTTTTCGGATGTAAAATACAGTGACCTGTTTGATTAGAACAAAACCGCGAATTTGCTTTTCCGGATTTTCCATTGATCCAATTTCTGGAAATTCGGCCAATAAATCCAGAAATTCATAGGTTCTGCATACAAATGCACGTGTAACATTCTCTCCCCATTCTGCTTCAAGATATTCCAGTATTCGATCAAAACTCTGATCAGCGTATTTTGACCATTTGACCTTTAAAGCCATTTCTGATGCTTGGTTTGCATTTGTTGGTTCGGAATCAAATTTTGATCAGACTGAACTTCTCCTTCAATCTTTAATAATTCTATTTGCTCATCTTCCGTTAATTTGCTCCACAATTGGCCATCAGCAGTTGAACTTGCCTGTTCCATAATATGATAGAGTTTGATCAACAAATGCTCGTTATTGATCTGATCAATCAGATGATGAAAGTTGGTTTTAATTTCTAATGCATTCATATCATTGCTTTTGACAAATGTAACCAAAAACCAACAATTTTAATAACCTAAAAAAGCGCAGAACTCTCATCCTGCGCTTTTCATATTTTCGTCAAACTCTATTTCTTTTTGATTATCGGAGTTATCCGTTTCCGCAAAACTTTGGGATTTCTGCTAAAATGGAAAACGGCAAATACATTGATGATAACTCCAGCTACGTAGAAATAGATGCCATAAGGAAATCGTTTGACAATGGACATTCTGATCTGTTTTCTGACCTCTGCAAATTGTTGGGGATTTTGTTGTATTCGTTGAATGGATTTCTCAATCTCTTCAATAAAGTCGAGATCTAATTCAGCGTTCTGTGAAGCATACCAGTCGGCAGCTATTTTTAGATCAGATTCAGCAGAAGAATTGATTATCAAACGATACTTTTCCACACAAGTAATTTTTATCGGTTATGAAGGTCTTTATTTACTTCCTCCCAACTCTTTCCATCTTGCGGGTTTTTGATCACTTGTTGGTATCGTCGCTCCAATTCTTGCACCATATCGTCCGAAAGTCCGGTTTCCTCTTCATAAATACTAACAAAAGGACTATCGCCTACCAGTTCTTTGATCTGTCTAATTAGGATTTCGCCCTCATTTTCATTTTCGGCAATTTTTATCGTGTAGTTCATGATGAGATATTTGATGGATAGTTACTTCGCGTTTCCTGATTCCAAAGATAACGAAACTGATTCGAAATTTTATAGTACAAACAGCTTGCAAGTAAAAATTACGAAGTTTTCAATCTTCTGCCTGGAATTTCAGTGTTGGCTTTTCACAGCATTTCCTTTGCCCCCTGCGATGCCGGGGGTCAATAACAATAAACTCCTTTGGAGTAATAACCAAAAAAGCGCAGAACCCTCATCCTACGCTTTTCATATTTGGTAAATCGAATCTTTAAATCACCACGTTCACGATTTTATTCGGAACTACGATAACCTTTTTCGGTGTTTTGCCTTCTAACCATTTAATGGAGGTTTCATGCGTTAGAACGGCTTTTTCGATTTCAGCATTTGGCGTACCAACCGGAAATTCCAGCTTGAAGCGGACTTTGCCGTTGAACGAAACCGGATATTCAATAACGTCTTCAGTCAGCATGGCAGGATCAACTTCAGGCCACGGTGCATAAGCCAGAGTCTCTGTATTTCCATACATCTGCCACAATTCTTCGGCAAGATGCGGTGCATAAGGAGACAGTATCTTTGCAAATGTTTCAGCGGTTTGTTTGCTTACTTTTCCCTTCTTCATGGCCAGATTATTGAAAATCATCAGCGCCGAAATGCCGGTATTGAATTTCATGTTTTCGATGTCGAAAGCCACTTTATTAATAGTCTGGTGTAACAGCTTCAGGGTTTCTTTGTCGTCGGCTTCAATCCCGATATTTTCCGGAGTTCCGAAGAAACGGGCAGCACGGTTCAGAAAGCCAAAAACTCCCTTCACCCCATTTTCAGCCCAGGGTTTGGTATCGTCGAGCGGTCCCATGAACATTTCGTACAAACGGAGTGAATCAGCTCCAAACTTCGAAACCACGTCATCAGGATTGATCACGTTTTTAAGCGATTTCGACATTTTAGCCACAATCTGCTTTAATTCTTCGCCGGTTTCGAGGTGGAAATATTTGTCTTCTTTTTCTTCGACCAAATCGCTGGCCACTTTAGCCCCGGTGGCGGTTTCGTAAGCAAAAGCAAGGATCATTCCCTGATTGAAAAGCTTCTGAAAAGGCTCGGATGTCGAAACAATGCCCAGATCGAACAATACTTTGTGCCAGAAACGTGAATATAATAAGTGAAGCACCGCATGTTCGGCGCCACCCACATAAAGATCAACAGGCATCCAATAGTTTTCGAGTTTTTTATCGAAGATCGCTTCATCGTTTTTCGGATCAATGTAGCGCAAATAGTACCAGCAGGAGCCCGCCCATTGAGGCATGGTATTGGTTTCGCGGCGGCCTTTGCGACCATTTTTGTCGGTTACGTACAGCCAGTCGGTTGCGTTGGCTAACGGTGATTCGCCACCTTCACCCGGCTCGTATTTTTCCATTGCCGGAAGTTCAACCGGAAGGTTTTCTTCAACCAGAGTCACTTCGCCATCTTCCCAGTGAATCACCGGAAATGGCTCGCCCCAGTAACGCTGGCGGCTAAACAACCAGTCGCGCAGCCTGAAATTGACGGTGGCTTTACCGATTCCATTTTCACCTAACCATTCGACTACTTTCGTGATGCCCTGCTTTTTGTTAAGGCCATTCAGGTCGAGACCAATGGCAGGATTGGCTGAATTAATGTATGTCCCGTCTTCGGTCCAGCAAGCTTCGCAAGCCAGCACTTTTGCGCGGGTCTCCTTGTCGGCACTCTTCGGATCAAGAATGCAAACAATTGGAATATTGAATTTTTTGGCGAACTCGAAATCACGGTTATCGTGAGCCGGAACAGCCATGATAGCGCCGGTTCCGTAACCCATCAGCACATAGTCGGCCACCCAGATTGGGATTGGTAGGCCTGTAATCGGGTTGATGGCATTTCGTCCGGTGAAAACCCCGGTTTTGTCTTTGGCCAGTTCGGTGCGGTCCAAATCAGATTTCAGCGAAGCTGCCTGTATGTATTGTTTGAATTTCTTCGAATTCTCAGGAGTAACAAGGGTTTCCAGGATAGGATGTTCAGGAGAAACAACCATATAAGTTGCTCCAAATAAGGTATCAGGGCGGGTGGTGTAAACACGAAGTTTTTCTTCCATTCCTTCGATGGCAAAGTCAACTTCGGCGCCGGTCGATTTACCAATCCAGTTTTTCTGCATGTCTTTCACTCCTTCCGGCCAATCAAGATTGTCAAGACCTTCGAGCAAACGTTCAGCATAATGAGGGATCCGGAGTAACCATTGTTTCAGGTTTTTGCGGGTCACCTGGTGTCCGCATTTTTCGTGAGAACCATCAGTTAAAACCTCTTCGTTGGCACAAACTGTTTTGCACGACTGGCACCACCATACCTGCGCGTTGTCGTAATAAGCCAGACGTTTTTCGCCCATGTATTTGTTGATGGCAATTTGTCCCTGAGCCTGAATATCGTCAGGGATGGGCAGTTCGCTGATTGGGCGGCCTTTCCCGGCTTCAGGATCGAACCAGCAGTTGAATAATTTGGTGAAAATCCATTGCGTCCAGCGGAAATATTTGGGGTCGGTAGTATTGATTTCACGGTCCCAGTCGTAGCTCAAACCCAGTGATTTGATCTGACGGCGGAAATTGTCGCAATTTTTATTGGTCGTATCAGCCGGATGTGTACCGGTTTGAATGGCATATTGCTCGGCTGGCAACCCGAATGCGTCCCAACCCATCGGGTGCAGTACGTTGAAACCCTTCATTCTTTTATATCTGCAGACAATGTCGGTGGCCGTATAACCTTCGGGATGTCCCACGTGTAAACCAGCTCCGGAAGGATACGGGAACATATCGAGCACGTAATATTTTGGTTTCGAGAAATCGTTTTCAGTTTTGAATGTCTGGTGTTCTTCCCAGTATTGCTGCCATTTCGGCTCTATTTCGGAGAAATTATATTCCATTTTTATGCGTGTGATAAAGGTTTCTGAACGTGAGCGGCAAAGATAGAAAGAAAGTTGCAAGAATAAAGAAGTTGAAGAATTATGAAACTTCAAAACACCGTGGTGTTTGATATCCTCTCCGGGCTGGTTCCAATCGCACAAATTTAATTATTGGCGTATATACAACTTTAGATTAATTTTCCTGAAAATACATTGTATATTAGTATTTTAAAATTCGTGGCGGGTAGCCAACCGTTATGGGCAACTCTTTGGCGACACTGCTAACATCAAACTGACTGCATGAAACAAACATTTTTAAACTATATAATGACAATGCGAAAACAATTATTTTCATTTCTAACAATCACAATCACTTTAGCATCTACTTGTAGTTTTGCTCAATCCACTGCTGACACTATTGTATTGAGAGATATTACTTGGGACAAGATCTCACCTGCTGGTTTTATAGAATTAGCAATTCCATCTGGCAACAGTCTTATGCAAGGTTTTATTTATAAAGCTAACGGAGGACAAAAGCATCCAACATTAATACTGCTGCATGGCTATCCGGGTAACGAACGGAATCTTGACTTAGCACAAGTTGTAAGGGCACATGGATGGAATGTTATTTATTTTAACTATCGTGGTTCGTGGGGTAGCCAAGGACAATTTAGTTTTAAAAATTGTGTAGAAGATGTCGTGAATGTGGTTGGGTTTTGTAAAAAATATCAGGACTCTTTACAAGTTGACACCTCAAATATTGTTCTCTTTGGACATAGCATGGGAGCTTGGGTTTGTCTTAAAGCATTGCAGGAACTTCCAAGCGTAAAAAAGGGATTTGCTCTTTCAACATGGAACATATATGGGGACTACAAAAACATTAAAGATACAATGGAGATAGAAAATTTAGCAGATGAATCTTTTGTATTAAATACATCCGCAAAAAATATTTATAAACCCGTGATTAAAAATCCTGCCTATTATAATTTGGCAAATGACAGCAACGCATTAGCGAGTAAAAAAATAATAATGCTTGATGAAAATACTCGCAATAAAGAAATAGCCGATGCAATAAAAAGTTCAAACAAATCCTACTTTGATTATGAGGTTTGGCAGACAGACCATCCTTTCACAAATAAGAGAGTTGCACTTATGAAAATGGTGCTTACTTTTTTGGATAAATAAAATCTGAACATTGTGAACTATCATAACGACACCGTTTCTAAAGGAAATCGCTTTGAACAAAGTGTGTGCGGACACGAACAGAACCGCTTCGTATGCAGAGTAGAGTATGCGCATAACACACAACATTCGCAATATAATGAGCCCCAGAAGAAAAAGGGGCATAGACTGCGGATGTTGTCAGTGATATGCATTAGCGGAGAAAAGACAACGGCACGGTGAAATGACATTGGACTAATGGTAATAAAAAAAATATGGAAATTAAAAACGTACCTGCACCTTATATAGACAGATTAATAAATTCTTGTCGGAGTTATCCTGAAGTTAAAAATGTATCTAGCATAAAATATTTGATTTCTATTTTTGATATGATGTGCTGTTTAGAAAAACAAGGCGACGATGAATTTCGAAATATCTGGATTTCTGCGGGACGTGGTAAAATAGAAGATTTTGGTGATTTCAATGAATATTTAAAAGATGGCGAGGCTAGCAATAAGAAAGACTTTGAAGATTTATGGCAATATTATTATCCTAATAAAATTAAATGGTACAATTTCGCAATAACTAAATATGCAGATGTGTTTTATTTTTATATAGATTCAAAGCTAACTCTTCAATTTAATGCAGATGACAGTAGTAGTGAGCAAGTATATGATTTTCATACAGAATTAATAGAATGGTTATTAAAGCTTACAGAGCATACTACTATTTTAATTCAGAACAATGTTAAAGATTTCAATGATTTTATTGATGCAAATTTGCCTCATAAAAAACGTACAGGTCGCATCTTGAGAAGCGATTACTGGTCTATTTTCCCAGAACATATGCAGGATTTTAAAAATACAATTTCGCCTGAAATACTAAAAATCCTTAAAAAAGTCAAAGTTCAGTCAGAATCGAAGACATTCAGATATTTATCAGCAATTAATTCAGGAGATTTTTTTCGGTTTTGCGAGATTGGATACGATGCAAACAAGTATTTTGATAAATCTAATAAGATTTTAACAGCAAAAGAAAAATATATTGCAATGGCTGATGGTCGGGATTGCGGACTCACAATGCTTAATGAAAAATCATATCAAGACTTTCATAAATGGTACGAAACTGAAAAGAATTGTGGCGGTCATCCATGGGAGATTTGCAGAGGTGGAAATTCTACACATATTTCGCTTTTCGTTTGTCATGATGAAAATGGTTGGTACTTTAGATTAGAAGGTAATAGCAGAGCAAGAGTTATAGAAACAATAAAAATCGCTATTGCTTTTTACAAACATTACATTCCATTTATTCTTGGGAAAGCGGAGGAAATATACAGAATGGCAAGCGGAGTTGATTATATTGGCATTGTACCTGAAACTGTTACTCCTCGATATTGTCATGGTTATTTCCCTGCCGAAGATAAAATTATTGATTTTATGAATTTAGGAACTGAAAAAAATAATGAAATAATTAATAAAGCATTTTGGTATCCGTTACCTGAATTACATTTGATTAAATAACTTTATGAGTATCTGGTTCTGTACCTAAGTTATATTTTGCCGTCAGCTTCATCTGACGGATAGATTGACAGACATATCTAATGGCTTTAGCCACAGGTTATTGGGCTAAAGCCCAGGTCTTTCATCAATCTTTTACCCGTTGACTGAAGTCAACGGCAAAGGATAATTGCTCAATATTTTGGTCTTTAGGTAAAATACCCGATACTCATTAATAACTTATATACACAGAAAATAGGTTTAAATGGAATTAGCAAAAACAAAAATATTTATTATCAGAATGTTATAAAACTTAATAAGATGGATGAAACCAAAAAAAAGAAATCTTTATGGCATACTTCCTACGGCCATCGGATTCTGTTTTTCCTTCCGCTCCTGTTTACCAGTTTTTCACCGGCCAGCGCCCAAATCAGGATATTTATTGAAACCGATCTTGAAGGAGTTAGCGGAGTATATCGGTTTGCACAGACGAGAGAAAAAGATACCCCGGCTAATCTGCAGGCATGTGAGTATTTTATGGGCGATTTGGCAGCTGTCGTTCGTGGCCTCCGCGATGGCGGCGCTACCGAAATACTTATAATCGATGGTCACGGAACGCAGGCCATTATCCCCCATTTGATGGAACCCGGAGCCAGGTATGTCACCGGCAAACCGCGTCCAGAAAGTAATCACTGGGGTCTGGACAGCACCTATTCCGGAGTGGTTATGTTTGGATTTCATGCCATGAATGGTACTCCCGATGGAGTTTTGAATCACACACAGTCGTCGAAAACGGAGAATAAATATTGGTACAACGGTGTGGAATCGGGCGAGTTGGCTCAAACAGCAACCATTGCCGGATATTTTGGCGTTCCTCCCATATTGGTTACCGGTGATGTAGCTACCTGCCGTGAAGCCGTAAAGTTTTTTGGGAATAATATTGTTACTGTTGCAACAAAGCAGGGTTTATCGCGTGAGGCAGCGGTTTTGTATCCTTTCGCAGAAACACGAAAAGCGCTTTATGAGGGATCTAAAAGGGCCATTGCAGCTATCCCCAAATGCAAACCCTATCTTATTAAAACGCCCATTAACGCAAAAATGGAATATATCGATTTGAAAGATACCTCGCCATCACCAAAAATTATAACCAGGGAGTGGGCAATCCCGAGCGCCATTCAGTTGTTGGACAAGTAAAGTGATGGATGGAGAAAACAAATTCTTTGTGGCGGGGTTTGCATATCCTCAATCATTCACATCTTGAATACAGATAATCGAATGACTGAGTTTTAAAGGTGTTTCGAAATAGTTATCATCACTTCTTATTGACCCTAAAACTTGTTGTTCCGTAGCAGATTTTGCCACTCTTGCTGATTCCTTCGATAAAAACATCATAATTGGAGGTCTCGTCAGAAGTAAAAAACCCAAGATTTGCCTTACCATTTAGTAAACTCACATCCGGATTCCAGTATAAGGTAGGCCTGAAATCGGGCTGAGGCAAGTTAATATTTTCAATTGTGTATTTGGGCGAATAGAATTTCCCGATTCGCTGGTAACCATTAATTCGTTCCGTAATTCGCCCCCAGACATAATGCTCCTTGTTTAAGGTATAATCGCCGGTTGTACGATAAATGGCAATAACCCCATCAGCGCCCTTCGATCCGAACGAAGCGAGATTTCCGCCGCTTTTCAGAATATCAATTTTATCAATTTCCTTCATTCGCAGGGCCCTGATTTCTTTCAGGACATTTCCTGATCCCGGTGGAAAATCGGATATTTCGATGCCATCTATCAGAAAGAGTGGCATTCCTCCACCCCTGATCGAAATCTGTTCACCGGTGACAATTAATCCGGCTACTTTGCCGTCCAGATAATCAAAAATATTGTTGTACTGATAATCGTTTGGTGTAATTTTGAGTGATTTATCCGCATTCTGGTAAATCCTGAATTGGGTGGCTTCTTTCGGGATCCGCTGTTCAATCACATCAATTCCTGTCAAAAGAATACTCCCTTTCTCCGGATTATAACCCATTTCCTTCATTCTTCGGTAATAATTATCCATGGCAAACTTCCGGTGGGGTTCGATATTAAAAGTTGTTTGATTGATTGAATCAACCTGAATGACCGAATCTTTTTGAAATGCCGGATCGAGTATAATCCTGGTATTTCGTCCACCGTTTTTCGTTTTGGCATTAATCATCACCTGGGTCGAATCGCGCAGATAGATCTGCTTAAATTCAAATCGTCCATTTTCGTCAGAAGTAGTTTCTATCATAAGAAAATTTCCACCGGCAGGGCCCAGAACAACTTTAGCTTCAGGAACGGGTGCTTCCCAGAACAGCTTTTTCACCACTCCTTTAATATTAATCCCGGCATCGTTCCATTCAACGATTGGAGGAGTTTCAGTTTGTTCGATATCGTCCCAGAAATAGGACCTCCATCCCTGTACCATCATCAGTAAATCAAGTTTTTCGGCCGACGAAATATGCCCGTCGTTTACGAAACAGGAAGCTGCCGATTCGATGGCGCCCTTCAAATCGGAGTCGAGCAGCAAATAACTTTTTATGTTTTGACTATTTCCTGAAGTACCCAAATAATTCCTGTTCACAACCGCCATTGAAAGTGTAGATTTAATGGAATCGGCTGATGCCAGTAGCGCTTCAATATTGATCGTAACTTCTTCGCGGGGTTTGAATTCCCTTTTGTTTAGCTGCAATTTGAGCATATCATCTTTCCCGTCATCCACGAAAATCAGGCGTTCTGCCAATGGATTGAGCAGAGTATCGAGTAATGATATTTTCGATATTCCTTTGGGGAATCTGCTTTTACTCAGCTTAAATGACTCCGCAAAATCATTCATTTCAATCTTTTCATAAAACAAAACAAATCCTTTGTGGGAGGCCACAAAATAAAAGGCAGGCTTATTTTCCAGTTTCATATTTGCTGAAACTCCAAACAAGAGAGACTCCCTGCTCTCCTTAAAATTCAGGCAAATACCGTTTGGATTTGCAGGTTCAAACCGGACTTTCATTCCCGGAACCTGATCAATGGTGGCCAGATAGTTATCACCTTCCATGGGCATCATGATTAATTTCCCCATTCCCAAAAAGCTTGTACTGAACGAAGAAATAGTATCGCCCCGATCATTCAGGATTTTACCGCTCACATAAATTCCTTTTCCTTTTGCATCAATAGCCTTAAATGCAACAGTATTAACGGCATTCAGCACCAGATTTCCGCTTTCGGGGAAGAAGGAGACATCAATTTTCGAATAATCGGCCTGATTGTTATCAAACAGATTCGCCGGATTCATAGTCCTGGAAATCCAAATTCTTTTGTGAAAACAAGCCTCTTCGCCAAAGTTTTTGAGGTAACTGGTATATGCCCTGATGGTGTACATTCCGCTTTCCAGATTTTCGGTAACGATTTCACCATGGGCCTGTCCATTGACCGAAAACAAAACATGCTCAGTAATGACCTTTCCCGTTTCCGAAACCAGTTGAACGAATACATTCCTGAAATTCGAATTCAGTTTATGTGTGATTCCGTTTACCTGGTAAACTTTTATCCATATCTTATCGCCGGGCGAATAAAACTCCCGGTCAACATGAAGATAAAGTTTTTCGAATAGAAGCGGTTTTTTGGAGTCAATCCATTTCTCAATATTCTGTGCAGAAAGGTTGCCTATCAGGAATAAATTGACCAGAAAGAGAGCAAATAGATTCTTCATTGGGAATGGCAATTAGCAAAGCAAAATGGCTACCTTAAAGATATTGAATATAAACAACAAACGCCCCGGGCCAGGAGCGTTTGATTTATTATTTATATGATTGGTTGTTATTTCTTATCCTTTGCATCCCACGGAACCAGTTTCGATGGGAAAAAGTTGATGTTCATGGCTTTCATCCGTTCGCCGTGATTAGCCAAACGGATTTTATAATTATCCCAATTCCGCAATTCAACCGGTGTCCAGCCAATTTCGGCATATCCAGGCAGACGCGGAAAAATCAGGTATTCAGCTTCTTTCAGGTTTGAAACAGTTTCGGACCAAAGCGGGGCTTCAATTCCCATAATGTTTTCCTTTTTAATTTCAGGAACCAAATTGGCAGGATCCCAGTTGTAGCCTTTATCCACTTCGATGTAGGCGGCCCAATGCAAACCGAAGACGCTGGTTGAATCGTACTGCATATCGAGGTATGCATTTTTAGCCGGCGACATTAATACTTTTGCACCCTGCGCCACACCTTTGATCGCATTTTCGGCTTTATCCCAATATTGTACAACGGTATTCGGTTTTAGAGTTGCCAAAGCGATTTCGTCCCATGCCAATACCTTTTTCCCATGGGCAATTACCATATCCTGAACACGGTTCATAAAAGGAATGTAATCTTCAATTTTGGTGGCATGAGACTCATCTCCTCCAATATGCAAATACTCTCCGGGAGTTAATACAGCCAATTCACGAATTACATCATCAATAAACCGGTAGGTAATCTCCTTTTTCGTGTCCAGGGTGCTGAACCCGACTTTGATACCGGTGTACAGTTCAGTGGCCTTACCATCCATGTTTAATTCGGCATACGAAGCCAGAGCAGCATTGGTGTGCCCGGGCATATCAATTTCAGGAACAATGGTGATGAAACGGTCTTGTGCATATTTTACGATATCTGAATATTGTTCCTGAGTATAAAAACCGCCTTCGCCTCCTCCCACTTCAGTTTTACCGCCATGTGCAGTCAGGTTTGGCCACGATTTGATCTCGATGCGCCAGCCCTGGTCGTCGGACAAATGCAAATGCAATACATTCATTTTATAGAATGCCATTTGATCGATCAGCCTTTTAACCTCTTCAACCGTAAAGAAATGACGGGCCACATCGAGCATCGAACCCCGGTATCCGTATGCCGGATAATCCCGAATTACTCCAGTTGCCAGCTTCCATGGACCTTTCTGTTTGTCACCCATTTCAACTTTTGCGGGTAAAAGCTGACGAATGGTTTGAATACCACGGAAAAGTCCTGCAGGTTTGTTGGCCACCAAATTAACTGATTTGCCGGTGATAGTTAGTTCGTAACCTTCATCGCCCAGTTCGGCATCGCTGCCTGAAAGTGACAAAAATATGTTCCCGGGAGCAGGAGAATCAGCGGTTGTTTTTACTTCGATGCCCAGTGCGGTTGAAGGATTCAGCTTATCGGCCAGATACTGGCCAATCTGTTTCAATTCAACTGACTCACCCTGAACGAAAATAGTTGTCTGGTCGGTCAGGTCAAATGAACTTCCGGTTGCTGATACCGAAACTGGCCTTGGTATCAGGTTTTCTTTTGAAAGGTCGGAAGGTTTACAGGCGGTTTGTACCAGAATCACAGTCATAACAAGTCCTCCGAAAGCAAGCTGTTTCAATTTAGTTTTTTTCATAATTAGAAATTTATGTGGGTTTAGTTTTTATTCAACCAATTTTAAAATCCGGGTCTTTTTTCCAACGCTGAAATTAATAATAACCAGCGCAAAACAAGAACCGACAATTACAAAAGCTCCAAGTATTTCGATGATGCTGAACTGCTCATTAAAAATCAGCCAGCCCGCTAGCAGGTTAAAAACCGGAACCATAGATTGGAGCAATGAACCGGTAGCCACATTGACATATTTATACCCTTCGGTCATGAACAACTGACCAATGGTAGCTACAACGCCCACCAAAACCAATAAAAGTAATTCGGTCATGTTTCCATCGGCCTGGGTTGCCCCTGATGGCACCAAAAACATCCAAAACCCGACTATGCATTGCGAGAAAAAAATGGCATACGAATTATCGCTGTCGTGCAGTTTTTTCACAAAAACCACAGCTAATCCGGTAATGACCGATCCCGCAATGGCAATCAGTTCATAAAAACCCATTCCGTCCAACGATCCTTTACCACCTCCAACCGAGAGCAACACAAGGCCTGCAAACGAAATAAAAATAACCACAAATTTGATTGGTTCAACCTTTTCCTTCAGGATTAACATGCTAAACAGTGTGGCAAAAATCGGATACGAATAAATATACACCGACCCCTTGCCTACTCCCAATTTCAGAATAGCCAGATAGAAAAGGTAAACCGCCGCCCCGCCAACTAAGCCGCGCCAAAAGAGATTTTTCCGGTCGTTGAATTTAAGGTGAATAACCCCGAAAAGCGCTAAAATGCCAATAATTCCCAACCCGATTGCAAAACGGAAAAAGGTTGTCTGGAAGCTCGACACATTGGGAATAGCCTTCACCAAAACGGCCATCAGCGCAAAAAACACCACCGATCCCAATGTTAAAAGTACCCCTTTTGAATTATCCGACATGCAATTGATTTAGTGTAGAAGCACAAAACTACCGATATTATCCTGAACATTAACTGATAAGTACTCAAGCAAAAAAAACAATATTACTTTCAGAATAAATTTGAACCTTTTATAAAAGAAAAATCAAACCCCCACACTTGGTGACGGTTGTGAAGATCTATTCTTCAACAATTACGATCTTTTCGATTAAATCGCCCTGCCGGATGGCATCAATCACATCAAGTCCTTCGTAAACTTTGCCGAAGCAGGTATGTTTGCGGTCGAGGTGCGAAGTATTGCGGCGGCTGTGGCAAACGAAAAACTGTGAACCTCCGGTGTTGCGCCCGGCATGTGCCATTGACAAAACTCCACGATCGTGGAACTGGTTTTCGCCATCCAGCTCGCAAGGGATTTTATAGCCAGGGCCACCTGCGCCTGTTCCGTTGGGGCAGCCACCCTGAATGACAAAATCGGGAATCACACGATGGAAAGTGAGGCCATCATAGAAACCACTTTTCGAAAGTTTGGTGAAGTTTTCGACCGTTCCCGGTGCATCGTCATCGTAAAAATTCACTTTCATAACACCTTTACTGGTATAAATTTCTGCTTTGCTCATTGTATAAGTTTTAAATGATTGGTCGCAAAAGTACGAATTTTGAAATGAATCAAAAATTGGTTTGGCAATTCAGATTTGTTTAATGATTTTTGACATACAATTATTAAACAAACATGAAAAGTACAAAAAAAGGTCTCTTTACTACTGAAGACGGAAGAAATCATACATTTATTTTCTTTCTGGTTGCTCTTCTTTTCACTTTGTGGGCAGTTGGTAACAGCCTGATAGATACCATGGACAAGCATTTTCAGGATTACTACCACCTGACAAAAGCCGACTCGGCCAATGTTCAGTTTTCGCATTATCTGGGGTATTTTTTTATGGCATTACCTGCCGGATGGTTTATTCATAAATTGGGTTACAAATGGGGAATTGTTTTAGGTCTGAGTTTAGCGGCTCTGGGCTGTCTGTGGTTTTATCCTGCTACCAAAATTGATGGATTCTGGGCGGTCCTGTTGGGCGTTTGCCTGGTAGCCATGGGTTTTTCGTTTCTGGAAACCGTTGCCAATCCTTATACCACTGTTTTAGGTAATCCAAAATATGCAGCTTCACGCATTAATCTGGCGCAGTCTTTCAACGCCATTGGCTGGCCAATAGCTCCTTATATTGGCGGCTTATATTTTTATCATTCCGACGCCACACAAAGTGCGCAACAAAATGCTGAAATATCCCATAAAACAATGTGGATACCTTATGTAGCTCTCGCTGTTATCATTATGGTTCTTATTATAGCATTCGTTAAAAGCAAAATGCCCGATGTTAAAGAAGAAGACCATAATAATAAAACCAATGATGAGACAGCCAAAGTTGATGTATTTGGTCAACAAAGCCTGTTGTCAACAATCCTCTTATATGTTTGCGCCATTATTTTCAGTTTTGCATTGGGTATGATTGTCCGCTTCTTTGTTCAATTGTTTTATATGGACAGGGAGACGCTTGCCAATCCTGAGGCTATGGTCGTTTTAAACCACACTTTAACCTGGATATTTAATATTGTAACCTGTATTGTCGGTGTTGCTTCAATTATTTTTATCATGCGTAAAAGGGGAAAACTGATTCATAAAAACAGTATATGGTCAGCTCCGCACTTTACCGGTGCAACTATTGCACAATTCCTTTATGTAGCAGCACAAGCAGGCATATTCAGTTTCTTTATCAATTATGCTGTTGAAGAAGTCCCGTCAATAGGCGAAAACCTAAAATCAATCTGGTTTATTGGTGGCGAAGAAGGCTCGGTTTTAAGGAATGGAGCTTATTTCCTTACTGAAAAAGGGGCAACATCTCTCATGTCATGGATCGCATTCCCATTATTCCTCGTTGGCCGTTTTACCGGTTCGTTTATTTTAAGGGTTACTAAAGCCCATAACATGCTTGGACTATATTCCGCTATTAATGTGATGTTAATGTTTGTAGTAGTGGCTAAATTAGGTTGGCTATCAGTAGCCGCCTTATTCCTAAGCTTTTTCTTCATGTCTATTATGTTCCCCACTATTTTCTCGCTTGGAATTTTTGGGTTGGGAGAAAAATCAAAGTTGGCATCTTCGTTCATTGTCATGGCCATTATGGGTGGCGCCGTATTGCCTAAGGTGATGGGGGCAATAGGCGACAAAGAAGGCATGTCGGCGGGATATGTTGTTCCGGCTGTTTGCTTTATGGCAATTGCACTTTATGGATTCTTCTGGACTAAACTCAGTGGTTCGGAAGGATTAAACAGCGTAAAGATTGGAACAGGTCATTGATTAGATGAGCATTTGGATCATTCTTAACTTTTGTAATTAATATTTTGATGTAATTGTTCTTAATCTGATTTGAAATGGAATACACTGAAACTACTAAAATCTCTGCTTTCAAGAGATATTGTAAAACCTTATTACTGAAAGACGATGTGCAATTAATTGAAGATTACAAAAAGGTACATGCCCCTGAAGCGGCCTGGCCCGAAATTACCCAAGGGATGAAAGATGTGGGTATCATTGATATGGAAATATACATTCTGGGAAACCGCTTGTTTATGATTATGGATACAGTTGCCAATTTCGATCATGATAAGGCTATGTCCGAACTTGCTGGTAAACCACGTCAATCAGAATGGGAAGCTTATGTTTCGAGGTTTCAGCAAACATCAACTGAAGCAACTGCCGACGAAAAATGGCAACTGATGGAACGAATTTATAAATTGGACAACTAACTCAGCATCAAAATTGTTCATCCGGAAAACTTTATAATCCCGGGTTATAACTAATCCGGGATTTATTTTCTCCAAAATAAACATACCTAAATCCTAATCCGATGAAACGCAGAGATCTTTTAAAAACTGCCGCTGCCCTTGCAGCCATTCCATTGTTTTCGACTTGGGCAGGAGCAATTCATTTACCTGAGAAAACAAATCTGCCTAATAATTCAGAAGGCATTAAACGTTTTGGTGATGGGCGTGACTGGTTTTTCGAAAACCGCTATGGAATGTTTGTTCACTGGGGATTGTATTCGATACCCGGCTGGCACGAACAGCTCCAGTGGCGGGGACGAGTTAGCCGAAGTGAATATGTGAAGCTGGCGCAACAGTGGAATCCAATAAAGTTTAATCCGGAACATTGGCTCGATCTGATGGAAGAAGCCGGGATGAAATACATCACCCTGACAACAAAACATCACGACGGATTTTGTTTGTGGGACTCGAAACAAACTACATTTAATACGATTAATACACCTTTTAATAAGGATATCATCGGAATGCTGTCGGATGCCTGTCACAAACGGAGCATACCTCTCTGTCTGTATTATTCCATCGCCGACTGGAACCATCCCAATTACCCCAACCAAGGCCGGCATCATGAATTACCGCCTCAGCCACAGGATTCACCTGATTGGGTTAAATACATGGAATTTCTGAAAGAACAGGTTCGCGAACTCTGCACCAACTATGGCGAAATCCACGGATTCTGGTGGGATATGAATGTACCGGTTTACAAAGATCCTTCTGTAAATGCCATGATTCGAAAACTTCAACCTAAAGCGGTTATCAACAACCGGGGTTTTGATGAAGGCGATTTTGGCACACCCGAACGTGACTACGACAATGCGGCTTCCGAAGCCAAAAGCTTCGACCGGCTAACAGAAGCTTGCCAGTCGGTGGGAATGGAGAGCTGGGGATATAAAAAAGACGAAGACTATTATACCGACCGCCACCTGATCAGCAGTATAGACCGTTACCTTGCCCGCGATGCCAATTACTTATTGAATGTCGGCCCAACCGGCGAGGGTATTATTCCGAAACAAGCAGCCGATATTTTAAAACGAATTGGTAAATGGAAAAAATCAGTTGACGAATCCTTTCAAAATGTTCAGGCTGATTCAGGTTTGCTAAATGCTCCGGGAGTATTGGCGACCAAAAGAGAACAGATTTTGTATGTCCACCTGAATAAAGTTCCGGTTGGCAATGGCATTAAACTGAAGCCAGTTAATGTACTTCCAGCTAAAGCGACCTTATTAAATAACGACAACCCGATTGATTGTGCGGTGAATTTGTGTCCGAGCGATCATGCCAGCCAGCAGCCTTATCTCCGGTTACGGAATTTACCTACCGGTGAGTTGGCAAATACGGTTTTGATCGCCAAACTTGAGTTCGATTGCCCGCTCGAAGAAATTGCAAAAAATCCGAAACAGGAAACAAACATTGAACTGACGAAATAATACTGAAAAGCTCACTTTAATTTGAAACTGCAATTTTTGAAGCTTCTTAACATGGATTTTATCTGAACACATCCTTTTTATTCTTCAAACTGTTAAAATATGCACTGATTTTCAGCACAAAAGACCATTTTTTAAATATGTATCATTATTCGACGTCCAAAAAACTGACGAAAGTCAATCAGTGTTATTAAACATTCATCTCGGCCTAATTACACCACTGGATATCTGCAACATACGTTAATATTCGTTTTTACTGAATTAGAATAAACAATTCCCGAATGTCCTAACTTTGACTATTATTAAAAAATTAAAAACTAGATGAAAGCAGACATTAACGAATTTTTGGAAGCACTAAAAACCCGCACTCCGGGTGAACGTGAATTTCATCAGGCAGTTCAGGAAGTTATAGAATCAATATGGGACGTCTATCAGAAAAATCCCAGATACCAGAAAGCCAAAATTCTGGAACGCATAGTTGAACCCGAACGCACCATTATTTTCAGGGTACCCTGGATTGATGATCGTGGCGACGTGCAGGTAAACCGCGGTTACCGGGTCGAATTTAACTCGGCCATTGGCCCCTACAAGGGTGGACTGCGTTTTCACCCGACAGTTACTTTGAGCGTCCTCAAATTTTTAGGATTTGAGCAGACATTCAAAAACAGCTTGACTACATTGCCTATGGGTGGAGGAAAAGGCGGATCAGATTTTAGCCCAAAAGGTAAGTCAGATAATGAAATCATGCGTTTCTGCCAGTCGTTTATGAGCGAACTTTACCGGCACATTGGTCCAAATACCGACGTTCCGGCAGGAGACATTGGTGTTGGAGGCCGCGAAATCGGGTTTCTTTTTGGCCAGTACAAACGCATCCGCAATGAATTTACCGGAGTTTTAACCGGCAAAGGTATTGGTTGGGGCGGCAGTTTAATTCGTCCTGAAGCAACCGGATTTGGTGCTGTTTACTTTGTTCAGCACATGCTCAGCATCCTGGGTAAAGAAATCGAAGGTAAAACTTTTGCAGTCTCGGGGTTTGGCAATGTAGCCTGGGGGGCAATTGTCAAAATTAACGAATTAGGGGGCAAAGTGGTCACTATTTCCGGACCTGATGGCTATATCTATGATGCCGAAGGAATTACCGGAGATAAGGTTGATTATTTGCTCGAACTGAGAGCGACGAACAATGATGTGGTTGAACCTTATGCCGCTGAGTTTGGCGCCAAATTTATTCCGGCGAAAAAACCTTGGGAATGCGCAGTTGATATAGCCATGCCATGCGCCTGCGAAAATGAAGTAAACCTTGAAGATGCACAAACGCTGGTTAAAAACGGGTGCTTCCTTGTTGCCGAAACTTCCAATATGGGTTGTACTGCCGAAGCTGTTGAATATCTGACCGAAGCTATTACTTATGCACCGGGGAAAGCCGTAAATGCTGGAGGAGTTGCAGTTTCGGGACTGGAAATGTCGCAAAACTCTATCCGTATGAACTGGCCAAAAGAAGAAGTGGACAAATACCTGCACCGCATTATGAAAGACATTCATGAAACATGCGTGAAATACGGTCGAAAAGGGGATAAAGTCAATTATGTGATTGGCGCCAATGTGGGTGGCTTCGTGAAAGTAGCCGATGCCATGCTGGCCCAGGGAATCGTATAAATCGTTGAATTCCCAATAAAATAATATTCGCTTCATATTTGGCTGCTTTATTTTTCCTTATTTTGGCCAAATTTTGCGGTAAATGCTGATTGATACTCATTCTCATATTTATTCTACCGACTTCATTCACGATCTTGATGAGGTTATTCAACGCGCGTATTCAAACGACGTCAGGAAGATTATCCTACCTAATATAGATAGTTCTTCAGTAAAAAATCTGCTGAATCTGGTTGATACGTACCCCCACATCTGTTTTCCGCTTATGGGCCTACACCCAACTTCGGTCAACCACGATTATCAGGATGAATTGCAGGTTGTTGAATACTGGTTGAAAAAACGCAAGTTTTACGGAATTGGTGAAATTGGCATCGATTTATATTGGGATAAATCATTTTTAGACGAGCAAACTCATGCTTTTCGATTTCAGCTTGAACTGGCCCGGCAATATCAGTTACCAGTTGTCATTCATGTCCGCGATTCGTTCGACGAAGTATATCATGTTCTAAGTGAAATAATAGACGATAACCTGAGGGGGGTATTTCACAGTTTTTCAGGTACTGCCGAACAGGCCGGTATGGTTATTAATTTAGGATTTAAAATTGGAGTTAATGGAATAATTACCTTCAAAAAGAGTGGATTAGACGAAGTAATCAAACAAATAGATCCATCGAACCTGATCATAGAAACCGATTCGCCCTATCTTACTCCTTCCCCGTTTCGCGGAAAACGAAACGAAAGTTCATACCTTGTTTATATTGCGCAAAAAATTGCCGATCTTCACCAAATGACAGTTGGTGAAATTGCCAGGATCACCACCGAGAATGCCCGGAATCTCTTCGAAATATAAGTAATCATCAGAAAAAGTGAAATGAAAGTGGAAAATAAGCCCTCTATCCTTATCATTTATACAGGTGGCACCATCGGGATGGTTCAAAAATCAGCCAACGGTATCCTGGTTCCCGTAAAATTTGATCAGATACAGGAAGAAGTCCCAGAACTCGATCGGTTGGAATATAACCTTCAGGTAGTTACTTTCACCCCGCCGATTGATTCATCAAATATGACACCTGCCATCTGGGTGAAAATAGCCAATACCATCGAACGCAATTACAGCAAATACGATGGATTTGTTATTTTACATGGTACTGATACCATGGCCTACACCGCTTCAGCTCTTAGTTACATGTTTGAAAATCTGGACAAACCAATAGTTTTAACCGGATCACAACTTCCGATTGGGATACTTCGGACCGATGGAAAGGAAAACCTGATCACCTCCATACAAATTGCTGCTGCCAGGAATAATGGACAGGCTGTTGTTCCGGAAGTTTGTGTTTACTTCAACTCTAAACTTTTCAGGGGAAACCGCATTTCAAAAAGACATGCCGATGATTTCAGAGCATTTTCATCACCAAATTATCCGGAATTAGCCAATGCCGGCGTTGAAATCAAATATTTTCAGGAGAATATTCACCGGTCGGCAAACAAGGGGATACTTAAAGTCAGGACTCACTTTGATGAAAATGTGGTCATTCTGAAGATTTTTCCAGGTATCGGACGTATGGTCTTCGAGAATATTTTGAATATACCTGGTTTAAAAGGCGTTGTACTTGAATCATTCGGATCAGGAAATATTCCTACCACACGATGGATGATCAGTCAGATAAAAATTGCCATCAAACGCAAAATAATATTTCTGAATGTTACTCAATGCCAGGGCGGGGCAGTAAATATGGGTCAATACGAAACCAGCGCTGAACTGTTGAATGCCGGAGTAGTAAGCGGAAAAGATATGACCACCGAAGCTGCCATAACTAAACTGATGTTTCTGCTGGGTCAGGGTTTGGAACAGGAAGAAATCAAGCTGCACCTGAATAAAAGTTTGATTGGCGAAATAAGTGAGTAACTTTTGGGTGGTATTTTTCGTAGCTTGCAGCCCGAAAAATAAAGGCCAAAAAACATCTGGAGAGATGCAGGAGTGGCTTAACTGGCACGCCTGGAAAGCGTGTGTACCTCAAAAGGGTACCGAGGGTTCGAATCCCTCTCTCTCCGCTCTATCGATTACGGTACGAAACATTTTCAATAATTCTGACTTTTGTTAAAATTAATTTAATAGTTTTACGCCTCAAATTGGCCAAAATATTTTCGCATGATTTTTGCAGTGATACTGTTTGCATACAAATTTTATTGATCGGTGAATATATTCCATCGATACAAAAATAAGGAGGATAAACAATGAACCATTTAAAATTAATAATCAGCATTTCTTTATTTGGGGTGATTGCCTTATTTTTTTCATGCAAAATGACCCCAAAAAAATTTACTGACGAAACACCTACACGGGGAAATATAAAAATCGCTGTTGACGAATCATATCAATTGCTTGCTGATACTGAGCTTTTCACCTTCCATTCTCTCTATAAAGATGCAAAAGTTGCCCCTGTTTATTTGTCCGGAGACAGCATATTGAAATTATTCCTGGATGATTCAGTAAGAGTTATTATTACAAGTAGCAAGCTAACCGATAACGAAGTAGCCTACCTCAGAGGTAAATCAATCATTCCCAGAACAACCAAAATTGCTTACGACGCTCTGGCTTTCATCGTTAATAAATCGAATGCCGATTCATTAATCCGGTACAATACGCTAAAAGATATTTTCACAGGCAAAACTTCGAAATGGGAACAGATTAATCCCCAATCGAAATTAAATGATATCAAAGTTGTTTTTGACAACCAGGGGTCAAACAATGTTAAGACAATCATGAATAAATTTGGAATAACCGGCTCATTGCCCAACTATTGTTTTTCCGCCACTAAAAATTCTGAAGTTATAAATTTTGTTGAGAGCCACCCTGAAGCCATAGGCATCATCAGTGTTAACTGGATAAGTGATCCACGTGATTCAATTAGTCATTCTTTTTTAAGCAAAATCAATGTAGTTTCAGTAACTTCGGAATATGATTCGGATGGCAGTGAATTCTATTCACCACATCCGGCCTATATTGCCAATCAAAGTTATCCGTTTATCAGGGAAGTTTATACCATTAACCGGGAATCTTTCGCAGGATTGGGAACAGGTTTCACCTCATTTGTGGCCGGAGATGCAGGCCAGCGAATTATCTTAAAAATGGGAATGTTGCCGGCTACAATGCCAATAAGACTAGTAGAAGTTAAGAAAAATTAATTTTTTTTGTAATTATATATCTATTCAAAATGAAACTGATAATTGTAATACTGTTCTCGTTGCTTACTGCTACAGCATTTAGCCAGAAAAAATCTAAAACTGCACCTCCTCCGTCAGCATTTGAATTAAAGTTAAATGCCGCATTAAAGCTTGCCGCAAGTGAGCAATATGAAGAAGCCGGACAAGCTTTCGAAGAATTGCTAAAGACAGAGCCAGGTAATGGGAATGTTTATTATTACTACGGCGAAACCATCATTAAAGATTACCTTTCTGATACCTTATCGAATTCATTGAAAGATATGGCTTCTAAAGCCGAAGATTTATTTCGAAAAGGCATTCAGAAAGATACATCGAATGTACTTAATAGCATAGGATTAGGTGCTGTTTCTCTACTTCTTTCGGGTGACACCATTGCAGCAGATAAGAATTTTAGAAAAGCTGAAGCTACAATACCAATTAAAATAAAACTTTTAATGCCTAAACATGCCCTTATACTTTCGAAATTAGGATCCTCTCAACTCTTAGGTAAAGTCGTAAGGTATAATAAGGCGCTAATATATCTTACAAGAGCAAGAGATATAGACCCCAACAATGCATCAATATACCTTGCATTGGGCGATGTATATATGCAGAAAAACGACGGAAAAAATGCTCTTGCAAATTACAATAAAGCACTTAGTCTTGATGCCAAATCGCCTATACCAAAAATTAAAATTGGCAATATTTATGTACGTGCCACCAATTTAAATGCCGCCCGTCCATACTTTGATGAAGCCAGGGATATTGATTCTACCTATGCTCCTGTTTATCGTGAACTTGGGGAGTTATATACTATAGCAGGCCAATTCAATCTTGCGAAAACCAACTTTCGCAAATTCCTCGATTTATCAGGCGATAATATCCCTGCTAAAATTCAGTACGCAAAAGCGCTCTTCAGAGCAAAAGATTATACGAATACATTGGCAACACTTGAAGAAGTTTTGGCTGTTGATAAATCGCGAAATTATCTTTACCGGCTGGCAGCATACTCCTGCTATGACAAAAGGCCACCCGAACTTGAAAAAGGCAGATTGTATATGGAGAAGTTTTTTGAAAATGCCAATTCCGCAAGTATTATTCCAAGAGACTACCTATATTATAGTCGGATACTTTTTAAAGTTGCTAAAAACGATTCTTTGACGTTATCAAAAGCCTTTGATGCATTTGAAAAAGCATACGCAATGGATACAAACAATGTGAGCCTGGTATCAGAAATAGCTTTCAATTATTATTATTCACGTATTTACAAAAAAGCTATCACCTGGTTAAATCTTAAAAACAGGAAAGGTAAATCGGATATTGATGATGTGATGTTAATTGGTAAATCATATTACCAACTCAGGGAATTTACAAATGCAGATAGTATTTTCAGCAAAATCATTATAAATCAACCTGATAATATGCAGGCATATGTATATCTGGCAAGAACTGCTTCAAGCATGGATCCGACTAGCGAACTTGGATTGGCACATCCAAAATTTGAATCTCTCGTTGAAAAAGTCGGAAGCGACACCATAAAATATGCCAAGGAATTACAGGAAGCATATACCTATCTGGGATTTTATTTCCTGCAGAAAAAAGAATACCCAACTTCTAAAACTTGGTATAAAAAATTATTTGAACTCGATCCGGCAAACAAACAATGGCAGATACAATCACTTAAATCACAGGCTTTGATCGCTTATTATGAAAAAAATTACGTCGAATCCAGAGATTTTTACAACGAAGTTAAAAAGCTTGACCCTGCCGATCTTGAAGCTGCGAAAGCAATTCAGGATTTAACGAAGGCAATAGATGCCGCCAAAAAAATCATAAAAAAATAGAAATAGATTTTTTTTCAAAATCACGAATTTATTTCGAATATTTTCCGGTTAGGGATTTCAGTTTAAAAAAATATTGCTTTCTTTGAACCCGATAAAATTAAAACTATTGTTTTTATATTTACTTTAAATAAAAATTGAAAATGAAAGGACAAACATTAAAAGAAGCATTAAAATCGACATTCGTTCTGGCGGTTATCTTGCTGTGCTCATTAGGTGGTTACCTCATTTATTCACTAATTATGGGTAATCCTGTTAACTTTGAAGGTATGAATCCCAAAGGCCATCCACTTCCCGGTAACTATTTAGGGATTATTTACAAAGGTGGCTTCATCGTGCCTATTCTAATTGCTATCAACCTGGTACTTTTTACTTTTATTGTTGAGCGTATGATTATGCTTTCGGTTGCAGCTGGAAAAGGCAACCTTAACGTATTTGTTCGTGCATTGCAAACTTTCCTTAACGATAATAAAATAGAGGAAGCTTCTCAATTGTGCGACAAACAAAGAGGATCAATTGCCAATGTTATGAAAGCAGGCCTGCATCGTTACAGAGTTTTACAAAATGACAAAACTCTGATGAACGACCAAAAAGTACTCGCACTTCAGAAAGACCTTGAAGAGGCTACTGCCCTTGAATTACCAGTTCTTTCTCAAAACTTGATTATACTATCTACCATTGCTTCTATTTCGGTTCTTGTTGGACTTATTGGAACAGTGCTTGGAATGATCCGTGCCTTCGGCGCTTTAGCAACTGCAGGCGCTCCTGATTCATTAGCCTTAGCCAATGGTATTTCTGAGGCTCTTGTTAATACTGCTTTTGGTATAACAGGGTCAACATTTGCCATCATAGCTTATAACTATTTTTCAGCCCAGATTGACGCAACCACCTATAAAATGGATGAAGCCAGTTTTAGTGTCACTCAAACATTTGCTTCAACTTTGAAGTAATTTTTTTAATTTTTCTTCAACTGATATTGATGAAAAAACAAATTGTAAAATAATGGGAAAAATTAAATTAGCTGCAAAAACACCACGAATCGACATGACGCCGATGGTGGACTTGTTTTTCCTTCTACTCGTCTTTTTTATTTTGACGGCTACATTTCGTCCGGAGGAAGCTGCATCAATTTCTACTCCAAAATCAACTTCCTCAGTACCAATCCCGGACAGCCATCTGGTAACCATTGAGATTTCAAAGGATGATAAGGTCTTTTTTAATGTTGATAATGGAACCGATTCAACCGAGCATATTCGCGCAAAAGTGTTACAGGCCATAGGTAGTCAATATAAGATTAAGTTTACTCCCAAGGAAATTAAAAAATTTGAAGGATTAGCATCTTTTGGTTTACCGGCAGACAAGCTTCAAGCCTTTCTTGCAGCTCCTGATACGAAAACACGTGAAGCGATGCAGGTAGGTATTCCTATTGACTCGACCGATAATCAACTGATGATGTGGATCAGGTTCGCACGTACTTACAATAACGACTTGCAGTTTACCATAAAAGGTGACGGCGCAGCAAATTACCCTATAGTTAAAAAAGTGATCGCTGTTTTGCAGGACAATAATGTACACAAGTTCAATTTAACCACCGACCTCAAAGCGGTTGAGTTACCAGAAGAGTTTATTATTAAGTAATTTTATAAAGACAATCCAAAATGGCTGAAATAGTTCAAGAAGAGGGTCACCAAAAAGGTAAAGGCAAGAAGAAGGTCAAGAAACACGGAACTCATATTGATATGACTCCAATGGTTGACCTTGCTTGTTTGTTGCTAACTTTTTTCATGCTTACTACGGCATTCAATAAACCCAAGGTTATGGAGATCATTCTGCCAGAAAAGCCGAAGGAAAATGAAAAGCCACCTGAGCTTGATAAAAGCAGGGCCCTAAATATTATACTTGTCGAAAACGACAAAATACTCTGGTATGTAGGATTGGCCGACCCAAATAAACCACTTCCGGTTTTGGCTGAAGTTGATTATTCGAAAGATGGAATCCGCAAGGTACTTTTACAGCGAAACAAAGAATTGTTTGCCCGAGTTGCCAACATGAAGAAAGATGTGACAGAAGGTAAACTTAAAATTCCGAGAGACTCGGTAGAAGGCAGAATCAAGCGCTTCTATAAAGAGGATAAATTAGGGCCAATTGTGCTAATCAAGGCGGCCGATGGTGTTAAATATCGAAATATAGTTGACATTATCGATGAAATGGCTATTACCAATATTGCCCGGTACACACTTGTCGATATTAACCCAGTGGAAAAAACGATGGTTCAGTCTCGTATTAATCCCGGATCGTCAGTTACTGCCATAAAATAAACCATAATAAATGGATTTGAATCATGGATAATGAATTGCTTAAAAACGAAGCCATAACCCTTGAAGAAATTGTATTCGAAAAGAGGAATAAGGAATATGGGGCTTATGTATTGCGCAAAAAGTTCAGAAAATTCTTACTTATAGCCTTTTTGATATCAATATTCAGTTTAGGTGGCGCAGTAATGGTACCTTTCATTCAGGCATACAATAACAGAGGTAAGAATATTACTCTAGTGAAAAATACGGTGGTAAGTATGGAAAACATAAAAGCCGAGGATGATATACCACCACCACCACCACCACCACCACCACCACCACCAGCAGCGGAAGCACAGGTAAAGTATGTTGCTCCGGTTGTTGTTGATAGCGTAACCGTTGAAGTTGAATTTGCTACTGTTAGTGAAGTTACTGAAACTGTTACCAATGAACCAGTTCCGGATAAAATCGAAGTTGTAAATGTTGAAGAAACTGCAATTGTTGAAGAAGAAAAAGTTTTTATTATTGTTGAGGAACAAGCATCTTTCTTAGGTGGTGATGTTAACACATTTCGGGATTGGGTTACAGAAAACATAAAATACCCGGTGCTTGCTGCCGAAAATGGCATAACTGGGAAAGTTTATGTGCAGTATGCAGTAAACTCTAAAGGAGAAGTTGTTGATGTTAAAGTGGTACGCGGTGTCGATCCTTCCCTTGATAAAGAAGCGGTTAGGGTTATTCAGTCTTCACCAAAATGGGAACCTGGAAAACAGGGCGGGATGAAAGTAAAACAACAGTTTACTATTCCTATCTCATTCGTTTTACAATAATTAACTACGCATATCTCTGTTACTATACAACAAAAAAGGCTATCATCTGATAGCCTTTTTTGTTGCATAGTTTTGTCTTATCCTGAAATTCAGAATGCAATACAAATTCTATGATTTATTTTTACAATAATCCGGCTTCAAGTAAAAGTTCTTCCATTTCAACCTGAACATTTAAAGCCTCATTGCGTGCTTTTTCGGCAAAGTCTTCACCATCCGAAGCATAAATAATCTGGCGGGAAGAATTTACCAATAGTCCGCACACTTCGTTCATTCCGTATTTCGCAACTTCCTGAAGGCTTCCGCCCTGTGCGCCAACGCCAGGAACCAGCAGAAAATGATCGGGAACCAGTTCGCGGATTTCTTCCAGTTTTTCAGCTTTGGTAGCTCCAACCACATACATCATGTTATCGGTGGTTCCCCAGGTTTGCGAGGTTTTCAGCACCGATTCGAACAACTGTTCGCCGGTTTCGGCATTTTTCAGGTATTGAAAATCGGCTGCTCCTTTGTTCGAAGTTAGCGCCAGAACGATTACCCAGCGGTCGAGATAGGTCATGAATGGCTTAATGGAATCTTCGCCCATGTATGGTGCAACAGTCACGGCATCAAAATCCATGTGGTCGAAAAACGCGCGTGCATACAGGTTCGATGTGTTGCCAATATCGCCACGTTTGGCATCAGCGATAATGAATTGTTCCGAATATTTTTCGCGGATGTATCGCACCGTTTTTTCCAGGCTGATCCAGCCAGCAACACCCTGACTTTCGTAAAAGGCGAGGTTTGGTTTGTAGGCAACACACAAATCGTGTGTGGAGTCAATTATTTCCTTGTTGAAAGCGAATATTGGGTCACTGGTTTCATTCAGGAAACGTGGGATTTTCAGAATATCAGTATCTAGTCCGATACACAAAAAGCTGCGTTTCAGTTTAATCTGATCAAAAAGTTGTTCTCGGTTCATTCTTTATTAATTATTTTATCAGCCTCATTTGCCATATCGGTTACCAGAGTGAAAATTTCTTTTATGCTATCAAGCTCTTCGTTCATAATTGCATATCTTCCTTCAACGGCATAATCATTTAATTCTATCAGTAACTCTCTATTGGTATCTATAGCAATGCCATTATCGGTTATGAGGGTCAGGAGGGTTTCAAGGTCGTGTATTTTGGGATAACTGATTTGATTTTTTGAAAGAACCGCTTTCATCAATTTTTCGGCGCTCTGCTGAAGGTGAAAGCAAATAACTTCAAGGTCAAGTCCTGAATTGCCTTCCATTAATCTGTCATACAAAACATTGGAAGCCGATAAGTCAGCTTTTGCTTTGTTGAAGAGTATTTCATATTGATTTAAGAAACTGGCCATAAGAGTTTCCCTTTTTTTTCAATATCCATAAAAACAGAGCCAAACTGCGTTTTGTAGAATTCGTATTCTTCGAAGCTGGAAACAAGTATATCCTTGGCGATCAGCAATTCTTTCAATCTTTCCCTGATTTCTTTTTTTTCTTTCGATTTTGATTTTACTTCTTTTTTAACCACACAAATATCTAAATCGCTATCGGCATTAGGCGTTCCGTAAGCATAGCTGCCAAAAAGAATGATTTTAAGAGGATTAATTGGTTTCAATTTCTCCACGATGGCTAATTCTATCGACTGAATGGAATTTTGCATTACATCAATGTTGTGTGTATCCAAAGATAAATAAAATAATGTGTGTATTTGCCTACCTCGATACTACAAACTTATCACGTTTCATGTTCCGTGTTGCGCGTTTCGGGTTACGAGTTCAAAAACCCGCAACTTGTAACCCGAAACGCGTAACATTTTTTCATTAAATCTCCGCTTCTTTCAGCCGTTCTGCATTTTCTTCAACCTGAAGCTTGTCGATAATTTCGTCCAGATCGCCGCCAACTACAGCCTGAAGGTTATAAATAGTCAGGTTGATACGGTGGTCTGTAATTCGTCCCTGTGGCCAATTGTAAGTCCGTATTTTTGCAGACCGGTCGCCGGTTGAAACCATGGTTTTACGTTTAGAGGCAATGGCGTCAAGATATTTCTGATGTTCCTGGTTATAAATTCGCGAACGCAATTCGATCATCGCTTTTGCCAAATTCTTAATCTGCGATTTTTGATCCTGACAAGTACAAACGATTCCGGTCGGAATGTGAGTCAAACGGATGGCTGAATAGGTCGTGTTGACAGACTGTCCGCCTGGTCCTGAAGAACAGTAAGTATCTTTCCGGATATCGCTGTCGCGCAGGTCGATGTCGAATTCTTCTGCTTCGGGCAAAACAGCCACCGTAGCTGCCGAAGTATGAACACGACCTTGAGTTTCGGTTTGTGGCACGCGCTGTACGCGATGTACTCCCGATTCATATTTCATGATTCCATAAACCCCCTCTCCTGAAATAGTAGCAACGATTTCCTTAAACCCACCCGAAGTACCTTCGCTCGTATTGGTCACTTCCAACCTCCAGCCGCGGCGTTCACAGAACTTGGAGTACATGCGGAACAAGTCGCCTGCAAAAATGCTGGCTTCGTCGCCACCGGTTCCTGCACGGATTTCAAGAATGGCATTTTTACCGTCTTCCGGATCAGCCGGAATCAGCAGCAATTTGATATTTTGTTCTTTTTCAGGAATGATTGCTTCGGAAGCTTCGATTTCTTCACGGGCCATTTCACGCAAATCTTCGTCGGTTTCTTCCGCCAGAATTTGCTTGCCTGATTCGATGTTATCAATTGTTGCTTTAAATTCTTTGAAAGCGTTGGTCAGCAACTCCAGGCGTTTGTATTCCTGATTGAGTTTGACGTAACGCTTCATGTCGCTCATCACCGACGGGTCGGTAATTTGTGAGCCAACTTCTTCGAACCGATATCTGATCGATTCGTATTTTTCCATTAATGAATAGTCTGCCATATATGAATGTTGAATTTTGAATGATGAATGAAGAATGAAGACGAAAAAAACTGAAAAGCGTAGCTAATATTCAAATTCTCCGAATTGAGACTTGATGGTAAGTTTTTTGCCTTCGGCGGCTTCAACGCGCCCAACAATGCGGGCTTCAATGTTATATTTTCCTGAAATAGCGATCGCTTCTGCGGCAAATTGAGGTGCAAGGTAAATTTCGAAACGGTGACCCATATTGAAAACCTTGTACATTTCCTGCCAATTTGTTCCCGATTCTTCCTGAATCATTCTAAAGAGTGGTGGAACATCGAACAGATTATCTTTGATTACATGCACATTATCAACAAAATGCAGCACTTTGGTTTGGGCGCCACCCGAACAATGAATCATTCCGTGTATGTTTTTCCGGAGCGATTCGAGCAATTCTTTCACAACCGGAGCATAAGTTCTGGTCGGTGATAGAACCAGTTTCCCGGCATCCAGACCAACACTATCAATGAGTTCAGTTAATTTCTTTGTTCCTGAATAAATGAGTTCTACCGGAACTTCCGGATCAAAACTTTCAGGATATTTTTGAGCCAGGTAATTGGCAAATACATCGTGACGGGCCGAGGTGAGGCCATTGCTGCCCATGCCGCCGTTGTATTCTTTCTCGTAGATGGCTTGTCCGAATGAGGCCAACCCGACAATCACATCGCCAGCCTGAATGTTGTCAGCCGAAATTACATCTTCGCGTTTCATTCGGCAGGTCACGGTTGAATCGACAATGATGGTGCGAACCACATCGCCCACATCGGCAGTTTCGCCTCCGGTTGGATAAATGCTGATTCCCATTTCGCGCAATTCGGCGCACAATTCTTCAGTTCCGTTGATAATGGCAGTAATGACTTCGCCAGGAATCCGGTTTTTGTTCCGGCCAATGGTTGACGATAACAAAATGTTACCAGTTGCGCCCACACAAAGCAGGTCGTCGAGATTCATGATAATGGCATCCTGGGCAATGCCTTTCCAGACCGAAATATCACCGGTTTCTTTCCAGTACAGGTAAGCCAGCGACGATTTGGTTCCGGCGCCATCGGCATGCATGATGTTGCACCAGGCCGGATCGCCCCCCAAAATATCAGGAATAACCTTGCAAAAAGCTTTGGGATAAAGCCCCTTGTCAATGTTTTGAATAGCATTGTGTACGTCTTCTTTCGAAGCCGAAACACCACGCGCCATATATCGGTTATCTGCTGACATACAATCTGAATTACCTTATCAGTTTAAGTGCGGCAAAGTTAATGTTTTTGAGGAAATATTTGGAGGTGGAATTTTTAGCCCTGACAGGGTTTGAAACCCTGTCAGGGCTTAGGCAAGAAAAGATACATTTTATGGTGCGCCGCAGACGCAGAACCAACAACCCCTCGTTACCGCTATCACTCAAACGAAGGGCAGAGCGGGCTTCATTATTTTCGGTTACTAAAATTGTTTTCACATTCTTTAGCTTCTGCGAGTATTTTGATAATATCAAATCTAAGTCGGTCAAAAATTACTGTCTCTATAACTGGTGTTGAGTCTAAAATTGTCTCATAAATTTCTGTGATTAAACTTTCAACAATCTTCATCAGTCGTTCGGCCTGTTCAAAAGTTACTTCTTTAGTATATAACACATCCTGATTGGGGTCATCGTGCGCATAGACTTTGTCACGGTACTTTAGTACAGTGTCAATTGTTGTTTTGTTTTCATTGATTTCAGATTTCCAGTGTTGGATTAGATTATCACTTATTCCTGTGTCTCCAAAATGTCCACCTTTTTTAAACTTATTAATGAAATGACAGATGTTATATCTATCTCTCGTTTGTGATTCACTAAAAAGCTTTGAAAGTTCTATGACAGTTGTTCTCCAAATAATATGTCTTAGAAAACAAAGATCTGCTGATTTCTCAATATAATCAAGTTCTTTTTTTGTTTCAGGGTTAAATAAATACGATGAATAATGAAAGCATTCTTTTGCAAGGATCAGGATAGCCCAAATTCTTTCAATTTCATTTTCAATTTCATCCTTTTTAGTCATATTGCCATATTGCCTTAAACAAGTCTGTCCTTGTCACTGATTTTAATCCACCAATATACACCGAATTTTCAGGATAATTAATCCAAAGTTACGCCATCCCTGACAGGGTTTGGAACCCTGTCAGGGCTAAGAATTGAAATCGCTACAAATCAAGCCATTTTTCAATTTGATTAGTTTCTACTTTTTGGTCGTGCATAGATTTGAAATTTGCTCTATCATCGAACCAGCCAATCACTGCATCGCGATGAAGTTTGGTCGGTTTCAAAGAAATACAAGTTAGATAGCTGCTCCAGGGATACTCCAACGGATGACTGCAAAAACCATGATGTACAGGATTGTTATGTATATAGAGGATCACCTGTTTCAAATACCATTCATTACCGATTAGCTTCCGCTTAAATGGCCGTTCAAAAAGGTTGCCATGCCGTTCAGTCCGCTTGTTGAAGGCTTGCGCATATGAATTAAAAAGTTTTGAGAATTGTTGTGATGGTGTGCCAATTTTACAATTTTCATTATCCCTGACAGGGTTTGAAACCCTGTCAGGGATAAAAACTCACTTTTTCTTCACAATTTTTGAAGCAATAATAGCAAACAAACCTAGCACCAATCCGGAAATGAGGCCAACCAATGGCCCGGTTCCTAACATCATTATCCGGGGTGAATCGGGCAATGGCATTTTAGCCATCATGGCAGCTTCCTGGGGGTGATTGGCTATGTAGGTGTCAAACAAAATAATGTGGACAGTGGTAATCCAAACGGCGTTTACCAAACTCACGCTTAAACCGTGCAGGAAGTATTTTTCCGTGCAATTCTTTGCGATCAAATAAGCGCACAGAACAAAAATTGCCAACCAAAAAAGTGGTTCGATGTTCGACGGAATAAAATAAACGGTCGCAAATGCCATTGCCAAACCGAAAAGTGAAAGTTGAAAGATTAATTTTGAGTTCATATTCGAATAGATTAAATATTGTGATTACAGATTTGGCTGTTCAATATTCCTCCACAGATTCCAAAATGCTAATATACACCGAATTTTCAGGAAAATTAATCTAAAGTTGTTCAATTGAACCATCCTTGACAGGTTCTATGTTAGGATCTGTCAGGACTAAAAATTCGCAGCTCGTGATAATATTTCCTATTCGTGGAAATCGTTGCTCAGCACCCTGAATTCTGTTCGCCGGTTTAGTCCCATGGCTATTTCCTGCTGTTCGGGCGTGAGTTTCAGGATAAATTCTTCGGTGAGTTCATCGTTTCGTTTCAGGAAATCGTATTGTTTGGCCAATTGGCGGGTAACTTTTTTGGGCCAGGTTTCGCCATAACCTTTGGCAACCAGACGGGCCGAATTTACCCCTTTCGTAATCAGGTAGTCAACCACCGATTGCGCGCGTTTTTGAGAAAGTGCAGAGTTAAACTGGTCGCTGCCAATATGGTCGGTATGGGCCATCAGTTCGATGGTGATGGTAGGATTGAGTCCGAGCAACTGAACAACCGAATCGAGTGCAACCTTTGATTCTTCAGTAATTTCGTAACTACCAAAGGCATAATTGATGTTGTTTACTTTAATTGGTTCATTGGTTGGAGAGAGCTTAAATACGAAACGGAAATCTTTGCTGTCTTCCAGCCCAATGGTCGAGGTCCTTACTTTGTCGTTCAGGTAACCATCTTTAAAAGCAGCAAACACATATTCGGTTTCCGGTTTCAATTTGATCTGGAAACGTCCGCCATCGGCACGCATTTTCATGTTGGTACCGTCAGTCCCGATGATACGTATCATTGACCCGTCAATTTTCTGATCGTTCTCTTTGTTGAAAACCTCTCCGGTTGCATTAAACACTTTGGGAGGAAGGAGAAAAGAGTAGATATCATCGCTTCTTGATCCTTTTCGGTTCGATGAAAACAATCCTTTTTCTACTTCACCTTTTATGAAAGTAATACCAAAATCATCGCCCGGTGAGTTGATCGGCGCTTTCATGTTTTCGACTTTCCATTTGCCCTTTTCGTCTTTCACCGCCTTGAAAATATCCAATCCGCCAATTCCAAGACGATAATCGGACGAGAAATACAAGTCACCATTCTGGTGGATATATGGGAACATTTCGTCGCCGGGAGTATTTATTTCTGATCCAGGATTTACTGGTTTATCGAAGAAGCCACCGCCTTTATCTTTAGCCATCCAGATGTCTTTCCCACCAAATCCTCCCGGGCGATCGGATACAAAGTACAGCATGGTTCCGTCGGCACTCAGAGAAGGGTGTGCAGCAATCAGGCTGTCGCCAACCAATTCGAGCAAAGTTGGTTCAGACCATTCGCCCCTTGACTGATTGGCCGAAAATAATTCAGCTCCCAAATCCTTCGTTTTATCGTAACGGCAACGTGTAAAAATCATTTGGTCGCCCCGGTCAGATAATGTTGCAGCCCCTTCGTCGCTTGAAGTGTTGATTAATTCATTTTCTTCGAGCAGTTTGGGTATTTCCCATTTTTGTTTCTGAACTTCAAATTTACTGGTAAATAAATCAGCAAAGCGGGTACCGGTAATATTGCTTTTGCGTTTGCCTGTAACAATTTCGCGGGTTGAAGTGAGAATAACTTCATTATCCCGTCCTCCAACAAAAACCGGACAATAATCGTTGTCCTTTGAATTGAGTTCTTTGACTATATTAACGATGTAGCGATTAGGATGATCGAGCCAATCGTTTACCACTTTACTGGCTTCCAGTCCGATTTTTGCATGCTCATCATTTGGTTTCACTCCCAGATAAGTTTGATACCAGGTAATCGCTTCTTCATATTTTTGGGTAGCCCGCAAACAATCAGCATAATGCAACATGCACAAAGGTTCGGAATAATTTCGTTTGATGGCATTTTTGTACCAGACTGCTGCTTTGGCAAAATCGCTCAGTTTGTAGTATGCTTCAGCGATCTGGAAAGCCATTCCAGCTTTTTCATCGCCAAGCTTTTGGCTTCGGTACGCTTTTCTGTACTTTTCAATGGATTGATAATATTCTCCGATTTCGAATGATTTCCTGCCTGTTTCCATGTATTTGCGTGCTGAACACGAATTAAGCAAAACGATCAGTAAAAAGATGAATATAGGAGGGATAGCCGGATGCTTCATTTGAAATTAAACGTTTGTCGGTAAAAGTAACCATTTAAAACCATTCTTAAAAAAACGAAAAAGGTTTATTTAAAGTATGCTTACACTAAAGAAACCTGCGATTTAAATGGAAATAAAAAAGCTCCCGGGTTACACCGGAAGCTTTAATTTATAATAAGCGCCAATAACTATCTCACAAATAGTAATTCACGGTACTTTGGCAGTGGCCACAGTTCATTGTCAACAATCAATTCCAGCTTATCTATATGGTTACGAATATCGTCCAGATAAGGTCTAACAGTTGCTTCGTAAGCATAAGCTTTTTCCTTTTCTGATTCGATGGTATTGGCCACTTTACGTGTTTCAACCATTTCTTTCACTTTGGTTTTGATTGAAGAAATGTGCCCTCCAATTTCTTTGATCAATACAAGGCGGCCTTCAGCCAACGACTGATACTCAGCGTCGCTAAATACAAGTTTCAGATTCTTTACATTTTCAAGCAACATGGTTTGATATTCTATCGCTACAGGAACAATATGATTGCTTGCCAGGTCGCCTAAAACGCGGGATTCGATCTGTATTTTCTTGGTGTATTTTTCGAGCTCTACTTCAATACGGCCTTCAATTTCCCTTTCACTTAAAACGCCAGCTTTTCTGTATAACTCAACCACACGTTTGTCGTGCAGCGCTTCCAAAGCAGTTGGGACACTGGTGATGTTTGTCAAACCACGACGAGCTGCCTCTTCTTTCCATTCGGCGCTATAACCATTACCGTCAAAACGAATTGCTTTTGATTCGATAATCAGTTTTTTCAATACCTGAAAAATGGCTTCATCTTTTTTCACACCCGATTCAACCAGTGCGTCAACTTCAATCTTAAATTTAACAAGCTGATCGGCAACAACTGTGTTTAATGCGATCATTGCTGAAGCGCAGTTTGCCGATGAACCTACTGCACGGAACTCAAAACGGTTTCCGGTAAAGGCAAAAGGCGATGTACGGTTACGGTCGGTGTTGTCCAGAATTATTTCAGGAATACGGCCAATATTCAGTTTTAATGCTGTCTTTTCGTCAGGAGTCATTTTGCGGTCAACCACAGCTTCTTCCATCATGTCTAACATTTTGCTGACCTCAGTGCCAAGGAACGCAGAAATGATAGCAGGAGGAGCTTCATTGGCGCCTAAACGGTGTGTATTTGGTGCAGTAAGGATACTGGCACGCAACATATCCTGATTAACGTGCAACGCTTTTAAAGTATTGATAACGAAAGTCAGGAATTGTAAATTCGATTTTGGATTTTTCCCCGGAGAATATAAATTAACTCCTGTATCGGTTGAAAGCGACCAGTTGTTATGTTTTCCTGATCCGTTGATTCCGGCGAAAGGTTTCTCATGAAAAAGTACTGCGAAATTATGACGACGTGCAATTTTTTTCATCAGGTCCATAATCATCTGGTTGTGATCATTGGCCAGGTTTAATTCTTCATAAATCGGGGCAAGTTCAAACTGGTTTGGCGCAACTTCGTTGTGACGCGTTTTTACCGGAATACCTAATTTATATGCTTCGTTTTCTAAATCTTCCATGAAACGAAAAACGCGGGTTGGAATTGAACTGAAATAGTGGTCTTCCAACTGCTGATCTTTTGATGCAGAGTGGCCCATCAGCGTACGACCGGTTAGCATCAGGTCGGGGCGGGCCATGAACAAAGCTTCGTCAACGAGGAAGTATTCCTGTTCCCATCCCAAATTGGCATTTACTTTAGTAACATTTTTATCAAACATCTGGCAAACATCGGTAGCAGCTTTATCAACCGCTGCAATTGCCCTTAACAATGGTGTTTTATAGTCGAGCGCTTCACCGGTGTACGATATAAATATAGTTGGAATAGTTAATGTGTTGTCCACAATGAATGCAGGTGAAGAAGGGTCCCATGCAGTATAACCACGGGCCTCGAATGTTTGCCGGATACCGCCGCTTGGAAAAGAAGAAGCATCAGGTTCCTGCTGAGCTAACATCGATCCGGACAACGATTCAACAACCGATCCGTTTTCGCCATGAATAATAAAAGCATCATGTTTTTCGGCTGTCCCATCAGTTAACGGATGGAACCAGTGGGTAAGGTGGGTAGCGCCATTTTCCAGTGCCCATGATTTCATACCCTGAGCAACCTGATCGGCCATTTTGCGATCGATTGGGGTGCCATGATCAATCGCATCAATTACTGCCTTGAATGCTTCCTTCGAAAGGTACTTTTTCATTTTCGGACGATCGAAAACATTCATTCCATAGAAATCGGAAACCAGGTTTTCTTCACGTTTAACTTCAACCGGTTTTCTGGTCAGAACTTCCTCCAATGCCCTAAATCTAAATTGTGCCATAATTTTAAAATTTTAATCGTTTATATTTTTGTTTATTGTCTTTTTGCGATGAAACATGCACACAACAAAAATATACAAATAATAAAATTAAGGCATAAAAAAGTGGGTTGTATTATAAAATTTTACAATTAATTCAGGAATAGCATTAAAAAAAACATAGTTTACACACAAAATAGACTATTATATTGCCAAAAGCTTTAAAATGAAAAAAATGTTTTTACCTTTTTTTCTTCTTATACAATTTCTCATTTTGAATTTCCTCCTTTAATAAGGAACGCCAATCGTGCGGATTATCATCCGAAAAATCGATAGTTGCCGAATAATCTTCCTTATTAATAGTTATCACATTTATTTTTTGATCGAGGAAGGTCTCAATCTCATCTAAAACTGGTTTCTCTTCAGGACTACAAAATGAAACGGCCAGGCCTTTTTTATCACCCCGTCCGGTACGCCCAACCCGGTGAACGTAGTTCTCGGCCACATCGGGCAAATCGTAATTAATAACATAGTCAACATCCTGAATGTCAATTCCACGGGCGCTCACATCGGTGGCAATTAAAATCTTCACTTCACCCTTCCGGAATTGGGCCATTACATCTAAGCGGTCTTTCTGTTCTTTATCTCCGTGGATGGTTATTGTTTTGATATCAATTCGTTCCATTGCTTTAAAAACCCGCTCTGCCCGAACTTTGGTACGAACAAAAACCAAAATCTTCGAATCTGGATTTTCTTTGATGATCCGTTCAAGAAAAAACCTTTTATCGTCCATCGGAATAAAGACTACCGAATGTGTCACATTTTTCGCTACTGGATTTTTTGGAGATATTTCGATCCGGATTGGATTAACCACCAACGAGTAGGCAAGTTCCTTTATTTCAGGATTAATGGTTGCTGAGAAGAAAAGAGTTTGCCTGTTTCGTGGCAAATGATGAATCAATTGACGGATATCTTTAATAAACCCGAGGGCCAGCATGTGGTCGGCTTCGTCAAGTATCAGGATTTGAATTTTATCGAGAAGCAGATGTCCCTGACTGACCAAATCAAACATCCGGCCCGGTGTTGCGACCAAAATATCAACACCACTTTTAAGTTTCGAAATCTGTGGGTCCTGATCCACTCCGCCAAAAACGCAGGCAGTTTTTACACGGGTATGCTGGCCGATGGTTTGAAAAACTTCAGTGATTTGCAGAGCCAATTCACGTGTTGGAACCATTACCAGGCAGCAAATGAATTCGCTTCGGTTGCTGTTCTTTTGCTGATGGATGATATCAATCACCGGAATTGCAAAGGCTGCGGTTTTTCCGGTACCGGTTTGAGCAATGGCCAGAACATCATCGCCCTTTAAAATAGGAGGGATCGCTTTAAACTGAATATCAGTTGGCCGTCGGAATCCTAAAGTTTTCAGGTTCTCTTTAATTTCGCGGGATACGCGATAGTCTTCAAATTTCATTCCTTAATACAATTAAATCAGTGTAAAGGAACACATTAAAATCCGAAGGGCATTAATATTCACGAACCTTGCAACATATCAACCTTCATCATCAGTCAATAATAATTCTTCGATTACTTTTGGATAATGTTGGTGTTCCAATTCATGAATCCGGTTAGCAAGTGTTTCAGGAGTATCGCCCGGTTTAATTGGGCAGGTTGCCTGAAAAATGATCTTGCCTTTGTCATAATCCTGATTCACCTGATGAATAGTTATGCCCGATTCCTTGTCTTTGGAAGCCAGAACAGCTTTGTGTACGTTCATACCATACATTCCATTGCCACCATATTTAGGTAAAAGGGCCGGATGTATATTAATTACCATGAATAATTCAGTCAGATTTTTGGGAACCAGCCAAAGGAAACCGGCCAGAACAATCATATCAATCCGATGATCGTACAACTTGTCAAGAATTTCATTGCTCCGGTAAAACTCATCACGATCAAAAGTAAAAGTTTCAATTCCGAGTTTTTCTGCTCTGATCAAGGCATAAGCATTTTCATTATTTGACCAAAGTGAGTCAACAAATATTTCCTTACTGGCTGAAAAATACTCAATTATCTTTTGGGCATTGGTTCCGGAACCAGAGGCAAAAATGGCAATTCGTTTCATTTAATCTTCAGTTTTAAGTTTTATGCTTAATGGAATTTTAGAATAAAGAGTTCAAATATAAACCTTCGACAGAATTCAATCAAGCCTTATTCATCCATTTAATTCAGTTTTTGTTTGAAATATCAGGCGTAAATTTATTACTTTGCATCGAATTTTTTGAAACAAATATTAATATTAACCAAAAATTAGAGTTATGTCTGACGTTGCATCTAAAGTAAAAGCAATTATTGTTGACAAATTAGGAGTTGATGAAAGTGAAGTAACCATGGAAGCTTCTTTCACCAACGATCTTGGTGCTGATTCACTTGACACTGTTGAATTGATCATGGAATTCGAAAAAGAATTTGATCTTGCCATTCCAGATGATCAGGCTGAAAAAATCTCAACAGTAGGTGAAGCTATCAAGCACATCGAAGCAAATTTGAAGTAATCATACCAAAACAAATTTTATGGAGTTTAAACGGGTAGTTGTTACCGGCCTTGGAACTGTAAACCCGCTTGGTAATTCTATCGAGGAATATTGGGAAGGCCTGAAAAATGGTAAAAGTGGAGCCGGCCCTATTACCCATTTCGATGTCACGCATCAAAAAACAACTTTTGCGTGCGAGTTGAAGAATTTTAATCCAGCGAAATATGTTGAGCAAAAAGAGGTGCGTAAACACGATCCTTTTACCTTGTTTGCCTATGCAACTGCTGCACAGGCCATGGAGGATTCTGGCATAAACCTCGAAACCATCAATAAAGACAGAGCTGGTATTATATGGGGAGCTGGCATTGGCGGTCTGCAAACTTTCTATGAAGAAGTTACCAATTACAATCCTGAAGTACCAAGATTTTCACCATTCTTCATTCCTAAGATGATTGCCAATATTGCCAGCGGATTACTATCAATCCGTTATGGATTCCGGGGGCCAAACTTTACTACGGTTACTGCTTGTGCCTCGGCAAGTCATGCTTTAATTGAGGCAATGAACTACATCCGCTTGGGTAAAGCTGATCTTTTTATTTCCGGGGGATCAGAAGCTGCTGTTAACCACGCCGGATTGGCCGGGTTCAATTCCATGCGTGCCCTTTCTACCCGAAACGACGATCCCTTAACAGCTTCGCGTCCGTTTGACCTTGATCGGGATGGATTTGTTATGGGAGAAGGCTCTGGTGCACTCATTCTTGAGGAATATGAACACGCCGTTAAACGTGGTGCAAAAATTTATGCAGAAATGGTTGGTGGTGGAATGTCTGCCGATGCTTACCACATGACTGCCCCAGACCCTGAAGCCGGAGGCGCAACCCTAGTCATGAAACTGGCTTTGGAAGATGCTGGTTTAAATACGGAAGACATTGATTATATTAATGTACACGGAACCTCAACGCCTCTTGGAGATATTGCTGAACCAAAAGCTATCCAGAAATGTTTTGGGCATCATGCTTATAACCTGAGCATCAGTGCAACCAAATCAATGACCGGTCACTTGTTGGGAGCAGCAGGAGCTGTTGAAGCAATCGCATGCATCATGGCAATTCAGAATGGAATCATTCCGCCAACAATTAATCATTTTACCGACGATCCTGAAATTGACCCAAAACTTGATTTCACTTTCAATGTCGCCAAAGAACGCAAAATCAAAACTGCTTTAAGCAACACTTTTGGTTTTGGTGGTCACAACGCTTCTGTTATTTTCAAGAAAATTTAATACAAGTGATACGAACTATCGTTCAAAGAATAAAACTCTTTTCTTCACCAAGAAAAGAGTTTTATTTGTTTTTAAAATCACTTCTGGGATTTTATCCCGTAAATTTAAGGCTTTATGATATTGCTATTATTCACAAGTCGGCTTCCAAAATAAACTCTCAGGGGAATTATGTGAATAACGAGCGGCTTGAATATTTAGGCGACGCCATTTTAGGCGCTGCCATTGCCGATTTTCTATATAACCGGTTTCCTAATCAGGACGAAGGTTACCTTACACAAATGCGCTCCAAACTGGTAAACCGTAGCTTTCTGACCCAGCTCACTTATCAGATCGGTCTGAACCACTACATTCAGTCGAACACCACTTCAACCGTCGAATCGAGCCATATTTACGGCGACACGCTTGAAGCTCTAATTGGTGCCATCTATCTGGACAAAGGTTATGCGGAAGCAAAAAAATTCATTACCCGAAAACTGCTGAACAACTACGTTAACCTGGTTGAAGTACAAAACTCCAATACTAATTATAAAAGCCAGTTGATTGAATGGTCGCAGAAGAACAAAAAAGCAGTTTCGTTCGATACTGTTGATGAAAGTAAAAATGATGGTAAACAACCGTGGTTTATCGCAACCATCGAAGTTGACACCGAACTTTTCGGTAAAGGAACCGGAACATCCAAAAAAGAAGCGCAGCAAAATGCCTCTAAAGTAGCCCTCGACAAAATCAGGATAAATCTGGATTCAGAGAGTTCTCCTGAATAACTTCCCAATTTTTTATTCGCTTTACATCTGAAGTAACTACCAACTTGCATGATAATATTTCATTTTTTTTGCTCATTTGCAACACATCCAAAACCATAAGGAATCCAGTGTTAAATATTGTTAAGTATTTATAATCAGTATTTTTAAAGGTTATCTTTGTGTCATGAACAGAAGGGTGATAATTACATTGATCGTTTTGATGATCCTGGTGATGACCAGTTTAATTCTGGTTCAGACGAGTTCTATTATGCAGGCCCTGGAAATAAAAGAAGAACAATTTGACGCTGCAGTAAAAGGCGCTTTGAGTCTGGTTGCCTATCAGCTCGAATTGGAGGAAGCTTCTGCACTGAACGAATTTGCTAAAGATATTTCCACGCCAAAAGGCAACGGCATATTCCCCGGCAACAACCAACAATCAATTTCCGGCACATTAAATCTGAAAAGCACCAAACTATCGTTTCAGTATTCTCAACAATCCATTGGCGTTATTCAAAGTGAAGAACTAACAGTTGATTATGGAGAAAATGACCCCAATAAACTTCAGAACGAACGGGGAAGACCAGGTGATTATCCGAATGCATTTGATATTTTTCACGAATCAGATGGTTTTGCAAGTCAGCAATACGAAGAACGGCAAGACATGCGGGCCCGTATGTATGTGATGCAATCCAGAGCTGCGATACTGTCTCAACTACCAATTGAAGACCGCATTGATGTCAATACTCTTGGACGTTTAATTAAATCAGAATTAAAAAGGCAGGGCATTAACCTGGATTTCAAATGTGCTTTAAAATCTTTTCCCGCCGGAGAAGAAAGATTTATTTTTGGAGATAAAAGCTATAATTCGAAACAACAAACTGAATATCAGGCTTTGCTTTTCCCACATGATGACGATTTAAAACCAAACTGGCTCTTTGTATATTTTCCGAAACGGAACACTTTCCTAATGAAAGAAACAGGTTTTCTTGTCATTCCTACCTTTGTGCTTACAGCCATGCTGATCGGAATATTTGTTTTTACCATCCTGATCATCTTAAGACAGAAAAAATTATCTAACATTAAAAACGATTTCATCAACAATATGACACACGAGCTGAAAACGCCTATTTCAACCATTTCACTTGCCAGTCAGATGTTGCGCGACAATACGGTAACCAACACTCCGAAAACCATTGAACACATCTCAGGAATTATTTTTCAGGAAAGCAAACGGTTGACCACTCAGGTTGAAAAAGTGCTGCAGATGGCCGTATTTAACGAAGGAAAACTGAAATTAAAATTCAAGGAGGTCAACATGAATAACTTGATTAATTCGGTGGTACTAAACTTCGAACTCCGGGTAAGGTCGAAAAATGGCGCATTGACTTCCGAGCTAAAAGCAGATCCGGCGATAATCAAAGGGGATGAAGTGCATATTACCAATGTTTTGTTTAACTTGCTCGATAATGCTGTGAAATACAGTAAGAACGAACCTAAAATTATCATTACGACCGAGCTGAAAGATCATTTTCTGGTAGTTTCAGTGAAAGACCAGGGAATTGGGATACAAAAAGAACATGTTGGCCAGATTTTTGAGCGCTTTTACCGCGTTCCGACAGGCAATATACACGATGTAAAAGGATTCGGACTGGGATTGAGCTACGTTAAAATTATTACGGAAGCTCACCATGGTCAGATCAAAGTTGAAAGCGCCCCAAATAAAGGAACTAAATTCATGATATATTTTCCGATAAATGCAGATAACCATGGAAAAAAAAGTAAAATTGCTCTTGGCCGAGGATGACGAAAATCTCGGTTTGTTGCTTAAAGAATACCTGATTGCCAAAGGATATGATACCGATTTGTATCCCGACGGAGAAGTTGCCTATAAAGGGTTCAGGAACCATTCCTACAACCTTTGTATCCTGGATATTATGATGCCCCGGAAAGATGGCATTTCACTGGCGAAAGATATCCGGTTGATTAACATGGATATTCCGATTATTTTCCTGACCGCAAAAAATATGAAGGAAGATGTTCTGGAAGGTTTCAAAATCGGGGCCGACGATTACATTACCAAACCTTTCAGCATGGAAGAACTGATTTTCCGTATTGAAGCCATCATGCGACGTGTGATGCAGGATTCCAATTCGCATGAAGATGCCGTTTATAAACTTGGTATTTATACTTTCGACTCGCGCAAGCAGATCCTGTCGGGTGGCGAAGAAGAAGTGAAGCTAACCACTAAGGAAGCCGAGTTGCTAAGCTTGCTTTGCAACAATGCCAACAAAGTGCTTGAACGAAACTTTGCCCTGAAAACCATCTGGATTGACGACAACTACTTTAATGCCCGAAGTATGGATGTTTACATTACCAAACTCCGGAAACACCTGAAAGATGATCCGAAGGTGGAGATTATTAACGTGCATGGGAAAGGGTATAAGCTGATCATGTGATCTGAAATCAATCCAGTTTCAATACCGCCAGAAACGCATTCTGCGGAACTTCGACATTGCCGATTTGTTTCATCCGCTTTTTACCCTTCTTCTGTTTTTCGAGCAGTTTGCGTTTGCGGGTAATGTCGCCACCATAACATTTGGCAGTCACATCTTTCCGTACTGCTTTCACGGTTTCGCGGGCAATAATCTTTGCACCGATTGCCGCCTGAATGGCGATATCGAACTGCTGGCGGGGAATCAGTTCTTTCAGTTTTTCGCACATACGGCGCCCAAAATTATAGGCATTGTTGAAATGGATCAGCGTTGATAAGGCATCAACCATTTCGCCGTTCAGCAAAATATCAAGACGTACCAGTTTGGCCGGACGGAAATCAATAACGTGGTAATCGAACGAAGCATATCCCTTCGAAATACTTTTCAGTTTATCGTAGAAATCGAAAACGATTTCGCCGAGCGGAAGGTCAAACATCAGTTCAACCCGGTCGGTTGTCAGGTATTCCTGCTTGATGAGGGTTCCCCGTTTTTCGAGGCACAATGTCATGATTGACCCGATATAATCAACAGCAGTTATGATGTTGGCGCGGATAAATGGCTCATCAATATCGTCAATGGTGGTGGCAGCCGGCAGCCCCGATGGATTATAGACGTTGATGGTTTCGCCTTTGGTGGTATGCACATGGTACAATACGTTTGGAACAGTCGTGATTACGTTCATATCGTATTCGCGGTCGAGTCGCTCCTGAATGATTTCCATGTGCAGCAACCCAAGGAATCCGCAACGGAAACCGAAACCCAGCGCTGCCGACGATTCGGGCTCATATGTGAGCGAGGCATCGTTCAATTGCAGTTTTTCCATCGAATTACGAAGGTCTTCGTAATCTTCGGAATCAATCGGGTAAACACCGGCAAAAACCATCGGTTTCACTTCCTCAAAACCTGCAATTGCTTTATCGCAAGGCGCTTTGGCATGAGTAATTGTATCCCCGACTTTTACTTCTTTGGCTGTTTTTATCCCGCAAATAATGTATCCCACGTCGCCAGCTTTCATCTCGGGGCGTTCAAACATTCCGAGTTTGAGCACGCCAACTTCATCGGCCAGATATTCTTTCGACGCATTCACAAACTTCACCATATCGCCTTTGCGGATCACACCGTTCACCACTTTGAAATAGGCAATTACCCCCCTGAATTGATTAAAAACTGAGTCGAAAATCAGTGCCTGAAGCGGTGCATCTACCGAGCCTTGAGGCTCAGGAATTACATTTACGATACGTTCAAGAATTTCTTCAATTCCCAGTCCGGTTTTGCCACTTGCGCGAATGATATCGGTGCGCTTACAGCCAATCAGCCCGATGATCTGATCTTCCACCACTTCGGGCATGGCATTGTCCAAATCCATTTTATTCAGGATTGGAATAATTTCCAGATCATGATCAATGGCCAGATACAAATTTGAAATAGTTTGCGCCTGAATTCCCTGTGTTGAATCAATGATGAGCAAAGCGCCTTCGCAGGCAGCGATTGAACGCGAAACTTCGTACGAGAAGTCAACATGACCGGGAGTATCAATCAGGTTCAGGGTATATTCCTGTCCGTTTAGATTGTATTGCATCTGAATGGCGTGGCTTTTAATTGTAATTCCACGCTCCTGCTCGAGATCCATACTGTCGAGAACCTGAGCTTTCATGGCCCGGCCATCAACGGTTTTGGTATATTCGAGCAGCCTGTCGGCCAGTGTGCTTTTTCCGTGATCGATATGTGCAATAATGCAGAAATTACGTATGTTCTTCATCCTTTAAAAATCTAAAAACCTTATTAATCAAATACTCCTGCCGGATTTTGCGCAAAGATATTCAATTTTTGGGAACGACAACCCTTTGTGATTACTCAGAGCCTGACTTCGAGTCAGACCCTGAGTATAAACCCGCAAGTAAAAATACGCCCATACTTTCCGATTCAAGCTGAATAGTTCTAACTTTACCCAGACAAAAAAAAAGGAATGAAGCGATTTTTGTATCTGATCTGTATCATGATTGCTGTAAGCGCCTGTAAGGAAGTGTTTGAAGCTCCTCCACAGAGTTTTCTTAAGGTTTCGTTCCTGAATTCATCTACAAAAGCAACTATTTCGCCGAAGGTCTCAGTTTTGGGAGTTGGTCTGGAGAAGATGTGGGTAAAAGATTCGGTACTTAAGGAAATATTGCTGCCTTTATCGGTAAACGACACCACCAGCTATCTGATTTCATTTGATGCAAAAAACGATACCATCACCTTCATTCACGAAACCATTCAGAAATACGCTTCGATGGAATCCGGATTTTATTTTGAATACAAATTGCAGTCAATAGATTTTACGAACAACCGGATTGATTCTATCCTGATTACAGACAGTCTGGTAACCAAAAAATGGAATGAGAATATTAAACTATACCTTCATCCTTTGCCTTCTGGCAACAATTAGCTACGGACAGGCTGAGCCGGAAAGGAAAATTAAACCTAAAAGAACAGATAATTATATCCGGATGAGAGGCATCCGCGTGGGAATGGATGCAACCAGGCCTTTTCAGTATTTGTGGACTAAAGGAAATCGCTATGGGTCAGAATTTTCAGTTGATATGGAACTTTGGCCCAATTGGTTTCCTGTATTCGAATCGGGATACGAAGTGATAAAATTAAATACCAACTACATTGAATATAACGGACAGGGTAGTTATTCACGCATCGGGATAGATTACAACTTTCTTCAGGCCGAGCATAAAAATGACAAAGATGTTTTGTTTTTTGGACTTCGGTATGGATTTTCAATTGCCCGTCAAAAAGTTGACCGATATTTAGTTGATTCGTATTGGGGGCCTGTAAACGGACATTTCGGGAACCAGAATTATTTTGCACACTGGGGCGAATTTCTCGTAGGAATTAAAGGCGAAATATTTCACAATTTTTACATGGGCTGGACTATTCGTGGAAAAGTAAAAATGAACCATACAGAGATGGAATTACCACCTGTTTACTTTATTCCCGGATACGGAAAGGCTGAGAAAGGATTTACATTGGATTTCACTTATTCAGTTTACTACAATATTCCATGGGATTTCAGGAAAAAGAATAGAGTGGTCAAGACTGTGATAAAGAAGTGATAGAACTATTTCTGATAATTTAGATATTCCGGAATAGAACTTTTTTTCTGCATTCTCGTTTCATAACCATAGCAAATTTATAAAAGCAAAATCGTTATGACCGACCGAAGAACATTTCTCAAATCGCTTGCAGGAGCTACCGCCGGATTATCACTTTCGGGTGCAGTACAGGCAGGTAACCCGGAAGCCGATCGCCTGGGCGAAGTACTTCCCAAACGGAAACTGGGCAGGACGAATGAATATGTAACCATGTTAGGTACCGGAGGATACCATGTTGGCTGGACCACCGAACGGGATGCACAGGAAGTTATTGAAGCATCGCTCGAAGGCGGCGTCCGTTTTTTCGACACTGCGGAAAGTTATGCTGCCGGAACCAGTGAAACGCGCTACGGCAAATACCTGACCCCAAAATACCGCGACCTGATTTTTCTGATGAGCAAATCAACCGGGAAAGATGCCAAAACCGTAAAAGAACATTTGGAAGGAACACTTCGGAGACTTAAAACCGATCACCTCGATTTGTATCAGGTTCATGCTATTTCAACGCCCGAAGATGTTGACAGCAGGATTCAGCTTGGTGTGCTTGATGTTTTGCTTAAAGCCAAAGAAGAAGGAAAAATTAAATACCTTGGATTTACCGGCCATCAGAATCCGTTTGCACATGCCCGAATGATGGAACGGACCAAAAAAAGCAATATTTTCGACACGGTTTTAATGCCCGTAAATGTGCTTGATCAGACTTATTACAGTTTTACCCAAAACATCATGCAAAAAGCTTTAGATCGGAACATGGGAATTCTTGCGATCAAATCACTGGCCGATGGCAGGTTTTTTGAAAAAAATGAACAAGCTGGCTGGAGCACTGATGATCCGCTGATCCCAAACTATTTGAGTATAAAAGAAGCCATGTATTTTGTGTGGTCACTGCCGGTTTCAGTTCTGATTTCGGGAAATGAGAATGCCACTTTTATGCGCGAAAAAATCGCCCTTGCCCGCTCGTTCATAAAATTAACCGAAGAACAAAAGACAGTATTGATTGAAAAAGTAAAGCATATTGCCCTTGCCGGAAAGGTTGAATATTTCAAGAGTAAGTAAGCCTGAAAATATTGGATGAAGGCAAGGAATAAATCCATCTAAAACGAAAATGACCGGGGATTCCGGTCATTTTTCTTCTACTAAACTCTTTAAAGAAATTATTTCTTTTCAGTTGAAGTTTCAGCTTTTTTCTCCTTGGCGCATTCAGCTTTGGCCTCTTTCGAACATTCTTTTGCCTTAGCACAGCATTCTTTCTTTTCAGTTTTCTTTTCGTCTTTTGTTGATGCGGATACTGAAGATGCAGCTAATCCCATTGTAAAAGCTACTGCTAAAACCATTGCTAATCTTTTCATGATGTACATTTTTAAGTAGTTATTATTAATTTCTTTGGCCAAACTAAGAAGATTTATCCAAAAAACAAAACCCGTTAACAATTATTTAGAATTATTTTAAATAGCAAATCCAAAAATTACCTAAATCCAAGATTAAGAACATTCTTCTGCATTTGTTTTTCAAATTGTTGAATGGTTAAATGTCAGAATGGTTAGACGGTTTTGCTTTGTGGTAAAATTTTCTGACAACGGAATCGGACAACATTGACAACCCTGACAACCCGAAAACTTCAACACATCTTCATAGCCTACTGGCTACTACGACCGAACGCTCGGAGTTTTCAACAATACATATCATGATTGCCCTTTTTTACCTTTTCAAGTAACATGACGGCGCGTTCGCGGGCGATCCCATCCATCGAATTGATTACATCGTCAATCAGGTCTTCACCAATCAGGCGGGTTTCGTATGATGCATAGTCCATCAGGTATTCCATAAAAGTAGAAATGGCATTCGGACCGCAGTGATTCTTGATGTCGCCCGGTTTGGCCCGGTCCATAAAATCCTGACCGGTTCGTCCCAACCGGTAACAGCCTGTACAGAAAGAAGGAATATAACCCATTTCGGCTACATCGCGGATTACCAAATCGAGCGGACGATGGTCGCCCAATGAGAATTGGCTCCCATCTGCCTCGTGCAGTGAATCGGTGTAGCCTCCCGGGTTGGTGCGGCTTCCGGCTGAAATCTGGGAAACGCCCAGTGCAAACGTCTCACGACGCATGTGGGCTGTTTCCCGGGTTGACATGATAATGCCAGTATAAGGAACAGCTAAGCGAAGAATGGCTACAATTTTGCGGAAATCGAGATCGGCAACGGCGAAAGGCGGATGTGAAGCAATATCGGATCCGGTTGCAGGTTCGAGCCGGGGAACACTTATAGTGTGCGGCCCAATCCCGAAAACCTGTTCAAGTTCGCGGATATGTTGCATCAGGGCAAGCAGTTCGAACTGGAAATTGTACAATCCGAAAAGGACGCCGATCCCCACATCGTCGATTCCTGCTTCCATCGCCCGGTGAAGAGCAGTTACCCTGAATTTGTAATCCTTTTTTTTTCCTCCTGTGTGAACTTTTTTATATGTTTCGTGGTGATAGGTTTCCTGAAAAAGCTGGTAAGTCCCGATATTGGCATCTTTCAGTAATTTAAATTCAGCAACTTCAAGAGGGGCAACATTCACGTTTACACGGCGAATCTCACCATTCCCAATCTTGACTTCATAAACTGAAGCTACCGAGTCTATCACATACTGAAATCCTTCCTTGGGATACGATTCACCTGCAACCAGCAATACGCGTTTATGACCCTGGTTGACCAATATTCCTGTTTCGTGCTTGATCTCGTCCTGTGTAAGTGAACGTCGCACAATAGCTTTGTTCTTTGCCCTGAATGCACAGTAGCTGCATTCGTTGTCGCAGAGATTGGAGATGTATAATGGGGCAAAAATAACTAATCGTTTACCGTATATTTTTTCCTTGATGTGGTTGGCCTCCTCAAAAAGTTCAAAAAGCTGCATGGGGTCGCTGATATTCGATAGCACAGCCACATCTTCCATATCAAGGCCTTTCATTTCTTTTGCCTTGTTGAGCGCCGCCCTTACTCTTGCCGGATCTGGTTTTTGATTCTGTTCAAGTATCCGCGCTATTTCGGTTTCATTAATGAATGATGACATGATAGAGGTGTGTTATTACAGAACAAAGGTACGATTCAATCATCAAAAATGAATGATAAAAAATTCGAATAATATGATATAATTGCATTCTGATTGCAAACTTCAAGATTCATTAATATGAACGAAAACCTGATCAGGCAAATTTCTATCGGAAGTGTTTCACTTCTAAACCTTGCCATTACTTTTTGGTATTGCCGGCTCACTTACAAGCAGAAGATCAAACCGGCGCTGGCCATGTGGATTTTCTTCACAATCGCTGTTGGGATCAGTTTGACCGCCTACCTGAAATCGGATCATTTCAGCTTGCTGGATAATATTCTGAATACAACCGATCTGGCCCTGACAGCCATAGTTTCAATAGCCATATACCTGTTTGGCGACCACACGACCCGTTTTAGCCGTTTCGACAAAGGATGCCTGATGGCTGTTCTGGTGATTGTGCTATTCTGGTTCATCACCAAAAATCATTTTGTAACCCACGCTTTAACTCAGGGCATTCTGGTAATTGCCTATTTCCCGGTGATCAGCCGGTTATGGAAGACCCGCGAAAATGGCGAATCGTTTTTTATCTGGATAGGCATGTTACTTGCACCTGTGCTGTCGCTATTATCGAGCAAAGGAATTCTGGCAACAATTTATTCTGTGCGGGCAATAGTTTGCATCCTGATATTGCTTATGCTTATGTTGCGGGTTGAGTACCTAAAACAAAAAACGGTTTGTGTTAGAACAAAATAAATCTAATTTTGTGAATCACTCTCTAAAAATCCCCCTGATTATGGCAGCCGAGAAATATGTAGGTGAAAAAATTAAACAAATTCGGGAAATGAAAAAGGTCAGCCTCGAGGAACTGGCCGAACGAAGTGGAATGGATATCGCAATGATTGAGAAAATTGAAAAGGGAAAAAATGTTCCTTCACTGGCTCCGCTTATTAAAATTGCCCGTGCCCTGGGGGTTCGTTTAGGTACTTTTCTCGACGACAGTGATTCTTATGGCCCGGTATTGGTCCGTTCGGGCGAACATCATAAAGGAGTTCGGTTTACTTCCCAATCGGGCGAGACACGCGAACACCTGAACTTTTACTCGCTTGCCTTTGATAAAGCCGGCCGTAATATGGAGCCATTTATTGTTGACATTGAACCAGGGCTCAAATCAGATTACATGCTTTCTTCGCACGAAGGGGAAGAGTTTATTTATGTCCTCGAAGGCGCTGTTGAAATCAATTATGGAAAGGAAATATACAAGCTGGACAAAGGAGACAGCATTTACCTGGATTCCATTGTGCTGCATAATGTTCATGCCGGGAATAACCTTTCGGCCCGGATTCTGGCAGTTGTATATGCACCTTTCTAGTTTTTTATTCCATTCTGAAAATCAGACTTCATGCAATTAATCGAATATACTCTGGGCGAATTACTTGAAAAGTATGCTACCGAAACACCTGACCGGGAGTTTATGGTATATGCCGACCGGAATTTACGTTTCACGTATTCACAATTTAACGAGCGGGTCGATCAACTGGCCAAAGGCCTGTTATACATCGGGGTAGGCACAGATGATAAAGTTGGTATTTTGGCAAACAATGTTCCCGACTGGCTCACTTTTATGTTTGCTACGGCCAAAATAGGGGCTGTTCTGGTGACCATCAATACCAATTATAAATCGGTTGAATTGGAATACCTTCTTAAGAATGCCGACATCCACACTCTTTGTCTGGTTGATGGATTCCGGGATAGCGATTACATAAACATGATTTTTGATTTGGTTCCTGAACTGAAAAACAGTCAGCGCGGGAATCTTAAGAGCGAAATATTTCCGAAGCTTCAGAATGTCATTTTCATTGGTCCGCAAAAGCACCGCGGAATGTACAACACTTCCGAACTCATTTTACTGGGAAGCCATATTGACGATATGGAACTAGAACTAATCAAAGAAAACATCAGTTGCCACGACGTAGTGAATATGCAATATACTTCAGGAACAACAGGCTTTCCCAAAGGAGTGATGCTTACACATCACAATATTCTGAATAACGGTTTCGCGGCAGGCGAGTGTATGAGATTTACCCACCATGAACGCTTATTGGTTTGTGTTCCGCTTTTCCATTGTTTTGGCAGCGGGTTAGCTTTATGTACAGTAATTACTCACGGATGTACCATGGTAATGGTCGAAGATTTTGATCCGTTGATGGTTTTGGCTTCTGTCGAAAAAGAAAAGTGTACGGCCCTGTTCAGCGTTCCGACTATGTTTATTGCCGAGCTGAACCATCCGATGTTTAATCTGTTTGATTTGAGTTCGCTGCGTACCGGAATCATGGCCGGCGACCTCTGCCCCATCGAAACCATGAATCAGGTGATGCAAAAAATGCACATGAAAGATATCATTATTGTTTATGGCCTGACAGAAACTTCACCGGGAATGACTGCGACCCGCACCCATAATTCACCTGAAGTACGCGCAACCACCGTTGGGTTTGAATTTCCAAATGTAGAAGTAAAAATTATGAATCCTGATACCGGCGAAGATTGCCCGCTTGGGGAACAGGGCGAAATTTGCTGCCGGGGCTACAACCTGATGAAAGGCTATTACAACAATCCGGAAGCAACTTCTAAAACAATCGATAAGGATGGATGGCTTCATTCGGGCGACCTGGCAGTGAAAACTCCCGATGGGTTTTACCGGATCACAGGCCGTATCAAAGACATGATTATCCGTGGCGGAGAACATATTTATCCGCGAGAAATCGAAAATTTCATTTATAACATTCCCGAAGTTGAAGTTATAGAAGTTGTTGGTGTGCCAAGTAAAAAATATGGAGAGCAGGTTGGGGCTTTTGTCAAGCTAAAATCAGGCACTGAATTGACTGAAGAGGCTGTTCAGGAATTCTGCCGCGGTAAAATTGCCCGCAATAAAATTCCGCAATATATTTTCTTTGTCAATGAATTTCCGCTGACTGCCAGTGGTAAAATCCAGAAATATAAACTTAGGGAAATGAGCCTGCATTTGCTTGCTGAAAAAGGTATTGAGGTGATTTAGTATCTGCAATTATTCCTGAAAAGCATTCCTCTGTCAGACCAGTCTTGAAAACCATTCGATCTTCGGACCATTCAATTTGAAGTTCGTTGCTCCATAGTTCAACCGTCACAAATATTCCGGGGAACTTGTTCAGAACTGAAGTAATATGGAATGATTAAGCCATCGAAATTAAAAAAAGTTTATCTTTGGGAAAAGTAATTTTTTATGGGTGCAATTGTAATACAGGCAGATAAAAAAAGTAATAAAATACTTTCAGATTTAGCCAAAAGATTAGGTGGAAATGTGTTGTCGTTGAAAGATGAACAATATGAGGATTTTGCATTAGGTTCGTTAATGGACAAAGTAAAAACAAATGAAACTGTCAGTCGTGATATTATCATGAAAAAGCTTAGGAGAAAATGATTATTGAATATGACAAATCGTTCTTGAAAAGTATTGTCAAAATTAGAGATTCGGAGCTTAACTCTAAAATTGAAAATCTGATAATTGAAATTGAAAATTCTCCTACTGTAAATAAAATTAAGAATACAAAGAAGTTAATTGGATACAAAAATTATTACAGAACCAGGATTGGTGATTATAGATTAGGATTTGAGCTAATCACATCAATAACAATTAGATTGATAATTTTTGCTCATAGAAAAGATATTTATCGGGTATTCCCATAAATATTGAACACCACAAGTAACATTGCAAACACGCATCCGGTTTGATCGTTTCTCTTCCATCAATAAAACACTGAAACATAACTGTTTAATTTGTTGGTTTTACTTCAAAAACTTTCTGGCTTCCTCCAAATCTTCAGGCGTATCAATCCCAATATTTTCATAAAGTGTTTGTGCTGTTTTAATCCGGTAACCATTTTCGAGCCAGCGAAGTTGTTCGAGCGATTCAGCTTTTTCTAAAATACTGATAGGCAATTTGGTCAGTTCCAGCAAAATATCGAACCGGTAGGCATACATGCCAATGTGGCTGTAAAAGGTATTCCTGCTGATCCATTCTTCAGGTTTAAAGTCACGAACAAATGGAATGGGCGAACGGCTGAAATATATGGCTTCCTGATTCTTATTGATCACCACTTTCGGGCGATTGATATTGGTAATTTCAGCAGCATTTGTAATCGGTTTGATGAGCGTGGCAATTTCGGTTTCAGGAGAAAGAAAACAGTCCTTCAGTCCTTCAATCTGTTCAGCCTTGATAAACGGTTCGTCGCCCTGAATATTGACGACCACCTCAAACTTCAAATGTCCAGATAGTTTTTGGGCAGCTTCAGCACATCGGTCAGTTCCACTTTGATGATTGGCCGAAGTATAAACAGCCTTTCCTCCAAAAGCCTCAACAGCCTGATAAATCCGTTCATCGTCGGTAGCTACATAAACTTCGTCAAGTGCTTTTTTGGCATTTTCGTAAACCCACTGAATGATGGGTTTTTCTCCCAAATGAGCCAGTGGTTTTCCCGGAAAACGGGTTGATTGAAAACGAGCCGGGATAATTCCAATAAAGTTCATCGTTTAAACAGTACTTAAAGGTTAAAATTGTAATTTTGCAAAGTTAAACATATTGTCCTTACAATGGATATTCAGGAAATAAAACAACGCTTTGGAATTATTGGCAGTTCGCCCGCATTGCTTCATGTGATAGAAATCGCAGTTCAGGTGGCGCCCACCGATCTTTCGGTTTTGATAACCGGCGAAAGCGGAACAGGAAAAGAATCTTTTCCTCAGATTATCCACCAGTTTTCGGCACGTAAACATGGAAAATACATTGCCGTAAACTGCGGCGCTATTCCTGAAGGGACCATTGATTCGGAACTTTTCGGACACGAAAAAGGATCGTTTACCGGTGCCTTGGCCGATCGGAAAGGTTATTTTGAAGAATCCGACGGAGGAACCATTTTCCTCGATGAAATTGGAGAACTGCCGCTTTCAACCCAGGTTCGCCTGCTCCGTGTTCTCGAAGCCGGTGAATTCATGAAAGTTGGTTCGTCGAAAGTACTCAAAACCAATGTGCGTGTGGTTGCTGCTACCAATTTAAACATTCCGGAGGCCATCGAAAAAGGAAAATTTCGCGAAGATTTATACTATCGTTTAAATACGGTGCCAATCAGGGTATTGCCACTACGCGACCGTACCGAAGATGTTCACCTGCTTTTCCGCAAATTCGCCTCCGATTTTGCCGACAAATACCGCATGCCGGCAATCAGGCTCGATAATGAGGCTATTTCAGTTTTACTCGATTATCACTGGCCCGGAAATGTCCGTCAATTAAAAAACATCACGGAGCAGATCTCCATTATTGAAAAGGAAAGACTGATTGACGCCAAAACCCTGCAGCATTATATTCCGGTACACAACGAAAGCAAACTACCGGCATTGTATCACGGTGTTGATGAGAAAACCTTTTCATCGGAACGCGAAATCCTTTACCAGATTCTGTTCGACATGAAAAAAGATATGAACGACCTGAAAAAACTGGTCCATGATATTCTTCAGAATGAAAAAGCGGGGGCTAATGTTCATGACGATAATGCCCAATTGATCCGCAAACTTTATCAAACCGAAAACGGGAATTATATTCCTGACCAACCTGCACCCAATCGGGGTACAATAAAACCTGCAGTTCATGAAAATATTTATGACACCGAAGAATTCGTTGAAGAATCGTTGTCGCTTGAAGACAAGGAAGTGGAAATGATTCGGAAATCGCTCGAAAAACACAAAGGCAAACGTAAATATGCTGCCCGCGAACTGGGCATATCGGAACGAACCTTATACCGGAAAATCAAAGAATACAACATTGACTAACTATGACAAAACGGAGCGCCATATTTATCTTGTTTTCAATCTTCCTGTTTGCGGTCGTATTTACGGCATGTAAAATCAGTTATTCCTTTACCGGTGCAGTGCCGATGGTTGGTGTGAAAACTTTCTCAGTGGACTATTTCCCCAACCGTGCCCGACTGGTAAATCCTAACCTTAGCCAGCAATTAACAGATGGATTACAGGACAAACTGATCAGGCAAACATCTTACAGCCAGATTTCAGAAAATGGCGACCTTGAGTTCACCGGACAGATAACCGATTATGAAGTCAGGCCAATGAATATTCAGGAGGGCGACCTTGCCGCACAAAACAGATTAACTGTGTCAATTAAAGTAAAATATACCAACAATAAAGAACACGATCAAGACTGGGAAAAAACGTTTACAGCTTTCGAAGATTTTGACAGTAACCGATCGCTCAGCGATGCTGAAGAAACCCTTGTTACTGAAATCATAAAAAAACTGACTGACGACATTTTTAATGCATCAATAGCCAACTGGTAACCCATGACAGCCGAGCAGATCATTCATTACATACAAGCTCCTGAAAAGTTGAATGAGGAAACACTTCCTCTCCTGAAAGAGATGAACGAGCACCATCCTGCATTCGAGGCTGGATGGATTCTTTATCTGAAAAATCTGAAAAATCTGAACGATCCGTCCTTCGGGCAGGAATTGATTCATGCAGCCCTCCGGATTCAGGACCGCCGGAAATTATACCTGTTACTGAACGAAAAATTCAGCGAAACTGATTTGAACCAGGATGGCACCTCTGAAACCTCCGTGAGCAAAGAGCCTGATATCTATAGTATGATATTTCCACCCGGATATCAACTGGAAACACAAGCAAACAAAGAAGAAACGATAGGTGAAGCGGCACAGTCGGTTCACGAAAAATCAGGGAAAAAGATAAGTTTGATTGAAAAATTTCTGGAGGCACAGCCAAAGATGCCTCCGATGAAAGATGCCGGATCAGGTTCACCGATGGATAGCCAACCGCAACATGAAGAAGAAACTGATGATTTGGTGACCGAAACGCTGGCTTTAATCTATTCTCAGCAGGGTTACTATAAAAAAGCCATACTGATATTTGAAAAATTAAGTTTGAAATATCCGGAAAAAAGTACTTACTTTGCCGGTCAGATTGAAAAAATCAAAAATTTAATGACCAATTAATTCATATTAACATGTACACACTGATTATCGTTTTATTATTCATTACTTGTATCTTACTCATTTTGATCGTATTGGTTCAGAACTCAAAGGGCGGAGGTTTAGCAAGTAATTTTCAGGCTTCCAATCAGATAATGGGTGTCCGCAAAACTGCCGACTTCCTCGAAAAAGCAACCTGGGTTTTAGCTGGTGCATTGTTACTCTTTTCCATTACAGGCAGTGCAATTATTGCAGGTGAAAATAAACAGGCAGGTGGCGAGTCTGCTATTAAAGATAAGATCGAAAACGCGATTGATCCCAATCAGGTGCCAACTTTTCCTGCTCCTGTTGACACTACAAAATAAAGAAATCGCATCAGGGTAATATCTGAACATGCCAGATATGAAAGTCTTCAATGTAACCCATTGAAGACTTTTTTTTTGTTAATTTTACCAGACCAACCAATCTAAAACCAGATCAACATGAATCGAACAATATCTTTTCCAGGCATCATCTTGCTATGTTTTATATTCCTTATTACTTCCTGCCGGAATTCAGTTACACCACCCGCTCCTGTTTTGCCGGTTCCAACCGACCGTCAACTGGCCTGGCACGAAATGGAACAATATGCTTTTGTTCATTTCACTACCAACACGTTCACCGATAAGGAATGGGGATTTGGAGACGAAAGTGAATCGGTTTTTAACCCAACTTCAATGGATGTAAACCAATGGACAAAAACTATTAAAGCAGCCGGATTAAAAGGCCTGGTTTTGACCTGCAAGCATCACGATGGGTTTTGTTTGTGGCCCAGCCAATTTACCGAACATTCGGTAAAAAACAGTCCTTATAAAAACGGGAAAGGAAATGTGGTTGATGAAGTTGAAAAAGCTTGTCGCGCTGAAGGTCTGAAATTTGGCGTTTACCTATCACCCTGGGACCGTAACCGGGCCGACTACGGCACGCCTTCGTATGTCGAATATTACCGTAACCAGTTAAAAGAACTATTTGCAGCACACTCGCCCGTTTTCGAAATGTGGTTCGATGGTGCAAACGGTGGGGACGGTTATTACGGCGGCGCCAATGAAAGAAGAAAAATAGATGGCAAAACATATTACGATTGGCCAACGACCTTGAAATTGGTTCGTGGCATGGAACCCAATGTCATTTTCTTCAGCGATGCCGGGCCGGATATCCGCTGGTGTGGAAACGAAAGTGGATTTATTGGCGAAACAAACTGGAATACGATAACTGCGGACAGTCTGTATGCAGGCAAAAGCGGCATCGAAAAGCTTTTAAACACCGGAACAGAAAATGGCACAAGCTGGATACCTGCCGAAGTGGATGTGTCTATCCGTCCGGGCTGGTTTTATCATGCCAAAGAAGATTCGCTGGTTAAAACACCCGAACAACTGTTCGATATTTATCTCAGTTCGGTTGGCCGTGGCGCCAATCTGATACTGAACATTCCTCCCGATCGTCGTGGATTAATTAACGAAATTGATGTAGCCTCACTGCAGGGTTGGAAAAAACTGATTGACGAACGTTTCAGCGCCAATCTGGCACTAAACAAACCCGCCAAAGCTTCTTCTGTTCGGGAAAATTCCCCGCTTTATGAAGCAAATATGGCGACCGACGGAAATAAAGAAACTTACTGGGCAACCAACGATCAGATCAAAACAGGCAATCTGGAAATTGATTTTGGTGAAAGGAAATTGATCAGTTATGTACTTGTTCAGGAGTACATCAAACTTGGGCAACGTGTAAAAAACTTCACAGTTGAAATTGAAAAAGATGGTAACTGGCAGGAAGTGGCACAGGGAACAACCATCGGGTACAAACGCATTTTGCGTATCAATCCGGTTGAGGCACAAAAAGTACGGATTTTAATTGCTGATTCAAAAGCTTGTCCGGTTATTTCAAATGTGGAAGTTTATTAATCTGACAGTCTGACACGCAAAATGACAGGCCGCCCAAAGCAGCACAAAGTCTATTAATTCAGAGCATTACGATACAGTTGCAGGTTTCGTGCCATTTCAGAATGCAAAAATGTCCAAATTCTTCCATCACTTTTGGCAATATCTTCTTTGGCATAGTATCTGCTAAAACAGGAAGACGAAAATTTTTAAAATATAAGTTTAACATCTAAAAATAATTTGAAATGGCAGATTTAAAAGGAAAAATCCTTGCTGGCAAAGTATTGGTACAGCCTAAGGAAGCAGAAAAGAAAACAGCTAGCGGAATCATTATTCCTGATTCGGCAAAAGAAAAACCACAAGTTGGTAAAGTAGTTTTGGTTGGTTCACCTAAAAAAGACGAACCAATGGAAATCAAGGTTGGTGATTCAGTATTCTACGGTAAATATTCCGGAACTGAATTAAACATTGACGGAACCGATTACCTGTTGATGTCGCAAACTGATGTTTTATTTATTGCTGAATAACTGATTAATAACATTTTAAAAAGAATTAAAAATGGCAAAAGAAATTAAATTCAATATCGAAGCCCGCGACCTCCTGAAAAAAGGAGTTGACAAATTGGCTGATGCAGTAAAGGTAACCCTCGGACCAAAAGGCCGCAACGTGGTTATTGAAAAGAAATTTGGAGCGCCACAAATCTCCAAGGACGGTGTTACTGTTGCAAAAGAAATTGAGTTTTCGAATCCTTACGAAAACATCGGCGCTCAAATGGTGAAAGAAGTAGCCAGCAAAACCGGCGATGACGCAGGTGACGGAACAACAACTGCAACTGTTTTGGCTCAATCAATAATTTCAGTTGGTTTGAAAAATGTTGCTGCAGGTGCAAATCCAATGGATTTGAAACGTGGTATCGACAAAGCCGTGATCAAAGTGGTTGAAAGCATCAAAAATCAGGCTCAGAATGTTGGCGACGACTTCAAGAAAATTGAACAGATTGCCAAAATTGCCGCCAACAACGACAGCGCTATTGGAGCATTGATTGCTGAAGCAATGGAAAAAGTGAATAAAGAAGGGGTAATTACAGTAGAAGCTGCCAAAGGAACTGAAACTTATGTGGATGTTGTGGAAGGTATGCAATTCGACCGTGGTTATATTTCTCCTTATTTCATTACCGATGGCGAAAAAATGGCAACTGAAATGGATCATCCGTATATCCTGATCCACGACAAAAAAATCAGCACCATGAAAGATTTGCTTCCAATTCTGGAACAATCGGCTCAGACTGGCCGCCCGCTGATGATTATTGCCGAAGATGTTGATGGTGAAGCATTGGCTACTTTGGTGGTAAACCGTTTACGTGGTTCGCTGAAAGTTTGTGCAGTGAAAGCTCCGGGCTTTGGCGACCGCCGTAAAGAAATGCTCGAAGACCTTGCTGTTTTGACCGGTGGTGTGGTAATTACCGAAGAAAAGGGTATGAAACTGGAAGATACTACCCTTGAAATGCTCGGAAAAGCAGAAAAAATCACTGTTGACAAGGAAAAAACAACTATTGTTGCAGGCGCCGGCGATCCTGCTGCCATCAAAACACGTGTGAACCAAATCAAAAAACAGATCGAAACAACTACTTCCGATTACGACAGGGAAAAACTTCAGGAACGTTTGGCAAAACTGTCAGGTGGCGTTGCTGTACTATATGTTGGCGCATCTTCAGAAGTTGAAATGAAAGAGAAAAAAGACCGCGTTGACGATGCTTTGCATGCGACCCGTGCTGCTGTTGAAGAAGGAATCGTTCCCGGCGGTGGTGTTGCTTACATCCGCAGCATTGCAGTTCTGGAAGGCTTAGTTGGCGAAAACGACGACGAAACCACTGGTATCGAAATCGTAAAACGCGCCATTCAGGAACCTTTGCGCCAGATTGTTTTCAACTCAGGAAAAGAAGGCGCTGTTGTTGTTCAGAAAGTAATGGAAGGAACAGGCGATTTCGGATACAATGCCCGCACCGATGTTTACGAAAACCTTTACGAAGCCGGGGTAATCGATCCTGCTAAAGTTGCCCGCATCGCGCTGGAAAATGCCGCATCAATTGCCGGTATGTTCCTGACTACCGAATGCGTATTGGTTGAAGAAAAAGAAGACAAACCATCTGGGCCGCCAATGGGCGGTGGAATGGGTGGCGGCATGGGCGGAATGATGTAATCTACTGCACATACCCTTCAATACATAAATTTTAAAAACCCTCTTTCAGTTCGCCGGAAGGGGGTTTTTTGCGTTAGCAAGATATTGGTTTCAGCATGGTAATATCAGGAACACAAATCTTCCTATTTGTAAATTTAATCATTTTGGCGTACTTTTGAATAAAAATCTTTGATATGATAGTTGAAAGAACAAGTAATCAAATTGTTATTAAGGTTTCTCCAAAGATTGACTCTTTAGGATTTCAACGGATTATGGACTACCTTGATTACCTTGAAATAACCTCAAAAAGCAAGGCAACGCAAGAAGATGCAGACAACCTGGCAGATGAACTTAATGAAAACTGGTGGGCAAAGAACCGGAACAAATTCATTAAATGAAGGTAATCGTTGATGCAAATATTGTCTTCAGTGCTATTTTAAATACGAATAGTAAGATTGCAGATTTGTTGCTCAACTCAAAAGGCATTTTTGAATTTCTTGCTCCTGATTTCTTGCTGACCGAAACTATAAAATACCACAAGAAGATTTCCTCAATTTCTAAAATGACTTTAACTGAAGTCGTAAGTGTTGAAAATAAGGTAACTAAACCTATATCCTTTTTGTCAGGCATTCATATTCCTCAATCCAAATGGCTCAACGCAGAACAATTGGTTTCTGATATTGATTCAAAAGACACACCTTACCTTGCATTTTCCATGTTCTTTAAATGTAAAATCTGGTCAGGAGACAAAGTGCTGAGAAACGGATTAATTCAAAAGGGATTCCATAATGTTATAACAACGGAGGAGCTTTTTGAAATGAGAGAAATGAAGAGGAAGAAATAAATACTTTGTCTGGAGTTAATATGAAATAACTGGAGTACAATGCAACTTGGTTGTATTATAATTGATCAAAAAACCCTCTTTCGGTTCGCCGGAAGGGGGTTTTTTGTTGCTTGAATATCGGCACAAATTCCACAGAAACTACTAATATTGTTGCATCAGATTTAAAGCAAAAACCATGAAAGATCATTTGATAAAATTAGGGTATAAGATCACAACAGATTCTCAATTTCAAAACAAACGAATGGGTATTACTCCTGAATTGCATCAACAATTGGAAACTTTGGGCTATGAATGTCAGGACAAAAAAAATAAAAAAATCGTTGATAAGCTTACCCATCTCATCATTCAACACCCAACCGTCCCAATACTCAAGAATTATTTGGTTGTTGCTTATAACACACTGGGAAATTATAAAAAAGCTATTGAGGTAAATGATTGGTTAGTTTCTGAACATCCTGACTATTTGTTTGCAAAGATCAACCAGGCAAATATATTGATCGACAATGGCGATTTTGGGAAAGTGCCTGAGGTATTAGGTGAAGCGATGGAAATCAAACTATTATATCCCGAAAGGGATTTATTTCATCTGTCAGAGGTGACCAATTATTACAAAGTAGTGATCCGATATTTTGCAGGCATCGAAAATCAGGAATTGGCTGAAAACAGACTGAAGATACTAAAGCAAATTGATCCAGACTCTGACATTACCATTCAAGCCGAAAGATTCCTGTTTCCTCTTCGGTTGAAAAATGCCGGAAATCGTTGGGAAGAAGAATCCAGGCAGCGCATTACGCCAATAGTACAAAAGGAATTACCTGGAACAAGTGAAAATACAGCTCCAAAATTCAACCATACTGAAATTGAGAACCTTTACCACTATGGATTAAAAATTCCCCGCCACCTGCTTCGCGAAATTATTGATCTGCCACGAGCCACGCTTATTGAAGATCTCGAAAAGGTAATCAACGACAGTGTTATCAGGTACAGTTATTTTCATGAACTGAAATATTCCGAAGAAACGCATAATTTACTGTTGCATGCCATCTTATTACTGAATGAAATTAAAGCAGAAGAATGTTTGCCAATCATTCTTTCATTTCTTTCATTTGACAGAGATATTTTAAATTTCTGGTTAGGAGATCACATTACAGCTACTATTTGGCAATGTTTGTACGGATTGGGGAAGAACAATCCCAACATCCTTAAGCAATTTGTACTCACTCCAGGGATTGACACATTTAGCAAATCTGCTGCCACAGATGCACTTTGTCAAATAGTGCTGCATTGTCCCGAAAAAAGGGATGAGGTAATTACTGTATTTGCTGAGGTTTTTACGGTTTTCTCACAAGCATCAATTGATGACAATTTAATAGATTCTGAATTTTTGGGTTTAGCCATTGGAGATGTAATTGATTGCCAATTACCCGAATTGTTGCCAATAATTGAAACCCTCTACGAAAAAGGGTACGTGGCTCTTGGAATTAATGGTGATTTTGATGCTGTTGAGAACTATTTAAACACGCTGCCGAAGTACAGTCACAAAAGAAAGATTCACACTATTTTTGAATTGTATGATGATATTTTAAATACCTGGTCTGGCTATAAAAAAGACAATGATAATTATTCATACCAACCACCAAAAACTTCAGTACCTGTCATTTCCGAAAAAATTGGCCGAAACGATGATTGTCCTTGCGGAAGCGGAAAAAAATACAAGAAATGTTGTATGAGATAAATCAACAGCATTTTCTTAGTATTTTTAAAACTTCTTTCGGTTCGCCGGAAGCAAGTTATTAGTTTTATCTGATAGGAAAAACATTCGAAACTTGCAAAGAAATCTTTTCCTTCGATCGTGCTATTCGATTCATAAAACAATAGAATTTGTACCTTTATAATTGAAGAAATTACCTTGCGTTCTGGATTTATAAATATTTTCAAAATCATAATTTTCAAAAAATGAAAAAGATTTTACGGATCGTTATATTATCAGTTATTCTTATTCTGGCCCTGTCATTCTGGTGGCGGTACTATTTTGTTTTTGGCGAAGGCGTCAAAGCCGGGAGCCTCAATTTCTTTGTAAAAAAGGGATATGTTTTTAAAACTTACGAAGGACGATTGATTCAGGATGGCTTTAAGTCTGCAACCCCGGGCGCATTGCAAAGCAACGAATTTGAGTTCAGCGTTACCAGCGACAGCATTGCTTCAATTCTGGAACGAAACAGCGGAAAGAATGTTGAACTCAAATACAAAGAATACCTGCACACCCTTCCCTGGCGTGGCAATAGCAACTATGTGGTTATTGAAGTTCTGAAAGCAGAATACGGAACAAAGAAAAGTAATTTGCCCTACCAATAAAAATAAATCGATCTATAACACAAACCTTTCATTTGTATAAAAAAAGCGGTGGCAGCAGTTGACTGCCATCGCTTTTTGCTAAATTTAAATCCTAAACCAACCAATATGAAAAAACTCTTTCTCTCCATTTCTTTCCTTTCCATTTTCCTTTTTCCTTTTTTCTCCGGAATAAAAGCCCAGGCCACTTTTGGAGAAGGTTCAGAAGTTTACGCGACCTTGTTGAACGATCTTAAAAGTGACTTGTATAAAGGTGAATGGGTCAAAAAAGTGACCCTTGATGGAAAGGAGCGGCTGATGTTCGTTCCGTGGATCCGGGATCACATCCACACCATGAAAGCATACAAATACTGGGAAAAGGACATGGCCAGCTACCTCGATTTTTTCATGGGCAGGCAAACCGAAAAAGGCATGTATTTCGATTATTGGGATTCGTATAAAGATAAAAATGTAGGTCAGTTGTTCTTTACCAATTGTTTCGATAACGAATTCTATTTTGTAGATGTCAACAATCAAGTTTTCTTTTTCCGGATGCCCATTGAGGCCGACCTCGAATATTTGTTGATCGAAGGCGTTTATACCAACTGGCAAACTACAGGCGATCAGGCTTTTCTGAAGCAATGGTTGCCAACTCTGGTCAAGGGAATGAAATACGAAATGACCGATCCATTACGTTGGTCTTCAAAGAATTTATTGGTTAAACGCCCCTACTCCATTGACACCTGGGATTTTACCTCTCAACCCGATTCGCTGAAAAGTGTCGACCGGCTGCTTTACCACATCGGGAATACGCTGGAAACTCCCAAAGGAATTATGCACGGCGACAACAGCGGAATGTTTCAGGCTAGCAAACAATTATCCCGATTATTTGAAGCTGTCGGCCAAACTGAAACAGCCAAGGAATGGAGTTTACAGGGAGATTTGTTTCTATTGCGACTGAATACGGTTTGCTGGAACGGAAAGTATTATTCCCACTTCATTCCTGAAGAACCCGTCCCTGCACAAATTAAAACTGATCCAATTAATTCCATCGGATTGTCGAATACCTACTCCATGAATCGTGGTGTAACAACTCCTGAAATGGCCGCATCCATCATTAAAACCTATCAGGAGATAGGCGAAAAAACCAAAAATGAATCGGTCGCACCGTGGTTTGGGATTTATCCATTTATCGCGCCACATTTCGGGAATTATGCAGTAGGCGAATATATGAATGGAGCTGTTTTGCCATTGGTGGGCGGAGAACTTACCAAAGCTGCTTTTCAGAACGGATACGAAAAGTATGCTGTTGAGCAACTCAAAGTTCTTCAGCAGATAATGAATAAAAACGATGGAAAGCTGCCCGGATGCGTCAATGCCGATGGCACCGCGCAAAAAGAAGCCATTCCCAGTGAATGGGGACAGGCAGCTTTTGTGAGCGCTTTGGTAGAAGGCCTGGCAGGTGTGGTCGATAAAAGCATTTTGTTTCAGGAAGTGGAGATTTCGCCACGCTGGTATTTTGCAGGAGTAAACCAAACAAGCGTAAATGTGGGATATGGTAGCGACGGAAACCAAGTCAGGTATGATTACACATTCAGCCCAAAAAGCAATCAGGTAAGGATAACTACCGAAGGGAAATTTAACCGGTTCTCGCTGCGGGTACCGATTCCGGAGAAATTGAAAAGTGCAATAGCTACCATTAACGGGAGGAAAGTTCCGGTAGTAATTGATCTGGTTAACCAATCACGATATGCCGAGGTAAAAGGCAATGGCAGTGTGAATTCAATAGATATGAAATTTAAATAATGAGGCCCTTCAAAAAGCGGCTTTAGTCATTGCAAACGAAGTGAAGCAATCATAACGCACAGGTTACCAATAGTATGAGATTGCTTCGTGCCCCGCAATGACGCTCTTTTAAATGAACTTGAACAACTAGTTTTTATGGTTTCAATTCCTATTTCTTTAAATCAAATTAAGTAAAACTCTTAAAACCGCGACTTAACCAAAATGAAAAATCTGCTGCCAATTTTAATTATTCTCATGGCAATTTGCAGCCATGCAACCAACCTGATTACCTATCCGGCCCCTCAAGATGCTGAGGCTGCTCCGGAATTTGAACTTGAAGTTAACGGACAACCGGTTTTCGTTTACAATACCCGCACAGCGGCGGTAGCCTATTTCTCATTTGAAGGAAAAGTGGATATTAAGATTACGTTTCTTTCACCGGTTTACACTTTCGACATTCGCCCCAAAAGCCGGAATATTGCCGGAGAACTTTACCGAAATCAAGTCCGGTTTTCTCTGGATAACCCAGAAAACCTAAGCGTTGAAATCAATAAGAACATCAAACGTCCGCTTTTCATTTTTGCAAATCCGCTGGAATCCAACATTCCGGACAAGGCCGACAAAAACGTCATTTTCTTCGAAGCCGGAAAAATTCATTACCCTGGCGAAGTTTTCATTAAAAGCAATCAAACGGTTTATATCGAAGGAGGCGCGATTGTGCGGGGCCACTTTATGACAGATAAAGCTCAGAATATCAAAATTACAGGTCGTGGAATTCTGGATAACAGTCGTTATCTGAAAGGCGAGCACCGGCCCATTGAAATCAACCAATGCAAAAACGTGCTGGTCGAGGGAATTATTCTGACCGAAAGCCGTCACTGGAGTTGTGCCTCAACTGCATCCAGTCATGTGACTTATAACAACCTGAAAATAGTATCAGAAAATGATTGGGACGATGGAATTGATATCGTTGGTTCGCAGCATGTTTTGGTGAATAACTGTTTCATCCGGACCAAAGACGATTGCATTGCCATTAAATCAGGAGTGAATTATTTTACCAAATTCAACAGTAGTTTTACGGTTAACGATGTAGTCGTTCAAAATTCGGTGATGTGGAACGGTGCGTGGGGAAATGCCCTCGAAATAGGCTTCGAAACCCGAAGCGACACCATCAAAAATGTGACTTTCAAAAATTGTGATTTGATCCATGTCGAAGGGCCTGAAGGAACTTTTACCATTCACAATGGTGATCGTGCGATTGTAAAAAATGTACTTTACGAAGATATCCGTGTAGAAGATTCGCAGGGCTGGCTGATTGATTTCAAAATCCTGTTCTCTCAATATTCCAAAGACAAAAAACGTGGCAAAATTGAAGATATCCGCTTCCGGAATATTACGGTTGAAGGAGAACGATTCCCGTATTCACAGTTGCTGGGCTTCGACGAAACCCACCGGATCAAAGGCGTTTCACTCGAAAACTTCGTCATTCACGGCATCAAAGTGACCAGCACCTATAACGGAATGATTACGACGAATAATGCTGATGAGTTAACTTTTAAATAAAACAAATAATGGCAAAGCAGCCTAAAGTTTCACTGGTTGTTCAAGGAACAACCGTGAATATTATTTCTAATAATGAAACGGAATATATTTCCCTGACAGATATAGCTAAATACAGGAATGAAAACGAACCTTTTTCTATCATTAATAATTGGATGCGAAGCCGTAGCACGATTAGTTTTATCGGATTATGGGAAAGTCTTAACAACGAAAATTTTAAACCTATCGAATTCGATAGGTTTAAAACCGAAGCCGGAGATAATTATTTTGTGTTATCGCCACAGCGGTGGATAGAGGCTACAAATGCCATAGGTATTATCTCGAATAGCCATTACCCAACGAAGGCAATTATTGGAAACCCACAACTTAAAAAACTGAAATAGCACAATGAAACCTAAATTTACTAATCAAACCAGGCTTTTTCTTTGCCTGACTATTATCGGGCTATTTAGCGTTCAAAACCTCTTTGCCCAGGTCAAGCTTTCGGCGCAAAAATGGGTACTTCCAACCTATCGGGTCATGCCACCCGATAAAAACCCGATGTTTTTTAAGGGTGAGTCTTACCAGGGCGCCTCAAAAATAATCTATCCATATCGGCTGAACGACATGATTTCCAATGAAAAGGAAGATCATGCGTGGAAAGCATTAATTCTGGAAAACGAATACATCAAGTTGTGTGTAACCCCTGAAATCGGAGGAAAACTGTATTACGGAACCGACAAAACCAACGGAAATAATTTCATTTACAAAAATAATGTCGTCAAACCATCCAACATCGGCATGACCGGCGCCTGGGTTTCCGGAGGAATTGAATGGTGCGTAATCCATCACCACCGGGCCTCAACCATGCTTCCGGTTGACTATGATCTTGCTGAAAATACAGACGGCAGCAAAACCATCTGGATTGGCGAAACCGAACCTCGTCACCGGATGCGGTGGACCATTGGAATTACCATGTTCCCCGGCAAATCGTATTACCAAACCGTGGTGAAAATTCACAATCCGACTCCTTACACCAACACTTTTTTGTATTGGGCAAACGTGGCAGCCCATACCAACAAAGATTATCAGGTAATTTTCCCGCCCAGTGTAAATACAGTTACCTACCATGCCAAAAATAGTTTTGCCCATTGGCCTGTTGCCAAAGAAATATATAATGGCGAGGATTTCACAAAAGGAGTGGATATCAGTTGGTGGAAAAACTCAGTCAATCAAAATTCCTACTTCGCTTACGACCTGAAAGAAGATTTCATGGGCGCTTACGATCATGGAAAAGAAGCCGGAACCGTGCATATTGGCGATCACAACATTGTGAAAGGAGCCAAATTATGGGAATGGGGTTCTGGTGAACGCGGCCAGGCCACCGAAGGAAAACTGACTGAAAATGACGGGCCTTATGTGGAGATTATGGTTGGCGCTTTTTCTGATAACCAGCCAGATTACAGTTGGATCAAGCCTTACGAGGTGAAAACTTTCAAACAATACTGGTATCCGGTAAAGGATATTCAGGGGTTCAAAAATGCGAACCTCAACGGTGCGGTAAACCTGAAAAAACGCGAAGACAACAAAGTCTTTCTGGGATACTATTCAACCCAAAAAGTAAGCAAAGCGAAGATTATCCTGAAAAGAAAAGATGCAGTAATCTTTGAGAAAACGGTGGAGATTTCGCCGGAAACTGCTTTTACAGGTTCAGTTATAATTGACGGATCATTTGATTTGACCGACCTCTATACCGAAATGATCAATCTGGAAAACAACGAAGTATTGGTTTCCTACCAGCCGGTTAAAAGGGACGAAGGAGGAAAGCTGCCCGAAGAAGTCAAAAAACCGGTCCTTCCAAAAGATATGCAGACGATCGAGGAATTGTACCTGGCTGGCAGCCGGATTTTGCAATTCTATAATCCGACACTGAACGCTATGAATTATTTTGAAGAAGCCCTGAAACGCGATCCGTCGGATATCCGCACCAATGTTGCGGTCGGAAATATTCATCTCAAAAACGGGGAATATAACATTGCACGCAACTATTTTGGCGCCGCCATAAAAAGGCTGACCAAAGATTACACCAGGCCGGCAAACTGTGAAGCGCTTTACCTGCAAGGCCTGACTTTAAAGGCACTTGAGTTGTACGATGAAGCGGTTGACACCCTTTACCGGGCAAGCTGGGATTACGCTTTCCACTCTGCGGCGTACCTCGAACTGGCACGGATATCCTGCATGAAAGGTGATTTCGCAAAAGCGCTGGGGCAGATCAACGAGTCGCTGTCAACCAACGCCAATAATAACAGCGCCATCAACCTGAAAGCTTCCATCCAGCGAAAACTGGGCGATTTTGAAGGTGCAAAAGCAACAATGGCCGGTATTGTAGAAAAAGATCCGCTCGATTTCAGGGCAGCCAATGAAGCTTATCTGATTGCAAAGGAATCCGGAAGCGAGACAAAAGCTGCCAGTATTATGGAAGCGCTTACTCGGAAAATGAGGGATTTTGACCAAAACTATCTTGAGCTGGCAGTTGGCTATCTGAACGACGGACTTTTTGATGAATCAGAAGATGTCCTTCGCCGTTTTAACGGAAAAAACCAGATGATCAGCTATTATTTGGGATATCTTCAGGATAAAAAAGGGAATAAAACCGAAGCGGAAAAGTACTTCAAAGAAGCATCTGCTTTGTCTGTAGATTATGGATTCCCGTTCAGGCTGGAAGATGAAAAGGTTCTGAACCTGGCATCCAACTATCATCCGGAAGATGCAAAACCGCATTATTACCTGGGCAATTTACTGTACGACAAGCAACCTCAGAAAGCTATTGAAAACTGGGAAATGGCCGTAAAACAGGATCCGTCGCTGGCCATTGCCTGGAGAAACCTGGGTTGGGGATATTATCAGTATTCGAAGGATATTCCGAAAGCAATAGCCGCTTACGAAAAAGCGTTTGCGCTTAAAAAGGATGAGCCGATCTATTACTCAGAGTTGGATCCACTCTATGAATTAAGTAATGCCCCGATTGAAAAAAGAGCCCGGCTTTTTGAAGGCAGCAATGAAGTTGTGAAGCAACGCGACGATGCTTTTGTGCGCGAAATTATGGTCCTGAATCTGGCCGGAGAGTCTGAAAAAGCGGTGGAATATCTGAGTAAAAGTACTTTCCATTTCCGTGAAGGGAGTTCAAGGGTTAGGGACATTACCGTTGATGCCCACTTGCTGTTGGGTAAGAAATACCTTGAACAGAAAAAGTACCAACTTGCGCTGGAACAATTCCTGGCGTGCAATGAGACTCCTGAAAATTCAAAAGCCAGAACCGGCGATGAACGAAGTCCCCAGGTTAATTATTTCATTGGACTCGCTTATGAGGCACTCGGGAATAAAGCTAAAGCCAAAACCTATTTTGCGATGTCAGTGGATCAATCCATCAAAGAGTCTGACTACATTGCGTATTACCAGGGATTAAGCGATCTGAAACTTGGCAACAAAACAAAAGCCATCGAACGTTTTAATGTCTTAATTGAAGCGGGCAACAAACGGATAAACAAAGGTTCGGAAGTTGATTTCTTTGCCAAATTCGGAGAGAAGGAAGCTGCAAATGTGCAACTATCAAACGCGTATTTACTGAAAGGACTTGGCTCTCGTGGACTGGGCGATGAAAAAGCTGCAACTGAATTTCTCCGGAAATCAGTTGAACTATCGGCCAGTAATCTGTGGGCAAACATTGAATTGAAGAACAAATAGAAATTTTCAAAGTATTCTCTATGAAAACCAAAATTCCAGTTTATATTTTTTTGACTTTCACCATAATCTTTTGGGGTCAAAAAGCCAGTTCGGCCCAATCTGTCATTCAGGAAACCGTTACTACCGAAAAACTGCTGTACCATCCGATTCATCTGAATTCGTCCGATCAAACTATTTTGCCCTGGCACTCGACCGATCTGGGCAAATCGTACGATTTTGTAATCGGAAAGGTCTGGAATTTCTGGAATACCATGCGTACCGACAAAAACGGCCTGCCATATTACATGAACCACCAGGTTTGGCGGGGCGATTTTAACGACCGGCGTGGCATTGGAGGCGATCAGTTTGCAATGGCATTGTCGTCGTGGAATTTGTATTACGGATATTCCGGAGACGAGACAGTGAAGGAAGAAATGAAATTCATTGCCGATTATTACCTTACCCATTCGCTTTCGCAGGCTGATGCGGCCTGGCCCAATATCCCTTATCCGTACAACACCCTGGTTTACTCCGGAATTTATGATGGCGATATGGTGATTGGTCCCGGCTTTACCCAGCCCGACAAAGCCGGTTCGTTCGGGTTGGAACTGGTGAAATTGTTCAAAATGACCAATACCACAACTTATCCGAACATTACCGACAAATGTTATCTGGAAGCTGCCATAAAAATTGCCAATACACTTTCGAAACAAATCAAGGTTGGCGATGAAAACAATTCGCCGCTGCCGTTTAAAGTGAATGCCATTTCCGGAGAAATTGGCAAGTTGAAACACAATTCGGGTAGTGGACAGGATGACCAGTTAAGCAGCTATACCAGCAACTGGTCGGGTACGATGGAATTATTTCTAAACCTGATTGAATTGAAATCAGGTGATGTTGAAAACTACCAAATGGCGTTTGACAAACTCCTGAACTGGATGAAAAACTATCCGCTGAAAACCAACAAATGGGGACCATTTTTCGAAGATATTCCAGGTTGGAGCGACACCCAGATCAACGCCGTCACTTTTGCCCAGTTCATGATGAACCACCCCGAATATTTTCCGAATTGGAAAACCGAAGTAAAGGGGATATTCGATTGGGTTTATACGATGCTTGGAAATAAGGAATGGGAAAAATACGGGGTAATTGTGGTGAATGAACAAACGGCCTACCAAACCCCGGGGAACAGCCACAGTTCGCGACAGGCATCAGCCGAATTGCAATACGCTGCCCTGACCGGCGATCATTCATTTGTTAAAAATGCGACCCGGCAACTGAGTTGGGCAACATACATGGTTGACGATGATGGCAAGAACTGTTACCCGCGCGACGAGGTGTGGATGACTGACGGTTACGGCGATTACGTTCGCCACTTTCTGCGGGCAATGGCTTTTTGGCCGGAACTGGCTCCTGCCGACCAGAATCATTTGCTCAGTTCAACTTCGGTGATTCAACTGATGGAATATCCGCCGTCCCTCAACAAATTCTGGGGGTCTGAAGCACCGGCTGACCGGATAAAAATTACTTTGATGAATTACCGTACTTTTGATGAAAAATCAACGGAAACGATTCGGATGACCCAAAAACCTGAATCAGTTCTGGTAAATAAAAATAAAATTCCGGAAACGGATCAGACTGATCGGGAAGGCTGGAGATGGAAACCGCTTGAAAAGGGCGGAATCCTGACGATCAGACACCAGAGCGGAAACAGGATTGCGGTGATGGGGAATTGAAATTCATAAAAATTGAAACCAAAAAATAATATGCAAAAACTAATCGACGAAATCAAAAAAACCAGTGGCGACATGGCTCGCCGTGGATGGGCCGAATCGAATGGTGGAAACATCAGCCTTCGCTTAAATCCGGAAAATTATGAATATTTCAACGAATTTCAGCCCAAGTCGGATTGGGTGAAACTGCCCATGGCTATGCCCGAAATAGCCGGTGAACGCTTTCTTGTTTCCGGAACCGGACGGTTTTTACGCAATATCGAGGTTTTTCCTGAAAAGAATATCGGTGTGATCGAGATGGACGAAAAAGGCGAAGTTTACCAGTTACTTTGGGGCTACGAACCCGTTGGGGCGCCGACTTCAGAACTTCCTTCGCACTTGTTGTCGCATTGCCGTATTAAGGAAAAATCGGACAACACATCGTTTGCATTCATTCATACCCACCCAAACAGCATAATTGCATTAACTTATGCGGTTGCCAATCTGGATACGAAAAGCCTGAGCAAACTGCTTTGGCAAAGTCATGCTGAATGTGTGGTTGTTTTTCCGCAGGGCGTAGAATTTTTACCTTGGATTTAGGCCGGAAGTATGGATTTAGGCCGGGCTACTGCTGATGCCATTTCGCGGCGGAACCTTGCCGTCTGGCAATTTCATGGCATTTGCGGCTGTGGCCGAAACCTCGACGAAGCTTTTGGCCGCATTGATGTGGCTGAAAAAGCTGCCGAAATTTGTTTGCGGGTCATGGCAGCCGGTGGAGTTAAGCAAAGCCTGAGTGATGCTCAATTGCGCGCCATCGCCGCAAACTTCAATTGTCCGTTGGACGAATCGCTGTTTGAGTGATTGCTAAATGATTCCGTAGAGGGGAATATTCGTCATCCATTCCTCCTTTATAAATGGGGCTACTGATGTCCGGATTGCCTTTCCTGGCTTAAATTTTTCACAAAAAAGTTTGAAACTTTTCGCGTGTAAATTCTCGCCTGATTTAACTTCGATTGGAATTATTTCCGCTCCATCCTGAACAACAAAATCAACTTCGGCAGTGCTTCTTTCGTTGGTCCAGTAACCAATGTAACTTTCAGTTTTAAGGCGCAGTTGCTGCATTACAAACTGCTCGGCAAGTGCGCCTTTAAACTCGGTAAATACGGCATTTCCTTCAATCAGCGACCTGACATTTAAACCAGCCATTGCTCCCAGCAGACCAACATCATGCAAAAAAAGTTTAAAAACCGATAAATCCTGATAAGCAATCAACGGCAATGCGGGTTTAGAAATGCGGTGACTTTTCAGAATTAATCCACTGTCAACCAACCACTGAATGGCAAGTTCAAAATCTTTTGCACGTGCACCTTCACGAATTACACCAAATACGAATTTCTTGTTTTCTTTTGCTAACTGCGACGGGATACTTTGCCAAACCATTCGTATGCGAGGAACTACCTCGCGTGGTGCATGTTTCGAAAAATCGCCCTCGTAAGAATGCAAAATCTGGTTTTGGAATACACTTTTATCAGGATAAAACTGAACTATTTTACACTTTTATCAGGATAAAAATGATTTTTGATTACACTTTTATCAGGATAAAAAGATTTTAAAAATTTTGGTATGTGATGATCCTGAAAAACCGGATCCCGGAAATCATCAAAATATTTGAGGATACATGATTGCCAAAGCAATGGCGAGAACTATAAAAAGGCCAATGCCAATAAAAAAAAGTACTACTCCGATTTTGTACCGTTTATTTGATTTTACCAATTCGGTCACCGAATTAATTTTATTAATCTTGTTCACCAGTTTTTGCAGGGCCATTTGGTCTTTCACAATGTAATCATAGGCTCCATACTTCATACTGTTGATGGCAATATCAATACTATCCTGACCGGAGAGAAAAATAAACTCGACGTTTGGATTGCTTTTTTTAGCTTTGATGAGCACCTCGATGCCGGTCATCCCTTCTAATAAATAATCCTGAATAACGATATCCGGATTTTTATCCATATTTTTTAATGCATCTTCTCCCGAAAGATAAGATTCAACCAAAGTAAATTTATTTGTTTTCAGGTAGCTGACTACCAGCTTGTTATACATCTGATTGTCTTCAACGACAAATATCAGTGGATTTTTTGTGTTTGGCATACTGTAAATATATGGATTTATCGTAAATGTTTTCCCTGAAAAAAATCAAATTCATTTAGCATTCCATTTATAAACTCCGATGGTTTTCCAGAGTAACCAAATTTAGAAAAAAAACTTATAATATCAAGAGATACCTTTTCTAACGATTGATTTTTATTTTTGTTATCAGAAAGCACTAATTTTTACAACTTTGAAAGATTAATATTTTGCAATTTAATCATCGAAAATTAAAATTGAAAAAATGGTTTTATCCATCGACATTGGCAATACCAACATTGTATTCGGAATATCAGAACAGGATAATTGGTTGAAAATATGGCGAATACAAACTGATTGGTCAAAAACATCTGATGAATATGAAGTAATTTTCAGATCGCTGTTTACCAGTTCAGAAATAGATAAATCAGGAATCACTAAAACGATACTTAGCAGTGTGGTCCCAAGTCTGATAAGACCTTTCAGTGAAATGCTTGTCCAGATGCTTAACCATTCTCCGGTTTTGGTCGAACCTTCCATTTACAGTAAGCTGCCAGTTGAAGTATTAAATCCTTATGAAATAGGTACTGATATCGTTGCCGATGCCACCGCGGCATATATACGTTACGGCGGACCTTGTATGGTTATTGATTTTGGTACAGCGCTCACTTTTTCTACAATCAGCAAAACAGGTAAAATACTTGGAGTTGCTATTGCTCCCGGATTGCTAACTGCCCTTAAATCACTTACCGGAAGTACGGCCCAGTTACACGATGTACAATTGGTTGCGCCACCATCCGTTTTGGGCGAAAATACGATTCATGCCATTCAGGCAGGGCTGGTTATAGGTTTCGCCGGATTGGTGGATTCAATAGTTTGCCGTACCGAGGAAGAGCTTGGCTTAAAGCTTACGGTTATTGCTACAGGTGGCCTGTCGTCTGTTTTGCAAAATGTATCTTCCAAAATTCAAATAACAGACGAGAACCTGACTCTTGACGGTTTAAAATACATAGCCAAACACTTCTAATTCCGCTTTTGAAATCCAAAGTCATTTCTTTCGGAACTTTCCGGAAACTTTATCCTTGTGGCAATTGCTGCAGCTTACCGAATGAATATTGTTCGGGCTGTTGATATCAGCAAAAGTGGTGTTCATTTTAGTTACGTCGAGGCCACAGTTTGAGAAACCCGGATGACAGTTTTTGCACGAATTGTGTGCATCGTTCGAATGTGGCACATGGCAGGCCAGACAAGAAATACCCTCGTGTACCCCGGTTGGTGTGCGGTCGTCTTCCGAACCGGTTTGGTGTTTGAAGTTCGGCGAATGGCATTGAACGCAGAGTTTATTTGCCGGATCGTCTGAAACTTGCACCGCCTGGTCTTTATCAAACATAGTAATCTTCATCAGTTTATCTGCCTGCAAATGCCTTCTGTCGGCCCGGATGTACCATGTGATAGAAGGATTTCTGGAGGATCTTCCGTAAAAAATTTCCTTTGGAATATCTAGTCGTAGTGGTCGCCCGAGCACTTCATTTTCAGTATGAACAGTGTGGCAAGCCAGGCAGGGCATAGTCGGTTCAGTAGCTTTTTTCATATCCGTTAATTTCCAGGGTCCGTCAGCTTTTTCTGGTTTTTGGAGCAATGTTTTTATATTTCCTTCATAAAACATTCCATGGCAACGCAGGCAACCCCAATATGGAGTTTCTTCCTGATTGTGTTTTCCGTTCATGAAAATATCGGCATAAGTGGCCGAATGACCTCCGGATTGCCACTTCGCATATTCCGATTGGTGGCATTTGGCACACTTGCCGGAAATTTCGAGTACCTGTTTCTCCGTCATCCTGATTTCTTCAGGTTGTTTCTTCTCACCGAGATGGGTAAAGACCATATTGGCTTTTTCTTTCATGCTGTGGATGCCGTTGCCCAAGGCAGTTCCGTGACATTCGATACAACGGATATTCCGGTGTGCTGAAGTTTGCCAATCGTTTACTGAAGGACTGATTTCGTGGCAACTGGCACAGGTTTTCTTCGGATTGGCCGAATTCCATTGGGCATAACCTCCAAATAAAAGAATCAAACCGATAAATGTAAACAGGAGTATGAATGCGACACTTTTTAGTTTCATATTCAGATGATTTCAATTTTAAGATTTCAGGTTCCAGTTTTGTTCCCCTTGGATATTGATTGTCATTGATTGTCATTTAATTGTCATTAAGTTGTAAGAAAAATGACGCGAAGCTAATGACAATCAATGACCACAAATGCCCACTTTTTATTTGAATTTCGTTCCGGCAAAGTTTTTAGCAATATAACCGCCCACCCAGTAGCCAAGCGCCATAATGGTCAATGCAGGGTTAAAGCCGCCACCCGAGACCATGATGCTTCCATCGGCCACAAAAAGGTTGTCAATTTCGTGCACCTGTCCGTATTTATTCACTACGGAAGTTTTTTTATCGTTTCCCATCCGTGCTGTTCCGTTTTGGTGCTGTCCGCCACTCGGCCCGCCTTGCCCACCAACACTTTGCCAGGTTTGGTAAGCCCCGGCTTCCTTCAGTATTTCTTCGGCTTTTCCTGATAAAAACTTGCAATGCTCATGGTCGAGCCGATGCCGTTCGCCTGATAGCGAAGCAACAGGAATTCCCCAGAAGTCTTTTACTTCGGGATCAACAGTTACCCTCGATTCATACATGGGCATTTCCTGAATGGGACCTACTACCTGAGCCGTGCGGTGGTACATACTACGCTGGAATTCCTTGTGTCCCTTTCCCCACCGGGCCGATCCGGGCGGACGGATGTTGGTATATAAATAAGGTAAGCGGTTGAATTCGTTGGCCAGCAAGCCACCTCCAATGATGCCCGGATTGTGGTGATTGAAATCACACCAGGCAACAGTCGCGCCCGGACCCGAAAAGTCCAGAATATCGTAATCGAACAGGCCATAAGCGCCAGTATAGGCATGTCCCTGTAAATTGCGGCCAACCCAGTCGTAATTATTTCCGGCGCCATTCGGGAAAAGTTTCGATTTGGAATTGAGCAGCAACCGTGCTGTCTCGATAGCTGCACCTGAAACCACAATAACATCGGCTGTTTGTATCTGTGCCTGATCGTTTCGGTCGAAATATTTTACCCCGGTAGCTTTGCCCCGATCGTCAATCATGATTTCAACCACTTTGCATGCGGTCCTTAATTCGCAGTTTCCGGTCGAAATGGCAATCGGAATGACCGTATTCTGTGTTCCGTTTTTGGCATCAACCGGACAGGCAAACCCGCAGCAGGTGCGGTTTCGGATACATGCTGCCCGTCCGTTATTCGGAATAGAATTCCGGAGCATGGGCAGCGGAAACGGGTGCAGTCCCAATCTTTTGGATGCTTCGTACAAAACTTTGGCTTCCTGGTTATATTCGAACGGAGGCATGGGCTGTTTTTTCTTCCGGGGTGGTGCAAAAGGGTTTTGGGTATCATCGCCCGAAACACCGATTTCCCATTCTGCTTTCTCGTAGCAAGGCTCCAAGTCTTCGTAGCTTACCGGCCAATCTTCTAAAGTCGATCCTTCCACGTGACCATAAACCGTTTTAAGCTTAAAATCCTCTTCCATAAATCGCCAGGCCATTGCGCCGTAACTCACCGTTCCGGAGCCGACACATGCCGCATTGTTGCTGTAACCACCACGGATTGGTGTTACAATCTGCTTGCCCCCGCCTTTGTAAGTTACCGTTCGCGGATTTTTGATGTGATCGGGGCCAAAAGGCGAACCCAACACTTCGGTGCGCTGCGAAATCAGTTCATCGTTCGGATGTTCGTCGTAGTCTGGCCATTCGCCGCGTTCGAAGAGAACTACCGAAAGTCCGTTGGTGGCCAGTTCTTTGGCAACGATTCCACCTCCGGCCCCGGCGCCAACTACAATTGCATTTACATGTTTATTCGCCATGATTTTTCTGTAAACTGAATATTGAGACTGAACACTATGTCCGGTATCGGTTTTGGCCGATAACGAGCGGATAGTCAATCCGAAGCATTTCGAAGCTCATGTAATCTTTGTTTCCGCCATGAATGGGAGAACCGTAAAATCCCTGCATGGTATGCGAACGAACCAGGTTAAAAAAGTCGGCAGGTTTTCCCTGTGGCCAATCGGTTTCGTTCAGTTGGTTTGATTCCAGCATGATTAGAAGTTTGGTTTGTTCATCGAAAATCAGGTTTTCGAACGTTTTTCCATGTTTTTTTGCCGTGTATTCCTGAAGATTCTTGATTCCATTCCGGTAGGTTTCCTGATCGTAATGGAATATGCCTGAAAGTTGCCGGTCAATGTAATAAATTACACCTGCATCAGTAGCGCCGGGCGATTCATCTTTAGGAATAATTTGTTCGCAAACGGCAATGATGCACAAGGATTCTTCAGGAGTAAAAAAACGGTAACCACTTTTCTGTTTCAGGCACGAAGGGAAAAGTAACACACTGCCGAAAGCCAAACTGGCTGATTTAATGAAATTGCGCCGGTTAGATGTTGTCATCGCATGCAAGTTATACAGGTTATGTTGGTTAATTTGAGTTTTTAAAGATACAAATTCAACATTGCTTCTCTTTCGATTTTAATAATTTTGTGTTTTTACTTAATTACTGTGAGAATTGAGAAATTCGTTGAAATTGGCGGCGAAATTTTAGCTTGTGGCCCCTGCCTGAAATCGCGTCATCTGGATAGTACCGAAGCCTGCCCGATCTCAACCATGGCCGATTGCGTGGAGTTAGTGGTTTGGGCCGATAAAACAGTTACCTTCTGAATTTTCAGGATAAAACGAAAAAAAAACGTTCCGATGTTTAAACCGGAACGTTTTTTAATTTGAATCCCATGCAAATTCCCTATTTATGGAAGGTTACTGCTTTAGTTGCTAATTCGGCTCTGGACTTCATTGAATTTGTTCCGCCAACATTATCGGCATCCTTGTGGCACTGGTAGCAGACAAAATCAAGGGTCGATCCTTTCTTGTCGGCGTTTGCCCAAACTACATTGCTTGCATCCGGCGTTAAATAAGTTGCGGTTGCCGATGTATTGATTTTGAAATTGTGGTTCGGGGCATCTCCTTTATATTTGGTGTAGCTTATGCCGTTTTTAACCGTTTGTGGCATGTGACATTGTACACAAGTGGCGCCATAATGCATATTGGTAGTAAATTTTGAAGTCGTGTGGCATTTTGTACAAGTTTTATCGGTTTTAATCCCGTTGCCCTTGGCCAATTCATCCTTGGTTGTTGAGGCATGTGGATCGTGGCAGCCGATACAGGTCAGGGTGTTGTGCTTGTTGGTAGAAAGTTGTTCGACCTGACTGCGGTGCATTTCCCAGCCGCCCGACGTTTGCTGCTTCAAATCGTGGGTTGCGAAACGTCGTTCGTGGCATTTTGCACAAAGCGCTGTGGTTTTATCGACAGCAACATTTAAGCCCGAAGGAACAGATACCTTCGCGGTTTGAGCAGCCACGTGCACATTTCCTTCACCATGACAGGCTTCGCAATGTATCCCTCCAACAAAGAATTCGCCATCCATTCCGGGAAGTCCATCCTGTGGCTTACCGCCGTCTTTTACTGATTTCCATCCAGTAGTATGACAATTACCACAGGTATATTTTTCAGTTCCGCTTGGTATGGTGGAGTTATAAACAGAACGGCTATTATTCCCCGGGTTCCATTGTGAACCGGGCACCTGGGTAATATTAAACCCGTTTTTATCTATGAATCTCATTTTCCAGCCAAAACCGCCAATGGTATAAGTAATATCGTTCCAGGTGTAGCCATCAGGAACAATTGCCGTTGGCATAAATGGAATAGCTGGCTGTTTCCCATTCACAACCTTCATCACTTTATACGGGTGACCGCTTTCAACGAAAACATCATAAATCGGTTTGTGACATGTAGCACATTTATCAGATCCAACAAGGGCCTTGGTGGTTGGCAAAGCAATTGGGTCTTCATCTTTCTGGCATGAATTCAAACCAATTAATGCCACAATAAATAAGAAGGTCAAGATTAAAATACTTTTTTTCATATTGCAGTTTTTCTAAGTTAAGCTATCTGGTATTACCATTTCAAACAATGAACCAAATGTACTTTGGGCAATTGGTACCTGAAATACCAGCCATTTGGTATATTACATACCATAAACTACTTAGAAAAAATACGCTGTAGAACTAAAGAGCGCTTTTCAAAGGTCGATTATTTTATGGGCCGCGGCATATTTTAGCATCGAAATCACACTCTTCACCTTCAGTTTTTGCATTAAATTTCGCCGGTGTGTTTCAACTGTGCGAAGGCTAATATTAAGTTCGTTGGCAATTTCCGGATTGCTTTTCTCATCGGCAATCATTCTTATAATTTCGATCTCCCTTCTTGTCAGGTGCATCGCTTCAGGCTCCGGATTTTCTGAATTATTTAGAAGGGTAAGGTTTAATAATTGCTCAGCCAGTTCGCTGCTGATGTACCTCCTGTTTTTCAATACCGATTCAATGGCATCGGTAAAATGTTCTTTTTTTGAATTTTTAAGCAAGTATCCATCGCCCCCGGCTTTGAGAAATTGGAAGACATATTCATTTTCCTCGTGCTGGGTGAGTGCAATAATTTTAGTGCCGGCAAGTTTTTTTCTGATCTCTCTGGTTGCTTCAATACCGTTCATTTTTGGCATCGAAATGTCCATAAAAATGATATCGGGATGAAGTTGAAAAGCCTTTTCAATGGCTTCCTCACCGTTGTAGGCATGGCCAATAACCTTGTACCTTACAGTTGATTTTAAAATATCACCGATGCCATTGTGAATAACTTCGTGGTCGTCAGCTATTAAAACTCTGATATGTTCCATAAATATTGTTTTTTTTGTATGGAATTTCAACAATCAATTCGGTGCCTCTATCAACCTGTGAGTCGATGGTAAATGTACCATTAAATGCTGTAACCCGTTCACGGATACTGATCAGGCCTATCCCAAGCTTGCTTACCTGTAAATCCAGAAAACCAGTTTCAAATCCGATGCCGTCATCTTCAATATTGAGCACGATCAGTTCATCGGTCCTGAAAAGCTGGAAGCTGGCATTTTTTGCTTTGGAGTGTTTGATGATGTTATTTACCGATTCCTGACAAATCCGGTAAATGGCTTTTTCGAGTTTAGGTTCGAGGCGGTCGCTGAAATCGTACGAATTAAACCTGAACGTAATTTCTTTCAGGTGGTTCGCCTTGTCCATGAGGTTTTGGATAGCTGCCAACAGTCCAAAATCTTTCAGGACAATAGGGATAAGGTTGTAGGCGATATTTTTTGCTTCCAGTATAACCGAATCAATTTGTTTCTGTATTTTTTGTACCAGCGTCTCTTCCACTTTTTCCCCATGTCTCAATTCCTGAAGGGAATAATAGATGGAAGTAAGCATTTGCCCAAGTCCATCGTGGATGTCGGTGGCTATTCTCATGCGCTCTTCCTCTTGTGCCTCGTTAATCGCGATAAGCCGCTCATTTCTTATCCGCTCAATTTCGTCGGCGTGAGCCTTTCTTTCGGTCAAATCGTGCCCAACAATAATCAATCCTTCCGTTTCGTTGTGTTTGTTTTTAAGTATGGTACAGGTGGTTAGAACCGGGACCGTGTTTTCGTTTTTACGCACAATTTCAGTTTGGCCCCTTAGGATTTTCGCATAATTTTCCAGAAATATTTCCTCTGGCTGTGTTTCCAATCCATCGGTATTTATTCCACCAAAAAGCAGTGAAATGTGCTTGTTTATAAGTTCGGCCTGCGAATATCCAAACAAATCCAACGCTGATTTATTTACTGAACGGATGATGCATTTCTTGTCAACGACTACCAATGCGCCAAATAAGTTATCTACAATACTTTTAAGATACTCTTCTGAGACCGTAGTCCTGTCGAGGGTATCCAGCATTTCATTAAACGAATCGGCCAACACCAGAAACTCATCTTTCGAATCAACCTGGACCCTTAGACTTTTCTCTCCACTGCTTATCCTTCGGCTTGTTTCAACCAGCGCCCCTATGGGTTTGGTCAGGTTTCGAACGAACACCAATCCACCAATCAACAACAAGGCCATAAGTATAAGCCCAAACGAAATGATCGTAAAAGAACCATGAAGGATGGCCGTTTTACTTTTTTGCTCATAAATATTAATTTCGAATTTTGTTTCATCTATTAATAAATCAGACTTAATGATACTATTGTTTATTTCTGAAATGACATTGTTTATTAAAACTTTTTCCCCTGCATCAGATTGCTCCAGTTTTTTTACTGAATTTTCCAACCTGCTCATCATTGTTTCCAGTTCCGACACAAAATCGTAGTTATGGAACCGGGTCAGAACCTGTTTGCATTTTTCCAGGTTTGCCCTCGATTCGACTGTAATGTAATTCAATTCTGATTTCTGAATCGTATTGTAATTATAGCTTAGCCCATTCACCATGACCAGCAATTTTCCCATCGACATTTTAAATTCCTGAAGGGCGTGTAATTCGTGGTATTCGACGATTAGTTTTTCAGTGGTCTTTTTAAACGAACGGGTAATCATCTGTACGCCCACAATGATCATTAAAATCTGTAACAGCACGATCATTACTCCAATCGTCAGTTTTTTTCGCAAAGTCAGGTTCATCGCATTTGCAATTATCAGGTTTTTTTACGCCACAAAATAGTTTCAATCGAAAAAAAGGTGATCATATTCCTCCACCTTTTCAATCATTTCCTGTTTTTCTTCTTCTTCCAGAAAGCTTGCCGTAAAAGAGTTTTTGGCCAGTTGTACAATTTGCTCATGCGTCAGGTTTAGTGCGCTGGCCACTGCCAGATAGTTTTCGTTCACGTAACCTCCAAAATACGCGGGGTCGTCAGAATTGATTGTAGCCAACATCCCTTTTTCCATCATTTCGGCCAATGGGTGTTTGGTCATGTCGCGAACTACTTTCAGTTTCAGGTTCGAAAGCGGACAAACGGTGAGCGGCATTTTTCGTTTTACCAGTTCCTGAACCAGGACCGGGTCTTTAAGCGCGCGGTTTCCGTGATCAATTCGGGAAACATGCAATAAATTCAGGGCATCCCATACATATTCGGGCGGGCCTTCTTCCCCGGCATGGGCAACGGTCAGAAAGCCTTCTTCGAGGGCTTTTTCAAAAACACGCTGAAATTTAGAGGGCGGATGGCCCCTTTCGGAAGAATCGAGTCCGAAAGCAGTAATCCATTCCCTGTATTCCAAAGCTTCCTGAAGTGTTTGAAAAGCTGACTCCTCGCTAAGATGGCGGAGGATTGAAAGAATAAGGCGGGAACTGATACCCAGTTTTTCGCGTCCATCTTCCAGTGCACGGTGGATTCCTGAAATGACTTTGCTGAAAGGAACGGCTCGTAAAGAATGGGTTTGAGGATCGAAAAAAATCTCGGTATGCAGTACGTTTTGTGAATGAATTTTCAGGAGGTAATCCCAGGTCAGGTCGTAAAAATCCTGTTCCTCAATCAGCACATCTGCGCCACTGTAATAGATATTTAAAAATTCCTGAAGGTTATTGAACTGATAGGCAGCTTTCAACTCTTCGACCGAGCTGTATTTCACCTTGAGATTATTCCTCCGGGCAATTTCAAACATCAGTTCAGGCTCGAAAGTTCCTTCGATGTGCACATGCAGTTCCGCTTTGGGTAAACCTAAAATAAAATCTTCTAATGACATCATAAATAAGTGTTCAGTCGCAGTGTTCAGTCGCAGGAAACAGTTGGATTGGTCATTTGTAGTCAATTGTTTCACGTCATTTGATTGTAATTTATAAGCGCTTTTTAAATGACTATTAATGACTACTGAATGACCATTAATGGCTATTTTTTCGCTTTTTTCAACAGCAGGTCAACCAGATTGCTGGCTGCCTTCAGGTTATCAAAACTTTCGGGCAGCAGCCAATGGTCAATGTACTCGTTGTAAAGCCAGGGATCGCCAACAGCAAGTACATAGCCTTTCCCGAATTGGGTTTCGGCAATCAGTACATTGTCCCCGTCTTTCAATATCGGACTGGCGTTTTTTGAAAGGACGATCGGCGCGACTTCCTTCATGTAAATTTTGTTGACGCCTGCAAACAGTGGGTGGTTTGGCAGATTGGTTTCGGCGCCCATCTCCCAGTCGCGGTTAATCACCGGATTCAAAGTAACTGGCTGGAAGTAAAACCCAAAAGTTTTGGCAAGTTGATTAAAATGAGTGAATTCGCAGTTCGGTCCATCATTCGTCAGGAACAATAGTACTCCACCTTTGCTTACCCACTTTTTCAGGAATTTGACATCGGCGGGCAGTACGTAGTTCGGGTTTGGGTTTTCTTTGGTGGTGTCCGGATCGACGATGATATAAACATCGATTCCTTTCAACGACTGGCTGTTTGGCCTGGCAATGGTTTTCAGTTCGGCGCCGCGGCTTTTAAACAGATCGCCTAATTGCGAAAAACCGCTCATTTCTTTGTCGTCCCAGGTATAGTGAAAAATTTTTCCGGTTTTGGCATTGGTTTCGTGGTTAAACCAGTTGTCGAGGCCAACGGTTTTTTGGGCAAAACCAGCGCCAGCAAATAGACAAAAGAAAAAAGTAAGTGTCAGAATTCGTTTCATATCAGGTGTAATTTTAATTTATGGTCGGTTTTCAGTCATTTGTATTTCGGATAAAAGTAGGTAACGAAACCGGATTTCACAAAGCGGTGATTTAATAAAATTCAGGATTGGGTGTTTTTTGCCTGAAACTGAATGATCCGCATGATTCGTTCTGTTGTAGCTTCCAGCAGTTCAGAAGCCCGTTCTTTTGATTCGGTGAGGCTCATCGGTTTATCTCCGATTGCAAAAACGGAAGTTACTCCCTGATTATAAAGCTCGTTCAGGTCATCCTCCATCTTCCCGCAAAGGGCAATAACCGGAACCTGATATTTTTTAGCGAGTTTGCCTATTCCGCTTATTGTTTTACCGAAAATTGTTTGAGCATCAATTTTCCCTTCGCCGGTAAAAACCAGTGATGCCTTTCGGATATGTTCTTCCAGATGAGTGATCTGACTGATCAGACCGAATCCGGGAACGATCTCAGCCTGGCAGAAGTTCAGGAGCCCGAACCCCAATCCCCCGGCAGCCCCTGACCCTGGCAGATCAGACCAGTCCGTTCCAAATTCCCTGTCCAGGATTCGGGCGAAATGGGCAAGGTTACTTTCAAGTTGATGAAGCATTTCAGGTGTTGCACCTTTTTGCGGGCCGTAAACCCGGGTCGCGCCGGAAGGACCCAAAAGCGGATTCCGGACGTCGCAGGCTATTGTAATCCGGACCTTATTGAGCAAAGGACGAACATTTGAACGATCGATTGTGTGAAGTTCTCCCAAAGAACCACCTCCCGGGACAATAGGATTATTGCTTTTATCCAGAAGTTTAAACCCGAGCGCTTGAGCCATTCCGGCGCCGCCATCATTGGTCGCGCTTCCGCCAATTGCCATAATTATATCGGTAAAACCAGCTTCCATCGCGGCTTTCAGGAGCAAACCGGTTCCATACGTGGAGGCAATGAGTGGATTTAGCTCTTCTTGAGATAAAAATTCTATACCCGAAGCGGCAGCCATTTCGATCACTACCGTTTTGCCTTCGCCCAGAATTCCGTAGAACGATTGGATTGGCCGGTTCAAGGCATCAACTGAAGGTGTCGGAATGATTTTCCCGGAGGTGGCCGTAACCAATGCTTCAACAGTTCCTTCGCCCCCGTCGGCCATTGGTATGCAGATTGTTTCAGCTTCAGGAACAACCCGTTTTATTCCGCCTGAAATAGCCGCTGCCACTTGAGTTGCCGATAAACAATCTTTAAACGAGTCGGGTGCAATTACAATGCGCATGGTTGAATCCTGAATTGAAATTCAGGAGAAAAATACGCAAAAAGTTTCAGCTTGCGAAGTCATGCTGAACTTGTTTCAGCATCTCTCCAAAAATTAGAAACTAATTCTTCCCTTCGACTAATTTCTTCAGTAATTGTGTTTTTTCCTGAATATCGTTGGTGATTCCGAAAACCGAAACGGTAGCCCCCGAAATGGCGTCGATGCTTTTACCGACCGTGAGTGTACGGCGGCCATCGTACCCCTGAAATTGTTTCAGCCAGCCTTTGTTGGTCACTTCCTGCCCGTGAGTAGCCTGATAATTGTACACTTTCACCTGCTGCACCAAAAGATTGGCATCGAACACAACCAAATAGTCAAAATATTCAGGTGTTTCAATGCTCAGGGCCTGGGCGGGGTTTGAACAGCCACCCTGACGGCAGCTATTCACCCTTCCGACATAAATGTATTTTTTTTGGCCGTTCAATTCATCCAGAACAAGAAATTTCCCCGGAATGGCATAAGTTGACAGAAGTGATTCCGGCACAATAAATTCTTTCCATTCAGCCTGGTCAGTTCCTCTGAGCTTAAGGAGTTCCTTGTGAAGGGTCTTGTCTTCGAAATCAAATCCCTTGGGCGGCAACGAAACCGTCACAGCCCAAAGGTTGAATATTAGTATGAACAGTTTGAACATGGTTTTATATTTATTAAAACATTACCCCCAAACCTGCACTAAAGACTTTTGAATAGTTGCTTGCACCTTCAGGTTTTACCCATTGCATATCGGTTTTCAGAACGGCTCCGCGTGCCAGTATCAGGGTTAAGCCACTTGTAATGACCGAGTTTTTGTACGATTTGTTTTTGGTGATATTCGATGGCACTTTGGCATGAGTGTCGTAGCCTTCAAGCCTTACGAAAGGTACCAGTTGGGTATTTACTTTTTCGAAATGCCGGAAAACATTGTAGCCTGCCTCAATATAGTAGCCGGTCATTGAGCTTCCCAAATCGTTCAGCGGTCCACCCTTTTTGCCGGTAAACTTGTTGTACTGGCCGGCATTCGACAAACCAAGCTGATAAAACTGTCCGCGTAATTGAAGCCCTTTCAGTGTGTAACGGGCATCCAATCCAAGCATCTTAACTCCTACGACTGAGGAATCAGCTTTGGCTAAGGCTGCAGCATTGTCTTTGGCAATTCCGTTGTACAGCTTGCTTTGGGTATCGCCAAAATATCCTGACAATCCCACATTCAGGCCTCTGATTCCGTAAAACTCCACTTTTCCGGTAAAGTTTGGTGAACTGATGTACGATGAAGCGCCTTTTTGCCGGCCGCTTCGTAAGCCGTTTTTGCCGTTAAGTTTGGCAGTTCCATCGTAGCCGTTAAAACCATTTACAAGATAAACCTGATATTTTAACGATGCAGGTTGAATAGTTCCGGAGAAACCGAAGCCAACTTCGCGCCAGGTTGTTGGAGAAATTTTGTTGTCAACCAGCGGTCGTTCGACCCCATTAAACGTGGTTGGTTCGTGGTATTCGTTCACAATCCCCATCGGGATTAAAAGCAAACCTCCGCGGAAGTTGACGGATTTGTTGATTTTGTGCTGAAGAAAGGCTTGTTCGACGTACACTTCAGAAACATGTTCGAATTCGAGCTCAGTTACAAATTGCGTGCGGTCGCTGAATTGGTAGCCAAAAAGCATCACCATACGGTGCACGTCGAGTTCTCCGTTCTGGCGTATTTCTGAATTTAGTGGCTGGTGGTAATGCACCTCGCCGTAGCCACCAACGGTGAGTTTGTTGTCAGACGCTAACAATTTGTCGGCTACATTCTGATAGACGGATTTTATTGGTTCCGATGGCTGGGCCTGTATAAAAAAGGCAGTAAGCAATAATACTGTGGAAAATAAGATTCGTTTCATATACTTTTTTAGTTGTGATTTTATACTGCCAAAAGTATATAGGCTGCCTGAGGTGTGAAATCCCTAAAAGTGGGGATATTTTGAAGGACTGAATTACTGAAGGATTGAATTATTGAAGGGCTGAATTACTTTCGTGGTTGGGTTTGCTGCTTATCTGAAAGAAAAGTCCAGCAAACGATTCGGCTTTGCTTCTGACCATGCCCCATTTTAATGACCCGGACCTCCTTTGCCCCTGATTTCTGAAGGGCTTTAAAAATCCCCGGAAGATTGGATTTTTTCGAGACCAGGGAGCTAAACCATTTACAGCAATAGGGCAATTCAGAACTTTGCTTGACCATCCGTCGCAGGAATTCAGCTTCGCCGCCATCGCACCATAATTCGTTGCTTTGCCCTCCAAAATTTAATGCCGGAATTTTTTCAACCTTCATTTTTAAATTGCGGTTTTTCCTGATTGTACCTTCGGATGCCATTTCTTGTGAGGTATGGAAAGGAGGATTGCAGACGGACAAATCGAAGTGTTCGCCCGGTTTCAGAATATTGCTGAAAATATTGGAAGCTTTGGTTTGGAGCCGTAATTCAATCTTTCCTTTCAGGCTAATATTGGAATCGATGATCTTTTGTGCAACCCTGATGGCCACCGGATCGATATCGGAACCAACAAAATGCCAGCCAAAGGTTTGATTTCCGATAATCGGATAAATGCAGTTGGCCCCAACACCAATATCGAGTACAGAAACTGATTTGCCGGCAGGAATTATACCCTTGTTCCCGGAAGCCAGCAAATCGGCAACGTGAAGAATGTAATCGGCCCTTCCGGGAATGGGCGGACAAAGGTAATTGGCCGGAATGTCCCAATAATCCAGGTTGTAATGCAGTTTGAGAATGGCTTTGTTGAGTGTTTTTACCGCTTCAGCATTGGCAAAATCAACCGACTCGGTGTTGTATTTATTGAGGATCACGAAAGGTGCAAGTTCCGGGCAAACACCGATCAGTTGTTTGAAATCGTATCGGAACCGATGCGGATTACGTGGGTGTAATCCCGGTTTCCCGGTGGCTGGAAATTGTTCTTTCATCCGAATATAATTTGAGTTTATCAGCACAACCTAACCTTAGATAAACTTCTCCCTTTTCTGCAAATTAAACAGTCCGTACAGTACAAAAAGCAGTGTACCAACGGCCAGGAAAATGCGGTTTTTCATGGCGATTTCCTGCCAGATCATTTCGTTAAGGCGGCGCGGAATTTCAAACGGGTTCAGGAAAATATTCCACAGCGTACGTTCAAGAATTCCGGATAAAATTAGCAGCCCAACGCCAATAATGACCATTACCACGGCCGTTCCGTTTCCGTTTTTAATAATAGTCGAAAACATAAATGCCATCGAGCCTAAAAAATAAATCGGGAACATCACCTGAAAGCTCAGTTCCAAAACCGGCACAGGGGCAAGCAGGTAATAACTCATCACGGTCAGGCCGATCATCATCAGGAAAACCAGCACAAAAACCAAAACCAACCGCACCAGCCATACCTTGTAGCGGTAGTCAGGTATTCCGAACAGGATTTCGAGAATACCTGCATCCAGGTCGTTTTGAATTCCGAAAGTCATCGGGTAAAAGATGAGCAGAATTCCGGGCATAATCTGAAGTCCGTATATAAAACCGTCATCAATCTGGTTGTTATCGTAAATGTTGGTAATGGCGATAAAAAAGTAGAAAGCAATGGCCGCAAGAACAAACCAGATAAACCGGTTGCCGAAAATGACCTTCATGTTGTATTTCACCATTTTCAGGAACAATGTCCAAAGATTGGCAGTACTGATTGATTGCATAATTGTTATGTTTTTATATTTTGTTTGAACCACATAGACACATAGGGCACATAGTTTTTTTTATTCCTATGTGTTCTATGTGCCTATGTGGTTTTCATCCTAGTTATCCCTGCGCGTATATTTCGCATAGCTCGTTTTATCATTTTAAATCTTTGATCAGGCACAAATAAGCATCTTCCAAAACCGGATTGGCCATGATGGCATCCTCTGCCGGTTTTTGTTTGGAGAGGAAACGCACCCTGATCTGATCGCCCTGCCGCATGTGGTGGGTAACCAGTTGTTTGTTCTCCATCTTGTCGAAATCGGCAACAAGCAAATCAAACTGCCAAACCATGTTTTTGGCCAGATAAACCATTTCGGAAGGTTTTCCGATGTATTTCAACCGTCCGCGGTTAATCACGGCAACCTGATTACACGAACTCGAAATATCCTCGATGATGTGCGTGGAGAAAATCACGATCCGTTCGCGGCTGAGTTCTACCAGTAAGTTACGGAAACGGATACGTTCGCGGGGATCGAGTCCGGCGGTAGGCTCATCTACCACCAAAATTTTAGGTAGGTGCAGCAGGATTTGTGCAATACCGATACGCTGTTTCATCCCTCCTGAATAGGAGCCGATTTTGTCGGCCCGTTTTTCCCACATGTGAACCGCTTTCAGTACATATTCGATGCGCTGCAGCCTTTCATCCTTATCGCTCAGGCCTTTCAGGATAGCCTGGTAATCGAGAAAATCCTGAGCAGGCATATTTTCGTAAGTTCCGAATTCCTGGGGCAGATAACCAATAAGTCCCTGTAATTCTTCCCGTTTCTCCTGGGTGTCGATTCCGTTGATCCAGATTTTTCCGTAGCTCTGTTCGAGAATACCACAGATGATACGCATCATGGTTGATTTACCGGCTCCGTTAGGGCCAAGCAAACCAAACATTCCGGTACCGATATCAAGCGAAACCCCGTTAAGCGCCTTGAAAGGCTGATGCTGTTTACCAAGAATTGGAATTTGTTTGACGAGTCGGAGCGTACCGCGACGCAATGTTCCGAAACGCCCGGTGATGCGATCAATATTGATTTTTTCCTGATACAGTCTTATAGAAGTAACCGAAATCCCCAGGGCCAGGTACCACAAAATTCCAAATGCAGCAACCAAACCAATTGAACCACCTATTTTCCAGACCAGCAACACTTCAATGGCAGGTAAAATCCAGAAAAGAAAAACCTGAACCCATCTGTAAATTTTCAGCGGCCGTTTTTTGCCCGTTTTTTCAGCCCTGTAGTTCAGGAAGAAACCAAACGGCTTCCACATGCTCAGTGCGAGCTGTGCTATTACGACCGATAGTAACAGCGACCAAAATGCCGAATCGAGGTAAATAAAACTGAAATAAATGAGGGAACCCAACAGCGGCAATTGCCAGATGAGGTAATCGAATTCACCGAGCGTGTGATACTGTTTTTCGAGACCGGCGCGGCGGCGTATTTTTTTGCCTGATTCCCATTCCCGTGAAAACTGGCCTTCACGGTCGTATATTTTTACCAGGTTTTGAATGCGTATATGGAGTGTATCCTCGTCACCTATCAGCTTGGTTCCGGCTTTACGTAAACTGTTGAGTACAAACCAGGTTGATCCGGGAACCACTATAATTACGAGAATAAAATCGAGCATTTGCCACAACCCTGAATCAACCTTAAAGAAAATCAGTGCAAATGAACCTGCTATCAATACCATTTGTAAGATCTTAATGCGCAATGTTTGCTCCTTAAACCATTCAATGGCATTCTCCAGTCCGGAATAGAAAGTTGGGATAAACACCAATGTAAGCATGGTGCTGAGCGCTAAGCCACCGATAACGACGATGGCAAACGGGGCGCCAATAGCGCTCACATACTCGGCATCGCCCATAGCCAGCGGAAGCATCCCTACAATGGTGGTAATGGTTGTAATCAGGATCGGACGTACACGCGAAAGGCCTGCCGTCATCAGTGCCCGCGAACGGCGGAATCCGCGTTTGCGCAGGATGTTGGTGTAATCAATCAGGATGATTCCGTTGTTGACTACCACACCGATCAATATGAGGAAACCAGTAAGTGTATTGGCATTGAGCAGACTGTTGTTGGTAATAATTAATGCCAAAAGCGAACCTATGGCTGCCAGTGGAATAGAAAACAACAAGACAACCGGAGTAATTACCGACTCGAATACCGAAGCCATAATCATAAATATCAGCAAAACAGATGCTCCAATCATGAAATAAAACTCCGAAAAATCGGTTTCTTCATGAACCACCTCCGCTGCAACCCCCGATGGCAGGTTGTAGTTGGCCACCAGTTCATCAATTTCGTAACGGTAAGCAGCCAAAAGTTCGTTCGAACTGGCGGCCTCGCTCACAAAGCGGTAATTTACCTCTATTTGTTTTTCCTGATTGACCCGGTTGATACCTGCGAGCCCGCTGGCATAAACAATCCGGGTAAAATCCTGAAGGTCATGAATTCCGCCCTGGGCATCGTTAACCTGCAATGTTCGAAGTTCCTCCATGTTGCGGTCGGTTTTCTCTTCTTCGCCCTCCACCAGTTCTTTTTGGGTAATTATAATTTCGTACTCGTCAACACCTTGTTTAAACTGAATGTTGGTAGCAATTTCCCTTGAGAATGAATTGATTTCAGATAAAACATTGTTGAGCGAAATGTTGTATTCGGTCATCAGCAACGGATTGAAGTACAGGTGCACTTCAGGGCGATTATCAGATATGCTCAGATTAACCGATTGAACAGATTCGAGTTGATCAACGAAATACTTCAGATCTTCGCCTACAGCCTGCATTTGTTTAAAATCCTGTCCCTTAATGGTGATTTTCTCTTCATCGCTGCCAATTCCCATCATCTTCTGGAAACTGGCCCCCATATTTCGGCTTCCGCCCTGGAAGCTGCGGGTGCTCTGTGTTTGCGTGAACGAAATGGATGATGCCTTTATCCCTTTTGTCCGGTCGTTGATGTCGTTTTTAATTACAGCAAATGTCCGGTCACCTATTTTTTCAAAATCTTCTTTCAGCTTTACGGTCACCACCGCTTCTTCTTCTTCAATCTTACTGATAACATCTTCTTTTTCGGCCAAATCTTCCAGTTTTTTTTCTATCTCCTGAACAGTTTTGTCGGTACTTTCGAGCGACGAACCTGATGGCATGGTCACAAATAAGCGTATCTCTTTATTTTCAACTTCCTGAAGTGAACTAACACTGACGGCCAGACTAATGAATACAGCCAGAAAGAACAAAATGATACCGCCAATAACAGTACCTGCCGGATTACGCATGCACGATTTCAGGAAAACCAGGTAAATCTGGACCATCCGTGAATTGGTGGTTACTTTTTCGTAGAAAATATTTTTGGCAACCTGTCGCTTCAGCAGGGCATACGAGGCCATAGGAACCAGTAATAACGCAACGCCAAGAGAAACAACCAGTGTTGAAATGATGGATATCCCCACATTAAACCCCAGCATTTCGGCCATAAAATTTTTGGAAAACAGGAAGGGCAGAAATACAACAATTGTTGTCAGGGTTGCTGCCACAATGGATCGCCAGACTTCTGTAGTTCCCTGCACCACCGCTTGCAACGGGGCATACCCCTTCCCGGCGAGCCGGTAAATATTCTCCAGAACCACCACACTGTTATCGAGCAGCATCCCGATGGCAAGCGCCATTCCAACCAAAGTCAGGCTATTAATAGTGATACCAAAGGCATAAAACAGGTTAAAGGAAGTGAAGATCGAGATGGGTATTGCCAAAGCGATAAACGAAACAATGCGAAAGTTTTTCAGAAAAATCCACAACACGAATATGGCCATGATGCCACCAACCAACGCCAGTTCCATAATCTGGTTGATGTTTTCTTCCATCTGATCGGCCGAATTGCTGATTTCGGCAATCTCAATTTCTTTGGTTGCCATTTTTTCGTTCAACTTGGCCACAACTTTACGGGTTGCCGCTGAGAGCTCAATCATGTTGGCCTGCGAATCGTTCACCAGCAAAATCGTTACGGCATCTTTCCCGTTTACCCGGCTGTACGAAGTTTCCTCCTTTACCCCGAAGCGCACTTCTGCCACATCTTTTAACAGGATGGGGCCATTGGCGACTACCAGATTTTCAAGGTCTTCCACTTTGTCGTATTCGGCTGTAACATGCACAAAATACTGGACTGTTTTTTCTTTCAGGTTGCCCACGTAGGTGCGCGAACGGGTGTTTTGCGAAAGTACTGAACGGACTTTTCCGGGAGTAATATTATAAGCCTCGCAAGCTTTGGTATCCAGAATTATCTCAATTGATTTTTGTTTACCGCCATACACATTTACCGCCGCAATACCGTCTATGTTTTCCAGATCGGGCTGAATATCCTGATCTACAATAGTACGTACCCGGTCAATTCCACCTTCGCCGCGGGCCTGTAGCTCCATAAACTGGCTGTTCATCTGCTTAAGGTCAACTTTGGCTACATTGACCCGCACATTTTCGGGCATCGCCGATTGTATCTCGTTCACCTTCTCCTGAAGTCTCAGGTAGGCAAATTTGAAGTTGACCCCTTTCTGGTAATACACCACAATGGAAGCCTGACGCGAGTTGACATTCGACTCGATGGATTCAATGCCCTCCAGTGTACCAATTGCCCCTTCAAGCGGAACAACCACCTGATTTTCCATGTATTCAGGAGCCATTTCAGTAGTGGCGCTTGCCTGAACGAACAGGAAAGGAAGTTCGGCATTGGGCAACAATTCAACCGGCAACTGTTTGTATGAGACATAGCCCAAAACGCTAAGTCCCAGAAATAACATGCTGATCAGTACTTTTCGTTCTATGATGAATTTCATCCGAAGATAAATTAGTTTGTAAATAATTGCTTGAACATCTCTCTGATGAACGTCATTTTCATTTCGTCCGAATAAAGAACTTCTCTTTGTTTAACTCATTACCGCGGACGATTTTTTGCTTTGCTTCTCTGACCTGGGGTTTCGTTCCTTCGTCACTTTACCCCAGGCTATTGATATTATACCCTTTCAGGGTGAGAATAATCTTGATTCACAGCTTTCTACAAATATTTCACTCCTCTGGAGTTGAATACAACCGCAGATCATTGCCCTAAGCTTTCCCCCTGCGGGGGAACGGGAAGGGGGCTATTCCTGAAGCGGTCTTTTACCCCGTCAAAAACATCGAACACACATGGAATCACAATCAGTGACATCAAAGTTGATGTTGTTAATCCACCAATAACAGCTAATGCCATTGGTGCACGCAACGAAGCACTTTCGCCAAATCCAAATGTTAGTGGCAGCAAGGCTAAAATGGTCGTCAGCGTGGTCATCAGGATCGGACGGATACGTTGTTGTCCGGCCTGCTGAATGGCTTGATGACGCGGCACTCCTTCTTTCTGAAGTTGTAAAATACGGTCAACCAGCAGGATCGAGTTGTTAACGGCTATCCCAACCAGCATAATGATGCCAATAATGGCCATGATGTTGAGTGTTTGCCCAAGAATAAAGAAGACCAGGATTGAGCCTACCACTGACACCGGAATGGTCAACAGGATGGTGAACGGGTGCAGAAGCGATTCGAATTGTGAAGCCAGCACCATGAACACCAATATAATTGATAACATCATCGCAAAGCTGAGTGCATCCATCGATTCCTTCCGTTTTTCCTCTTCTCCCGTTATCTTGATTTTGTAATCAGGAGGAAGGCTGATGCCAACGATCGCCTGATTTACTTTTTTAACCATCTTGTCGAGGGCTATATCTTTATCCATGTAAGCGGTAATTTTGCCAATCCGGGTCTGGTTTCTGCGGAAGATTTCCTTTGGCGATGTACCTTCGCGGATATCGGCAATTTCGTTAATGCGCACTACCTGAGTTCCATTTTTGATGATCATATCCGATAAATCAGCCAGTCCCTTGTCGGGTAAACGGAGTGTAATGTCCTGCATTTCGCCGCCTTTCTCAACTGTTCCGGCAACTTTACCGGTTAATTGATCCTGAATTTGTGTCACCACATTGGCAACGCTCATGTTAAAGATTCCGGCACGGAGGCGGTCAACCATAATTTCAACTTCGGGCGATCCACCTTCCATCGAAGCTTCGATGTTGTATAATTCAGGAATTCCGGTAACCGCTGTTTTTACTTCCTGCGATAAATTTTCGATAATGACAAGGTCTTCTCCCTGAATTTCAACCACCAGCGGGGCTTCGTCGGTTCCCATAAGGCCGCCCAGCGCCGTTTGGTCCTGAACAAATTTCAGTTCCAGATCGGGCATTTCGCCCAAAGCCTGTGAAATAGACTGAATGGCCCAGGTCGAACCTTTTTGTCCTTCAGGATTCAGTATGATTTTAATGTTTGCTGTATTTTCACCCTGAAAAAGCGCATCCTGACTATCAAGCACTCCGGTTGACGGGCCAACCTGACTGTAAAGAGTCTCCAATTGATCGCCCAATACTTCGCGGATAATGCTTTCCATATTTTCGACAGCAGAACTGGTTCGCTGGAGCCGGGTTCCTTCCTGCATTTTCAGTTCAAGGGTAAATTGCCGTGTTTCTGATTTTGGCATGAATTCAGTCCCGATAAACGGGAAGATTAAAACCGAAAGTCCCATCAACACAACGGTTGCAATAATTACAGCCCATTTGTATTTTAGGATACTTCCCAGAAAACTACCATATCCCTGTATTTTAAGCGACTTTTGAACCGCGGGTTTCTTACTGTTTTTATAGAAATAATTGAACATCATCGGGATGAGCAAAGTAGCTACAACCAGCGACGAAAGCAGCGAAAAAGTGATGGTCCATGCCTGATCGCGGAACAATTCGCCCGATGCACCATGCAGATAAACAATGGGCAGGAAAACAACAATGGTAGTCAGGGTTGATGAGGTGATCGCCCCGCTAACCTGCGAAGTCCCCTCAATGGCGGCATCTTTAACCGACATGCCGCTCTCGCGCAGACGGAAAATATTTTCCATGACCACGATGGCATTATCAACCAGCATACCGGCGCCAAGCGCAAGTCCTCCCAAAGTCATAATATTCAGGCTGAGGTCGTTGAAATACATCAGGTTGAAGGTGGCGATAATCGAAATTGGCATAGCCAAACTCACGATCAGGGTGGTTCCGATGCGGCGCAGGAAAACAAAAAGTACGACTACGGCGAGCAGGATTCCCATCAACGCGGTATTTTTTACTTCTTTAATGGCATTATTAATAAAAGTTCCCTGGTTTGAAATTACAGTTAGGTGGTAACCAGGCAACGCTTTCTCCATGTCGGCCAGAGTTTTCGAAACATCTTCAACCGCTTTTACCGTGTTAAAACGAGTTTCCTTGTAAATGGACAAGCCCAGGCATCTGGCGCCGTTCATGCGGACAATGTTTTCAGGTTCTTTATTGGCGAAACTGATTTTAGTCACTTCGCGCAGGTAAATTGGCGCTTTTTCGGCAAGCTGATCGCCTGAAATAATTGATTTGTACCCAACAATGGTATTTTCAAAGTCGCTCAGGTCGGTAAGCAAACTAATCCCTTTCACCACGTATTTCATTCCCATTTCGGTGATCGAACCGCCTGAAATACTTTGGTTGAAGCTCTGGATACGGGTGTTCAGTTCATCGAGTGTCAACCCGAAAGCATCGAGCATGTACTGATCGGTTTCGATGAGCACTTCATTTTCTTCAGCCCCCGAAACTTCCACTTCGGCAACACCTTCGAGCCTCACGAGTTCGTTCCGGATGTAGTTTTCGGCCACCTTTCGAAGTTCGTTCATGTCGGTAATACTTTCGTGAGAAAGGCCAACGACCATTACCGGAGTGGTATTAGGGTCGTGCTGGGTAATGTTTATTTCGTCAATATCCTGATTTTGTGCAAATGCGCTGGCAGCCTTCTGAAGATCGAGAAATGCTTCGTCCATGTCTTTGGTCCAGGCATATTCTACCGTAATCTGGGCAGTACCCACTTTTGAAACCGATGAGACCTGCAACACATCCGATTGGCGAATAGCCAGGGCTTCGAGGTTCTCAACGAATTGTTTTTCTATTTCTTCCGGTGGACGTTCGCCCGACTTCAATTCGATAAACAGGCGGGGATTGTTTATCTCCGGAAACAGGTCAATGCCCAGCTTGTCGAAGGAAATGTATCCCAGCAGAACAACGGCCAGCACCATCATCAGGATAGTTACCGGAAAGTTGACAGCAAATTGTGTTAGTTTCTTCATACTATTTTTGTTACGAGTTACGGGTTACAGGTTGCGGGTTTGGGGTTTTTCTCGTAACCCGTAACGCGCAACCCGAAACATTCCCAATAAATGCAAGCCTTACTTCACAATCTTAACCTTCGACCTGTTTTTAAGGGTTTCAAAACCCTTAATTACCAGGCGGTCGTTCATTTTCAATCCTGAAGTTATTTCGGCCTTATCCTGGGTTTCGTATCCCAGCGTGATGCGTTTTTCGTTGGCCGTTCCATTTTCGACAATAAATACCGTTTTGCCGCGCTGGCCCGAAATAATGATGTCTTTGGGTATTACGATTACACTGTCTTTGCGGGCCAGAACGATGTCGGCTTTGGCAAACATTCCCGGCCGAAGTTTCAAGTCGGGATTTGCAACCTGAATTACTCCTTTAAAAGTTCGTGTTTCGGTACTAATAGCTGGCGAAAGTTCCTTAACGCTTCCGTGTAAGGTATCGTTCGGAAGAGTATAATTCATGATTCGAACTGTCTGGTCAATCACCACATCAGTGATGTATTTTTCAGGAAGGTTTACCTCCACTGTCATGATGTTGTAGTCCATCAGGCTTACCACGGAAGTTCCTGATGCAACCTGGGTACTGTTGGTAATGGCAGGAAGATCGGTAATAACTCCTTTAAAAGGAACCTGAACGTTCATTTTTGCAAGTTGAAGATTAGCCCGTTCGAAAGCGTCCTTTGCATTGGTATAACTGACTTCTGAATTTCGGTAATCGAGCTGCGTAACCCCTCCTTTTTCGAAAAGCGACTGTTGCTTTTTCATGTTTTGTTCCGAAATTTCAAGATTCAGTCTTTTGCTTTCCAAACCGATGCCATTGACATATTCAGCATCTTCAAGTTGAATGATTACCTGTCCGTTTTCGACTACATCGCCCAAAGCAAACGGACGGTGGGTCCTTGGGTTAACCAGGAGCCGGTATTTACCAGTCATTTCAGTTTTTAAGACGGTCGTTTTGGTGGCATTCAATGTCCCGGTGGTATTAATCACTTTTTCGATCGAGCCGGGTTTGATGTCGGTTACAGAAACCGGAACTGCCAGTTCGGTTGTAGTTGTTGCAGGTTGGTTGTTACAGGCTGTGATGACCCCTACAAGGGCAATCAAGGCAATAAACTGGTGAAAATGTTTCATGTTTTGAATGTATTAATGGCTAATTAATTTATGATTTGGTCATTTCCGATTGACAATTTTAATGCTGTTTGGCTCAATAGTAAATAGTTAAATGGTCAATAGTCAATGTTTTATTATTTCTTCTGGATTATATTTTCTGGAACAATGGCTTCATTTTTTTCGAAATCGTAAAGTGATTGAATTTTGAGGTTCAGTAATTCAATTTTGTAATCAATCAGAGCCTGTGCATACGACATTTTTTTCTGGGAAAGCTGGTTCTGGAACAGGTTCATGTCCATGCTGGTAAGGTCGCCGTTGGCATACCTCTCCAGGTTAATTTCATAAGTCAACTGCGCGTTTTTTTCGCTTTGTGCCGCTATATCAATCTGATTTACGAGGTTTTGCAAACTCCTGTAAATTCTGCGGATATCCAGTGTAATCTGTTTTCTTTCTTCTGTCTGGCTCAATTTCTGTGTTTCTATTACAGCTTCCTGTGCTTTGATACGGGCTTTCTTTTCGCCCCAGTCGTACAGGGGCAGGTTGAATGAAACCGATACCCTTGGATTGTTGGTAGGGTTATCATACACATCAGTAAGCTTTGCGTTATCGCCGCTAATTCCTAATGACAAATTAACGTCTCCCTTGAATTCGTTCAGCGATTTGGTGCGGATCATGGCAAACTGTGAAGATTCGATATCAATTTCGCGCTGACGGAGTTCCATTCTCGAATTCAGCCCGAATTCAATGGCTTTTTTTACATCAACCAAAACCGGGTTTAGCGCCACATCGGTCATTACGGTTATTTCTTCCATAATGTCCATCCCAATGTATTGCTTAAACTGGTCTTTGATATTATCGAGGCTAACCTGTGCGTTCTGAACGGTTGATTTTGCGGTGGCAAAGTTCAGTTCGGCCTGATAAAGTTCTTCTTTGGCTGCAATTCCGGCAGTTACCTTATTCTGGGTGATCTCGAAGCTTTTCTGGGTATTGGTAAACTCATCCTGAGAAATCGTAAGGTTCATCTGTGCCAGATAAACGTCGTAAAAGAATTGGGTCACCTGCTTCTCGCTGTTCAGTCTTTGCATGGCGTAATTCAACTGGGCATTTTCGAGGTCGAGTTCCAATTCTTTTAACTGAAGTTTGGTCCGGTTATAGGTGAACAGTGGTTGAGCTATACTCAAGGAAAGATTGTTATAATATGCCTTGTTCGTTATTGATCCATTAAATTTTTCGACATAACTGTTTTGCCAATAAAAGCGATTGACCAGACTTATGGTTGCATCGGTGGGGAGGAAAGGTTGCGATACGGTAAAAATACTTGAAGGTTGTATCGTTTTACTGGTGTACCATTGCGAGTTATATAAATCGAACTGACGGCGCTGGTCGTAACTTATTGGAGTAACACTTAACGAAAAGTTCGATTTTAACGCGGCATTCTGCGCTTTTAGCGATTGTTCTGAACGTTCCAGATTCAGCAAAGAGCGTCGGATGTCGGGACTGTTGTTACGCGCAATTTCGAGCGCACTTTCGAGTGTCAAAATTTGCTGTGCATTTGCGGTAAGCAAAAGTTGACACAACATGAACAGCATGAGTCCCCTTAGGATGATTGTTTTTAAATGCATAATTGTTATCGTGTGAGGTTTATATTTTTAATTACGAAATTCAAGTTTCAAGCTCTGTCATTTGGTGGTCATTAGGTCATTAATTGTCATTTATTACTGGTTTGCGAAGTTTAATGACAACGAATGACGTGAAACAAATGACCATTATTGACTATATTATTATTGCTTCACCAATTTTATCGCATCGGCCACAACTACCTGTGCGGCTGATTTATTTCCCAGTTCAACTCTGGCCGAATCGCCCGAAAAATAGAACGAGCCCAGGCTATTCCATCCATTATCAATAGTCTTCAGGTCGATCATTACATCTTCCTTTTCGCCGTTGTGATAAACCGTATAGGTGTATTCGCCCCCGGTATCCTGATTATCGCGCCGCGGGCCGCGCTGACCGGCTTTCATGATGTGGCTGAAAACTTCATACGTTCCATCACCTTTGATCGGAATATTCCAGCTTGCCTTTTTATTGCCATCGCCCGAGCGGATATAATGAGCCGAACGTATGAACTCGCCGTAGAAACCACTGTTGGTAGTGGCACGCCAGGTACGTGGGGCACGCCAGGTATTAAAACCGACGAACCGCTCTTTGGTCTGCACTTCTTTGAGCAGAATTTTTTGCAGCAAACTGTACTCGGTGGTTTGTGAAAACTTAAAGGTTGAATCCTCATCATCGCAAATAAACTCACCTTCTTCGGCAAGCCGAACCGGAACATCCGATATTTTCTCACCCTCAAACGGGGTCGCTTTGGTATCTTCAGCAATGTTTTCCAACTGAATACGTAATTCAGAAGGTATATTTCGTGATGCCAGCGTATTAATAGTCAAACCGCGGGGCGTTCCGTCGAGAAGGAAGCTAACCTCTTTGGTTTGTTTGCCATCCAGGCTTACGAGTTTGTCAATAGTTTCAGCATCGCCACCCATAAAACGGCCTCGTCCGGGGCCTCCACCGCTGCCAAGACGGAACTGAACAATTACAATTCCTTCAGTAGTCTCGGTGTTTGTAATTTTGAATTTCACCATTGTTTTAAGGCGGTCGCCATCCAGGACATTTACGGCATCTACTCCGCCAATCAGGTAGCCGGGCAGGTTTTTACTGTTGAACCATTTGTCCATAAACGGCAACAAATCAGCGCCAAACTGAGTTTGAATCCGGCTGTTGAAATCTTCGATGGTGGTTCCTTTAAACTTAATACTCTTTAAAAAGTTGAACATGAAATCGTCAAAGGCATCGTCGCCAGTCCGTCGTTTGATGATGGAGAAAAGCGATTGTCCTTTTTGCAGGATCACATTATCTATAATCTTTGCCTTTGTGGTGTCGTTGAGCAGCTCGGCAAACGAAAAATCGAGTAAAGCCAGATTGGCCTGTTCGTTTTCGGTCATTCCCTGCATATCGCGCATGAAACCCATTGTTCCCGATTGTGAAGATTGTTTCAGGTACGACTCAAAAATACGGTCCGTAATCGGCCAGTGGTCGGATTGAACAAAATAGGCATGGTTATAAAATAAGGGGAAAGCATACAATGGATTGGCCTTCTCTTCCACCTGAACTTCTCCCTGGCTCCGGTTAAAGTCTGGCCGTGCCGAGGCCTGGGTAAAGAGCGACAAAAAACTGTTAAAGGCCATGATCTTCTTTTCTTCAGGAGTAGTCTGAACATCTCCGCCCCTGCTGCCCCAGCGCTCCATTCGTTTCAAGCTCCCTGCAAAGTCGGCTTCCTGGATCAGTAATCCTTTTTCAGGGAAAAGTACAGTTTCGGGCTGCACCTGTTCACGTTCGCCTATTAAAGTGCGGGGATAAGAATAAAACTGTGCCGGAACTTCAACCAATGTAAACCGTTGAAACGGATAATACATATCTATTTTGCGTTCATAATCTTTTAAGGCTGTGGCAATAAGGTCGGGGATAGTGTCTTTTACCGGTTCGAAGAATTTGGTGAAATAATCGTGGCCGGGATGATGGTACAGGTTGAATTCCAGTCCGTCGATGGTATCAACTTTATGTGCATAGTTGCCAATAACCAGCGATATCTGTGATAAATTGGTTTTGTTTGTAAAATGGAAAGTCCCGTCTTTTTGTTCCGGGGTTCCCTGTGAAATAGCAGTCAGCCCGGATTTGGTTTTTACCGATATGTCAAAACTGCTGAATTGCTTTTGCATCCACTGTTTGCTTTGATTTCCAAAGCTCGTTCCGGCTATCGGGTACCAGTTGCATTCGCGCGTGAGCAAAACAAAATCGGGCGAAACAATTCCCGACCGTTTATCAATCTTAAACATGAAGGACTGAAACGCTTTCTGAAGGGTTTTATCGTCCACATCGAGGTAGCTGACTGCTTCGTTCAGGCTTCCGCTATATGTAAATTCAAGTTCGGCGCTTTCGCCGGGTTCCAGTGTTGTTCCCGAAAAATTAATCAGATGAAGTTCACGTTTTACCGAAGTTTCTTTTCCGTTCATGCTTACTTTTTGAACAGTAAAACCCGGATTGAGGCTAAACACAAAATGACTGACTGCCTGCAGATGCGAATTGCTGACTTTAAGTTTTGCCGTTACATCTAGGTTATTTCCTTTGTGGTCAAGCTCAATCTGGTAACTTTCTATTTTTAAACGTGGGGTTTCAAGGTTGGCATCGTTGAGTGTCCGGATGTTTTCCCTCAATTCCTGATTGCGGATAAAAGTGGAAATATGCTTTTGTCCCAGCCATATTCCGACGGCGAAAAAAATCAGGGCAGGAAATAACGTTACCTTGTTGCTAAACGGACTTTGCGGAAGCCTTTTCAGGAGCGAAATGGTCAGGAATATAAATGCTACACCAAAACAGGCATACATTCCGCGATGGATCATAATGGCCTGTAAGTTGCCAAAACCCATAAAATCGGATTTTAGCAATGGCATGCTGTAAGCCATATAATCGAACAGATAGTAGTATTTGGTATTGAGGTAGAAAATGGTAACCGCCACGTACCCGAGTAACAATATAAAGGTGATGGCCTGATTTCTCAGGATACTCATCACAAAGAACGAAAGTCCGAGAATAAACAGCAGGGTTGGCAAACTGATGATCAGGAAATATTCCAGATATGCCATCCAGTTGACGGTTACATTTTCGGCAATCATGTTAAAAATGAGCGCTTCCGAAAGGATGATCAGGTTCAGTATAATGAAAACTACCAGGTTGCCGATGGTTTTTCCGGCTACATATTCGCCGTTCGACATAGAGCGAATATAAATAACATCGGTCGTATCCAGTTTTTTATCGCGTTTCAGGAAGTCGGAAGCCAGAAAAATGGCAATGATGGCCTGAACTGTATTCAAAATTAATAAATTGACATAAGGAATGATAGAGGGAAGAACTTTTATATTGACATTTCCCGGTCCGCCGCCACCATCAAAAATCAATGTTGCCATGTTGAAAAAGAACAGCACGACAATGGCCAGAATGGCAAAAATCCTGAAAAACCACGAGCGCAGGAGCGTGGTAATTTCGTATTTGGCAATGGAAGTAATGTTATGAATGGATATCATATATATCATTTACAATTTAAATATTTACAATTTACTATTGCAACAAATTTGTTTTCAGTGATTTAGGCTGATTATTTATATATTCAATTTTTGTAATCTATTTAAGTCAAAGGCAATGAGGCTATATCTATTTTTCATGATTTGCTTCTTCAAAAAGTTTTGTTTAAAGGCTAAGACGCATAAAATTGTAAATAGTACATGGTTTAATCGTAAATACTTATATGGCTGTCCATTGGTTTAAGTTGCTTTCCATAAAATATACATAGGCATGTTCGAGGTTGGGCGCGATGTTTTGTCCGCTGTAACCGTTAATCGCGTCGGCCACCACTTGAATTTCCCAGCCTTCGCTGGTCGGTACATTCGAGATAACCGGATATTTTTCGTTGATTTCGAGGTATTCGGTTTCAGTTGCCTGAATGAGCCATACTTTTCCTTCAGCGAGGGTTACCAGTTCATCGGGCGAACCGGTAAAAGCCAAACCACCCTGGTTGAGCAAGGCCATGTCGGTACACGAACTCGAAATATCTCCAACAATGTGGGTCGAAAGAATGATGATTACATCCTGCGTGGAAATAGTGGAAAGTAAGTTCCGGAAACGGATGCGTTCTTCGGGATCGAGGCCGGTAGTTGGTTCGTCAACAATGATGATTTTGGGTTCGTTAATCAGCGCCTGTGCAATTCCGAGGCGGCGTTTCATCCCTCCTGAAAGCCTGTTTGCCTGGCGGTCGCGGGCTTCGAACAAACCTACCTCCTCCAACATTTTATCAACAGCTATTTTGCGTGGCTTTGTATCCTTCATGCCAGCCAAACGGGCTGCATAGTCGAGAAATTCGTAGGTTTTAAGGTGCGAAAAAAAGCGGAAATCCTGAGGCAGGTAACCAAGCAATGACCTGATTTGTTCGCGGTCTTTGGTCAGGTCGTAACCGTTCATGATTACTTTTCCGGAAGAAGGCTGCATTAAAGTGACCAAAATGCGCATCAGGCTCGATTTGCCTGCACCGTTGGGCCCGAGCAGCCCGAACATCCCGTTATTGATTTCAAGGCTGATATCTCTAAGGGCGTGGTTGCCGTTGGGATAGACTTTATTTAGGTTTTCGATAGTTATCTTCACTGCTAAAACGTTAGGTCACGCGAACTATGACTGGATTTCCTGTAATTGGTTTAATCAACTAAGCGATCTGAAGATACAAAAATGATCTGAAGTAATTATTTTTTCGACAGTGGAGCGATAAAAGGAGTTCCAAATTTCGAAACGGATTAGAAATACGTTAAATTTTATGCAATCGAATACAAATTTTAATGCCAATACGAACTGCACACTCCGAAGTATATTTTTCACACAGGGTTTCATTACATTACACCCTGTGCTGTTATCCGCTAGCGGATCCCTTTGGGACTTTTTTTCGACGCGATGATCATTGCATCCGGCAAGGGGCAACGCCCCGCCATGTATAAGCATAGGATGAAGTGAAACGGAATCCTATGATGATGAATTCAATCCGTATCAACTACAAAACCTTCAAAATTCCATTACAAATCAAATAAGCTGCTATTTTTGCATTCTTAATTTTGAAGAACAGAATGTTGAAATACAAGCTTAATACGAAAAAGTACGAAGCCAACGAATACCTGGTTTTGCTGTACCGATTTGCTGTACTGATGGTTTTCTATTCGGTTTGCCGCATTCTGTTTTTCTTGTTCAACACCGCATCCTTTCCCAAAGTCACGTTCTCATCGTTTCTGACCATTATGAAAGGTGGTTTGATGTTCGATATCAGCGCTTTAATTTATCTGAATGCCGTTTACATGCTGTTATTCCTTTTACCGTTTCAGTATAAATTCAGCGAATGGTACCAGAAAATGCTGAAGTGGATTTTTATCATCGGAAATAGTGTGGGCATTGCTTTTAACCTTGCCGACATTGTTTATTACAGGTATATCATGAAACGGACTACCGCCAGCATGTTCGATGTTGCCGCTCATGATGTTGGAAATACGAATCTGATCATGCGGTTCTTTTATGATTTCTGGTACATTCCGTTTATCCTGTTCATTTTACTTGTTTTGCTTTCGTTTTTATATTCTTTATTAAAACCGAAACCGTTCAGATTCAGGCGGCCATTTGTTTATTCCCTTTCAGGTATCCCGGTTATTTTTGTGGTTGTGGTTCTTTCAATTATTGGTGTCCGGGGCGGTTGGCGGCACAGCACGCGCCCCATCAACATGAACAATGCGGGAGCTTTCGTCAATTCACCCGAAGAAATGTCCATTGTGCAAAACACGCCATTTTGCATTATGCGAACCTGGGGAAAAAAGGCTTTCATTCCTAAAAACTTTTTCGCTTCGGAAGAAGAACTTGAAAAGATATACTCGCCGGTTCATGTGCCGGATAGTGTTGGACTTACCCGGAAAGACAATGTGGTGATTATTATTCTCGAAAGTTTCAGCCGGGCATTTGTGGGTTCGCTCAATCCTCAATTTAAAGATCCCCGCGACCGGAGTTACACCCCTTTTCTTGATTCGCTGATTCATGAAAGTCTGGTATTCCCGAATGCCTTTGCCAATGGCCGCAAATCAATTGATGCCATTCCGTCGGTTACGGCAAGCATTCCGGCGCTTGTTCTGCCGTATGTGGTTTCGGAGCGTTCGGGCAATGCTATAAATAGTATTGCAGGCTTGCTGGCAGTTCAGGGGTATCAAACAGCATTTTTTCACGGGGCTCCCAATGGTTCGATGGGTTTTGATGCGTTCACCAAAATAGCCGGATTCCAAAAATATTACGGACTAAATGAATATGGAAATGAAGCTGATTTTGACGGTATCTGGGGAGTTTGGGACGAACCATACTTTCAGTTTTTTGCACGTGAGATGAATGTGATGAAGGAACCATTCCTGACCACTGTTTTTTCGGTTTCATCACATCATCCGTATGAACTTCCGGAGAAATACAAAGGCCGTTTTCCTGAAGGAAGAATCCCGCTTAACAAGTGCATTCGGTACACCGACTACTCGTTGCAGAAGTTTTTTAATGAAGCCCGAAAAATGCCCTGGTATAAAAATACCATATTCGTGATTACTGCCGACCACACCGTTGATTCAAGTATTCCTGAATATTACACTTCGGTGAACCATTTTGCTATTCCGATACTTTTTTACAAAGCAGATGGAAGTTTGAAAGGGGTTGATAATGGCCTGGCGCAGCAAACCGATATCATGCCTACCGTGTTGAACTACCTGAATTATCCATATCCATATCTGGCATTCGGGAACGATCTTTTCGATCAAAAAGCAAAACGATTTGCGATCAATTACCTCGAAGAATCGTACCAGTTTTTATACGGCGATTACGTTCTTTATATGACCGATAATAAACTCAATGCAATTTACAACAGGAAAGAAGATCCGGAATTGACCAGAAATTTATTGGGAACCATTGCGTTACCTGAAGAGCAGCAACTACTAAAAGCCATTGTTCAGCAATTCAACAACCGAATGGCCGAAAATCGGATGGTAGTGGAGAAGTAAATTTGTCATTTGTTGTCATTTGTTTCACGTCATTTGTTGTCAACTGATTCGCGTTCTTTTCAATAAATGACTATTGAATGACAATCAATGACAATTGATCCGCAACCCGCAACCCGCAACTTTCAGATTTGCTCCCAGCCGTCGCGGTAATTGTGCCTGATCCATTCTTCGGCAGTGGCCAGTGCAGGAATAGTGTCGTATTTGGTATCAAATTTCGGGTCACCGTTTATTACTTCAAATTTATTAGAGGTAACTACCCTTATTGTTTCAGACTGACCGATGTTGGTAAACTGCATATTTTTGCCATCCCAAAGCAGTCGTTTCCTTAAATCCTGAAGGCGGACGGCCAGAACACCCATTACCACCATTTCGTTGAGTGGTCCGGCATAATTAAAGTTTGAACTGGCTTCGACCCTATTCTCATTGCTTTCTTTGGCCGCACGAATCCAGTCCTGTTCATGTCCGTTTGAATCAGCATTTTGGATGCGCCGAATCGATTTTTCAGGTTCAATAAATCCATCCATTTTACTAATAGGCAATAATGTTGGATTGGCGGCTGAACTACCACACATGATTTTCCCTTTCGTCCCGTAAAAAATCACGCCCCCGCTTCCGTTCCCCATCGGCTCCCCATCTTTCAGTTCTTCTGGTCGTTCAGGCAACATTCCTCCATCGTACCAGGTCACCTTTACTTCTGGCATTCCCACTTTTGAAAGGTTATCGCGGCGAGGGAACCAGTAGGTTACTTTTTCGGCATTGGGCGCCGATTCATTATTAATTATGGTGGAACTTCCTTCAACGGCAGTTGGATATTGCAGCATCAACGCTTTAAAAACCGGATCGAGAATATGACAGGCCATATCTCCCAATGCACCGGTCCCGAAGTCCCACCATCCGCGCCAGTTCCACGGTGTGTAAATTTCGTGGTACGGACGGAATTTAGCTGGCCCGATAAACAAATCCCAGTTCAGGGTATTCGGAACACGCATTTTATCAGTTGGCCGTTCGAGGCCTTGTGGCCAGATCGGGCGGTTGGTCCAGGCATCAACCGAAGTAACTTCGCCAATGGTTCCGGCCCAGATCCATTCACAGATTTTCCGGATACCTTCTCCTGAATTTCCCTGGTTTCCCATTTGCGTAGCTACACCATACCGCCGGGCAGTTTCAGTCATAATTCGTGACTCGAAAACTGAATGAGTCAAGGGTTTCTGAAGATAAACATGGTAACCCAACTTCATGGCCATCAAAGCCGGAAGTGCATGAGAATGGTCGGGGGTAGCGATCATCACGGCATCAATATTTTTTTGCTTGTCAAACATTTCACGGTAATCCTGATATTTGACAGCAAGTGGCCATTTCCGGAACGAATTACGTCCGGCATATTTCCAATCCACATCACACAAGGCTACAATATTTTCAGTATCCATATTGGTCAGGTTATTGAACCCCATTCCACCAACGCCAATTCCGGCGATATTGAGTTTATCGCTTGGAGCTTTATGTCCCAATCCGGCGATGACATTTGAAGGCAGAAAGGTTACCGCTGTGGCTGCTAACGCTGTTGTTCCCAAAAAATGCCTGCGGCTGATGTTCGTATGACTGTTTCCCATTGGATCGTTGCTTCAGAAATGAAGGACAAAATAATTTCGTGAAAATAGGCATTCCAATTTAATTTTGAAGGAAAACATTGTATCCATCATTCAATGTTTTCCTTCGAAAGCTGTTCTACCAACTGGTGAAGTTTTGTCGCCAGAATATTTTTAGGGATCAACTTAGTTTCATAGTCGGCAATCATCGCGGGTGAAGTATTTCGTGCCATGGCATATTCTACCACTTCTGTGTCTTTGCCTTTGCAAAGTAAAACTCCGATGCTTGGGTTTTCATGCGGTCGTTTTACATCACGGTCAAGTGCTTCGAGATAAAAGTTTAGTTTGCCAAGGAATTCGGGTTCAAACTCGCGTATTTTCAATTCAAACAATACAAGGCATTGCAAATCACGGTGGTAAAAAAGCAGATCAGTGTTATAATCCTTCTTGCCTACCTGTATGCGGTATTGGTTGCCCATATAGGTAAAACTCTTGCCAATTTCAAGTATGAACTTTTGAAGGTTTAAGATCAGTGCTTTTTCTAAGTCTTTTTCAGAATGGACATCGGGCAAGTTGAGAAATTCAAAGATGTATGGATCTTTAAAAAAGTTTGCTGGTAAATTTTTTTGCATTGAGGAAAGATTTTTAGGTAACTTAATTGTGTTGGCAGTGCCGACACAATTGCACTCATACCGTCAAACGTTTTTTCCAAAAGTGTCGCCATTGGCGACACAAATTCTTCTACCGAATAGGATTCATAAAACTGTTTCATCCGATAAAGTCCTCTTTTATTAAAGCCAGTTAATTCAGGGAGTCTGGAAGTAATATACCTGGCTAATTCATCAACTGTACCACTGCCCCAAATTCCATTGGATACTTTTTCAGAAACCATACCTCCGACCTTGAAATATAATAAAACAAGTTCTTCATTTACTTTTTGAAACGCTCTGTTTCTAGCTTCTTCAATCAGAAGTGTAATTTGGGCAAAGTCGTTGTTGCTTTTCTTCTCAAAACTATTCATGGCTTATTTTTTTCTTCGATCCCCATTTTATTTCATCTTTTAAATAAAGCTAATTTACAAAACAATTGCATTTCATAGCCAAAATAAGATTATTAAAAAGGTGAACCCTTGCGGATTCACCTTTTTAATAATAGTCAAAAAATTTAAATACTTAAGCCGGCATATCCGGAAGGCTCCATGGTTTGCGGTAAGTATGTTTGATCAGTTCGGCTGCAAATTCAGTGGCAGGAACCGGGTCAGTCCATGTTTTATTGAATGTTGGGTGGCCGTCATGAATTTTGAAACCATCTTCGATAACGATTTTAATTTTTTCGTCAGCCGTGATGTTGGTAAATTTCATGTTTGGTCCGTCCCACAACAACTCTTTGTTCAGGTTTTGCAAACGAACTGCCAAAACGCCCATCACAACCATTTCGTTGAATGGTCCGGCTTCGCTGAAATTAGAAGCTGTTTGTACACGGGATTCAGGGCTTTCCTTACAAGCGCGAACCCAATCCATTTCGTGACCACCATTCATTGGGTTTTCAATCCGGCGACGGAATTTAGGGGCAGCTTCAGGTTTAACAACAGTGCCATCAGGACGCAAAATCCATGGATTAACTCCATAACATCCACAAACTAATACACCTTTTGTTCCGTGGAAAAATACGCCACCACCATTATCGTTTGGATTCTTACCAACAGGCCATCCCTGGGGAAGCATTTGTTTAATTCCTCCATCGTACCAGAAAACTTCAACAGAAGGAAGCTGAGCGCCTTTTTTCGATCCTTTCCATGCGCGTTTTGGTGCACGGGCAGGGAAGGTGAGTTTGACTGCCTGTGCTGTTGGTGCGCAGTCCTGAAGCAATAAGGTTGAATTACCCTGAGCTTTGGTCGGATAGCCTAATTCAAGTCCCATGAAGACCGGATGTAAAATGTGGCAGGCCATATCTCCAAGAGCGCCAGTTCCATAAGCCCACCATCCGCGCCAGTTCCACGGGTGATAAACTTCGTTGAAAGGACGCATTTGTGCCGGACCTGTAAATAAATCCCAGTCCAGGGTTTCAGGAACCCATTGTCCTTGTTTTGGAGTATTTAATCCTTGAGGCCAGATCGGCCGGTCGGTGAAAGCTTCAACTTTGGTTACTTCACCAATTTCGCCATTGGCCAACCATTCGCAAGTCAGGCTGACACCTTCGCCTGATGAACCCTGATTACCCATTTGTGTAGCTAATTTGTTTTTTTCGGCCAGTTTGGTAAGCAAACGCGACTCATAAACCGTGTGGGTTAATGGTTTCTGCACATAAGCGTGTTTTCCCATTGCCATAGCAGTTGAAGCGATAATCGCATGGGTATGGTCGGCGGTAGCAACCACAACGCCATCAATTGACTTGCCTAGTTCGTCGTACATTTTTCTCCAATCCTTGTACGTCTTCACTCCCGGGAATAATTTGAATGTAGGATCAGCATATTTCCAGTCAACATCGCATAAACCCACGATGTTTTCAGACTTCAGGTTTTTAAGGTTAGCAGCTCCCATACCACCGACTCCAATACCGGCAATATTTAATTTGTCGCTGGGCGCTTTGTGCCCCATTCCTGAAACCACATTACTAGGAAGAATGGTAATTGCGGCAGCCGCAGTTGCGGTAGTTGCAATAAATGATCTTCTGCTTGACTTGTTTTCCATTGGTTAAATAATTAAAATTTGATTTAGGTATTGAAATAAATGAGTTTGATTAAAAAAATCCCCTAAAGGTAAAATTATCTTCGTGAATCACCAAGCTACGGAGTTCTACTTTCAGAATAAATATTAAACAAGCTTGTTTTTTCAATAAGTGTTTTCAGTACCCTAAATGCTAAGTTCAAGTATATGAATTTTTTTTGGATAGTTTTTGTCTATTCTGCATTGAAAAATTCGATTTGATGGGCGAACAATCGTGGCGTATATTTGTCTATTTATTTAATAAAGTCTAAATATTTACAATTACAAAAAATCATAATCATGAAAACAGTAGGAGACAAATTTCCAAAATTTAAGAAGCAGGCAGTTTTAGCGAATAAACAATTTGGTGAAGTAACGGAAGAAGATCATAAAAAAGAGGGTAAATGGATGGTAATGTTTTGGTATCCCAAAGATTTTACTTTTATATGTCCAACAGAAATTGTGGAGTTCAATAAAAATCATGCTAAATTCACAGCTTTAAACACAGAATTGTATGGTGCATCTACTGATACAGAGGAAGTACATTTGGCATGGAGAAACAACGATCAGAAACTTGCAAATCTTACATTCCCTCTAATTTCTGATACTTCAAAAAAGTTAAGTAAAAAGCTGGGGATTTTGCAACCGGGAAAAGTGGCGTACAGGGTTACTTATATTGTTGACCCTGAAGGTGTAATTCAATGGGTAAACGCAAACAACGATTCTACGGGAAGAAATATTGCAGAAGTATTAAGGGCTTTGGAAGCTACCCAGAATCCGGGCAAAACTGCTTGCGACTGGGTACCCGGACAACCAACTTTATAATTCAAAACTAAAAATCATGACAGTAAGAAAAGTTAAATCGGTATGGAACGGAACCCTGAAGGAGGGAAAAGGTAATATGAGTTTTACCGGTTACAGTGGCCCATTTACATTTGCCACCCGTTTCGAAAATGCGCCGGGAACAAATCCTGAAGAATTGGTGGGAGCTGCACAATCAGGTTGTTATTCGATGTTTTTATCCGCGCTCATTAGCGGCGAAGGATTAAATCCTGAAAGCATTGAAACCGAAGCATCAGTTACTTTGGGAACAGTTGACGGCGGACCGGCCATTACCAGTATTGTGTTAGACACTGTGGTAAAATGCGCCGGGCTTTCGCAGGAAAAATTTGCAGAACTTTCGGTTACTGCTAAAGAGAAATGCCCAATCTCCAGACTTTATGCCGGAGGCACTGCAACAATAACATTAAATGCCAAATTAGTTTAATTTTTTTTGAAACCAGGAAATACAAATAATGGAAAAGGGAAAGGAGCTGCAAGGCTCCTTTTTTTATTTTCAAAAGACTTAAGCGAAGTATTGTTTGAAAATGAAATGATAAATAAATCAAAGAAGATTGGCTATATTTAACACATGATTTGACCAGAGATTAAAAATGAATGCGCTAAAAGACAAGTAAGATTATCCTGAATGGCATTTCATTGAAATTGCCAACGATATAAGAAACATTAAAAATCAAATTATCGACAAGACAATAAACCTATAAGTTGATTTTATGGAAATAGTTCCTATATTTACACCATACTTACATTCGTTTAAATTTGACAATGGTATAGATGAGTTGAGCAGATTATTCGAAATGTGGACGGATACAGAGCAGTTATACGATTATTTTAGAATGAATAGTGATGTATTAAAATATGAAAAGATTGATATAGATGAAGCAGTCACACAGACAATCGAAAATGCAGATCTTTTATATGACCTACTTTCAGAAAATAGAGCCAACCTGGATGATTTATTCCAACCTCTTTCAAACAATTCAGCTCAAATTAAACTATTACCTAAATGCAAATCAAAAAAAAGATGGCTTCGATTGTATGCCATTAATATTGACTCCAGCTATTATGTAGTTACCGGAGGTGCAATTAAACAATCTCAAGAGATGCGAGACCATCTGCTTACAAGAGAAGAGTTAAAGAAACTTGAACAATGCAGAAATTTTTTGATTGACAATGATATTTTTGATTCCGATTCATTAATGGATTTTGTTGAATTCTAATTTTAAAAACACTTTATTTAGCTCCAAATCAGTTACAAACAACACATCAAAAATGAACAACGAAAGAATTGAGAAATTCCTTGCTTTAGTGTCCGATGAAACTTCGGGTTTTGAAAAAAAAGCACTTTGGAGAAAGGCAAACAAGGCCTGGCTCAATAAGTCAGCATTAATTGCGATTAAAATACTTAGGGCAATTAGTGATCAGGGAAGTAGTCAAAAAGAATTGGCCGAAAAAATGGTTGTATCAGCCCAATACATTAATAAAATAGTGAAGGGAAGTGAAAACCTCTCGCTCGAAACCATTTCAAAACTTGAAGCTGCTTTGGGTATTCAATTGATTGAAGTAGTGGGCTTCAGCTCTTCTGTCAATTACGAAATTCCTGAATCGGTTCAGCCTGAAATAAATATGAGCGCTGAAATCAGGAAGGATATTCCGCTTGAAAATGAAATTTTTAGTAGTCAACCAGAACCCTATAGTTTAGCTGCATAATGGAAAGTAATAATCAAAATGTCCGGTTTTCACTGGCCAAAATTAGCACCGATCAGTTTGCAATTATTCCGGCATCCTTTAAAATTGGTGAAATCGTTAATTTAAAGACCAGCTTACAATTTGGATCAAACAAGGAAAGTAAACTTATTAGCGTAAAAGCTTCCTTTCAGTTCGAACAGCAATTGATTCCCTTCCTAATTATTGAAGCGTCATGTTTTTTCAATATTGAACCCAACGACTGGAATACGTTTGTGCAGGAAGCTGAAATTGTTGTACCCAAAAGCATTATTACCCACCTAACCGTATTGACTGTAGGTACTGTTCGGGGAATTTTACATGCAAAAACAGAAGGAACGAACTTTAACGGTTTCGTAATCCCAACCATCAATGTAACTGAATTGGTAACCGGCGATATTCGCATGTAAAATCTCTCAAAAAACTACAATGGCAAAGCAAATAGACAGTATAAAGCACAACAAAGACACACGCGCACACATCCCCAGCAAGGAAGAAGCCAATTACATAGATGCAAACAAAAAAAATCAATCGGGTAAGAAACTTAAATTCCATTCTGTCAGGGATTGACCTCCCAAAACCCAAAAAGCGGTTTCCAGTCACCCGGATTCCGCTTTTCTCTTTCCTCTTTTCTATCTATTTATTAAAACACATCTTCCATGCCGCTCCAGGTTGATCTGTTTCGGATGATCGGCCATTTGAAAACTTCTTATGCACAAGCAGAATTGAATGTTACCCATCCTTCAGGGAAAAATTTCAGGTAATAAGCCAACTAATGATTAGATTTGCATAAGCACTGGAAGCGTAAGGCTTTTTAAAAGCGCCATTTCATCGGCAGATAATTTATAGTCAGGATAATTTCTTAGCTACAGGTTCATGAAAAAGGTTTATCTGAAAATAATTATTCCTTCAGCAGTTTCAATCCTGCTTTTTATTCTTACCATTTTCCTGATCATCATTCCCCGTTTTCAGGAAAATATAATGAATGGCAAGCGGGAAATGATCAAAGAACTGACCAACTCGGCCTGGAGCATTTTAGCGAAATACGAAAACGATGAGCGCACCGGGATTATGACCCACGAAATGGCGCAGAAAACGGCTATCTCAAGGATACAGTACCTCAGGTATGGCGATGAAAACAAGGATTATTTCTGGATAACCGATATGCACCCCAACATGGTGATGCACCCCTATCGCACCGACCTGAACGGAAAAGACCTGAGCAATTTTCGCGATCCGCATGGAACCCTGCTTTTTGTTGAATGTGTGAAGACCGTTGAAAAATCGGGTCAAGGGTATGTTAATTACATGTGGCAATGGAAAGAAGATTCGCTGCATATTGTTCCGAAACTTTCGTATGTAAAAGCTTTTAATGAATGGAACTGGATCATTGGGACAGGAATTTATATTGAAGACGTTAAGAAAGAGATCAAAGCGCTTACAAGGAAACTGATCTGGATATCCATCGGAATTTCTATCCTGATAGCAGGCTTGCTTTTGTTTATCTCGCAGCAAAGTTTAACCATTGAGCAAAAAAGGGCAAAGGCCGAAAACGATTTGCACGAATCGAAAGAGAAATACCGGACTTTGGTCGAGGCGGCAACCGAAGGATTGATTATGCTGGCAGATGGCAGGATAACATTCCTGAATGGCGTGGTGTGTAAAATGACTGGTTTTGAAAATACGGAACTCCTCAATCAGCCCATCAGTGCGATTGTGAGCGAAAACAACGATAAGGATTTGATTGAAATTTTCGCCCGGGACATGATCAGGGAAGGGCAATACGACATTCACCTGAAAAAGAAAAACGGCGGTTTCATCGAGGTGTTGATCACCTCTTCGGGCGCGGTATTTAGCGGAAAGGAAGTCAACATTATCATCCTGAAAAACATTACGACCGACCGCAATTCAAACTTATCGGTTTTAGATTATCAAAAACTGCTCAACACCCTCAACATTGGCTTCTTCAGGACAAGCATCGACAGCCGGGGCAAGTTTATTTTTGCCAACGAAACAGCTATCAAAATATTGGGCTACGATAATTTCAGGGAATTGTCGGAAACTAATTTTATAAAAATACCCGTCAATTCAGATGACAGGAATGAACTCGTTAAAATACTTCTTAGCGACGGTTACATCAGGAACAAGGTATTAAAAATCCACAGGAAAAACCACGAAACCGCGTATGTTTCTGTGACGCTTGTTTTGTACGATAACAAAGAGTCGAAAGAAATGATTTGTGATGGGGTAATTGAAGATGTGACTTCAATCGAAGATGAAAAAACGATTACCGGCCATCTCATTTCCGGGTTAAAATCAAACTTGTTCCTGATGGAACAGCCGGTCGGTGACTTTTTGGCTCCTGCCTACACGCTCGATGCCGATTCGACCATCAATGAAGTTGTAAAATCCTTAGCCGTTTTTAAGACCAACAACCTACTAATTACTAAAAACGGCAAAGACCCTATTGGGATTATTACCAGCAACGACCTGCAAAACAGGGTACTTTCGCATAAGCTTCATTTGGATAATCCGGCCTATTTAATCATGAGTTCCCCGATCGTTTATATCGGTGCTGACACTTCGGTTTACGCTGCTTTAGCCATTTGCGACGAAAAAAAGATCAACCACCTCGTGGTCAGGGACGATGCCCATGCGATAAAAGGTGTCATTAAAATTCAGGATATATATAAAAGCTTAAAAAATTCGCTTTCTTTTTTGATTTCCGATGTAAAAAAGGCTGTAACCATTGGCGAATTGAAAACCTGTTACAGTTCGCTTCATGGCCTGATTATTCCTCTTATCAACAGCGGCATAACGATCAGGTACGTCACGAATATGACTTCTTCATTTTCGGATGCCGTTATTTGCAGGATTATTGAATTGACAACCGACAAATTAGGCCCTCCTCCGGTTGATTTTTCGTTTATCTGCCTTGGAAGCGAAGGCCGGCAGGAGGAAACTTTATTTACCGATCAGGACAATGCCATCATTTACGATGAAGTTGATAAAGACAACGAAGTCGCGGTAAATGATTATTTTATCAGGCTTGGGGAAAAAGTTTGCGATGCCTTAAACCAAATTGGCTACTCGTACTGCAAAGGAAACATTATGGCAAAAAACCCTGTCTGGTGCAAACCAATCCATGATTGGGAAAAATATTTCGCCAAATGGATTATGGCCCCTGAACCACAAAATTTATTGGATGCCATGATTTTCTTTGATTTCAGGAATATATACGGGAAAGAGGAATTTACCGATCGCTTACGGAAAACCATTGGTGTTTTAATCAGGCAACAATCGGTTTTTTTGTACCATCTGGCGCACAATACGTTTAACCTCAAAACGCAGCAAATCTCGTCAGGAACTATTATTTCAGACAAAAACCCGGAAACCATTGATTTAAAAAACGCGGTCAGTGTCCTTGTCATGTTCGCACGGACCTATTCGCTTCAGAATAATATTTGGGGCACAAACACGATTGACAGGTTAAATTCCCTGAAAACGAAGCAGGTACTGAATGAAAATACCGTAGAGGAAATAATTTTTGTTTACAACTTTCTGATGGGTCTCCGCTTTAAAAATCAAATTAAATTGCTGAGGAGCAATTTACCATTGTCCAATTCACTAAACACGAAAGGGCTAATCGAAATCGAATTGTCGGTCTTAAAAAAGACACTTGCCTTACTGCCCGGCTATCAGAATAAGATTGGAAATGATTTCAGGATTACAGGCTGATCAGATTAAAAAATAAGCCTGGCGTTTAAATCCAAGATGCTCATTACAATGCACGTATCCCAACTGATTGGTAAGCAATACGGTGTCGCCGACGTATAGGGGTTTTTGATTGAAGTGGCTGTGTCCGTATATCCAGAAATTAGCCTTACAATGTTCAATATAATCGGTCAACTCTACACAAAAGGCCTCGTTGATCGGACTTTTCGCATGCGGGGGATAATTGCATAATCCCGATGGAAGATGGTGGGTGACCACGATGGTTTTTTCAACTTCATCATTTAAGGTACGCTTCAAAAAGTTTAAGCATTCGCCATGCAATTTATTGTAATCTGAAGCTTTGAGTTTTTTGTCCTTTTTCTGGATACACGAAAAATCTGAAACGCCTTGCTCTATCACTTTTTCATTCTCAGCGCTCAACTTCGACCATAAAGTACTGAAAACAAATCTGACTCCATCATATTGCCGGGCCACGTTGTTCACCAAATGGATATTGCTCCGTATCTGGATGTCAAATGAAGCGCCGAATTCACAAATGTCACGGTGATAATACTCATGATTGCCGGGAACCCAAAAGACTTTGTCGTAATTATCAGCAACCAGGCTGAAGAATGGATGGCTGAAGTTTACCTCGTGCAAAGGCACAATATCCCCGGCAAGAATCAGGATATCGCCATTAGTCACCAATGGTTTTTGCTGAAGATATTTGTCGTTCTGTGCAAACTCAAGGTGCAGGTCGGAGCAGTATTGAATCCTCATTGAAGGTGTGTTTTTAGCCTACATCACTTATTTTTTTCAATAGTGGCATATCCAGGACTTCTATTTCACGTCCCTTAATCCCGATAATATTCTCCCTGGCCAGCTCCGAAAGCAACCTCACCGTATTTTCTTCGGAAATGGCGGCCATTTCACCGAATTCTTTTCGCGTGAGGTTTAGGTAAAATTTGTGGCTCTGATTCAAATCCGACAGGTAGATCAGGTTTTCGGCAATCCTTCCCCTGATTTGCTTTTGGTTCAGCGATATAATTTTATTCATGATATTGGCAACCGACTTCCCGAAAGCCTTATTCAGGCATAAGAGCAAATCATGGCTCTCGATGTAAAGTTTTTTAACGATGTCGAGTTCAATGAAACACACTTCCGAGTCCTCCAGGGCTGTTACAGAATAGGCATATATGGGGGTTTCGAAAAAAGACAATAAGCCAATATAGGCAGGTGGTTTTAAAAGATAAAGGATGATATTCCTGTTGTTCAACCCCTCGACATAAAGCTTTGCCGAACCTTTAACCAAAAACAAGGCGTGTGAAACCTCTTTTCCCTGCTTACATATCACATCATGTTTCCTGAAATGCGCGTGAAATATCTTTGCTTCATCAATACTCCTGCCTGTTTTAAGGAGCGCCGATTGAATTTCACAAGGATCGGTACATAAACTGCATGTGTTTTTCTTTGTAAGCTTCATAAATTCATAATCTTGTCCAAAGGTGTAAAAAAAGTTGATTTACAACAATGTTTAATCTCAACTTTACTGAAGATTGCCCAATAGAATTTATGAATACCTTTACCGAAAATTTAAAAAAAAGGAGGAAATATGCTTCATGAACCGGCAGTAACCGTTGGAAAAGACAATGCGGCTGCAAAAAAATCAAAATTAGGGGTAATACTCTTCATTGTATATACGATTATCTATTCAGGCTTTGTGCTTATTGGCCTAACCAAGCCCGAAATAATGGGCCTTGAATTAATTGGAGGCCAAAACATTGCCGTAATCTATGGTTTTGGATTAATCGTATTGGCTATAATTATGGGCTTCATCTATAATTATTTCTGCACAAAAATGGAAAATGAAATGGATAAAGATTAACCCTGATAATTTACCTTTATGATTTACGAAGTATCTAATTTAGCAATTGTAATTTTTCTTTCTATTGTTGGGCTGGTGTTGGGCCTGTCGTTTTACTTTGCCCGAAAAACAAAATCGGCCGCAGGTTATTATGCGGCGGGAGGGAACATCCATTGGGCCGTTAATGGTGTGGCATTTGCCGGCGACTATTTGTCAGCCGCATCGTTTCTGGGAATTTGCGGAATGATCGCGTATTCAGGCTACGATGGGTTTTTATATTCCATCGGTTTTCTTGCCGGATGGGTAGTCGCGTTGTTCCTGGTTGCCGAACCCATGAAAAGACTTGGGAAATACACCTTTACCGATGCCCTCGATTCAAAATTCGATTCCAAATCAATCAAACTTACAGCAGCAATCAGCACACTGGTTATTTCCATATTTTACCTGATCCCTCAAATGGTTGGGGCAGGCGACCTTGTTGTTCCGCTTCTCGGTTTGCCGCACTGGATGGGGGTTGTGATAGTTGGTTCAATCGTTATTTTTATTGTTGCAACTGCCGGAATGACTTCGACGACTTATGTCCAGTTTATAAAAGGCGCCTTATTGGTTGTTTTCTCAACCATACTTACCATCTATATTTTAAATAACGGATTGACTCTGACGCCGAATAACAACTACCATAAATTCATCTCCACCGAAGCTGTTGTTACCAACGACACGATCGTTGGTGTTGCCGATCCTTCGTTTGTCGTTAAAACGACAAAGGTGGTTGACAAAATGGTATTTGTAAAACTTGAAAAAGAAGGCTCAAGCTGTTGGTATAAATTAAACAAAACTGAAAGTAAAGCTACCCTTGAAGAAATGCTCTATACTTCAGAAAACAAGGAAGGTACGAAGCTTTATAACGGGGCGCCAAAATCGGAAAACAAATTTTATCAGGTAGGGCATTTAAGTAAAATAATTGTTGACGGTAAAGAGGTTGACAAAACCGGACCTGTTGGCCCGTTTGAATTCTTAAAAACGGTTGGGGAAAGCGAAGTAGTCCGTTTCTCCAAAAAAGTTTTTAAAGATGGCGAAGAAAAAGTAACTGTTTGGTTCCAAAATATAACCAAAGGTGAAGATGTGATGAAACCAGGCCTTTTATATAAACTCTCTAAATCGGCGGGCGCCACTGGCTGGGATAGATTAAACTTCCTGTCGTTAATGCTGGCTTTGTTTTTAGGGACATCGGCATTGCCACATATCCTGATCAGGTATTACACGGTTTCCAGTCAGCGCGCTGCCCGAAAATCAACCATTGTTGCCATTGCCGTTATCGGGTTCTTTTACATTTTAACCCTGTACATGGGACTTGGCGCTATGATTAGTGGTGTACTCGATGTTGAAAGCAGCAACATGTCAGGTCCTTTGCTGGCGAAATCAATAGGAATTGGATTATTTTCAATCATTTCAGCTATTGCTTTTGCGACCGTACTTGGAACTGTCAGCGGCCTGATTGTGGCATCTTCAGGAGCAATTGCGCATGATTTTATTGACAAGTACCTCCAGATTCCGATGACAGATAAAGCCAAAGTAAAAGCCGGGAAAATTTCAGCCGTTGGAGTAGGCATATTTGCCATTTGTTTGGGGATATTGTTTAAAGGAATGAACGTTTCCTTTCTGGTTGGCCTTGCATTCGCGGTTGCGGCTTCAGCAAATTTACCTGCAATTTTATTCTTGCTTTTCTGGAAGAAAACTACAGCCAAAGGTATTGCCTATTCAATAGTTGTGGGTATTGTTTCATCAATCGGTATCATTCTGTTTTCGCCGACCATGTACGAAAAATATGGGCTGATTGCAAAAAATGCCCCGATACCATTGGACAACCCCGGCATTATTTCAATCCCATTGTCAGTTATTACACTGGTGGTCGTTTCTTTGCTGACGCAAAAACACAACGCAACCAAAGATTTTAGCAAATAATACAAACACTCCTTCAGGAATAATGAAAAAAATATTTTCACTGCTGATCGTTCTGTGTTCTGTGCTGACCTATGCCCAGGAAAAGAAAGATCCCCCGAAATTCGGGATTACATTCTCTGGCTTTGTAAAAACCGATATTTTTTACGATTCCAGGCAAACCGTGAACATCCGTGAGGGACATTTCCTTCTTTATCCGGATGCGATTAACCTTGATGCAATGGGAAACGATATCAACGCGAAAGGCAGTTTCAACATGCTTTCGATCCAGACCCGGTTAAAAGGGGCGATTTCGGGCCCTGATGCTTTCGGGGCAAAAACTTCAGGTGTAATTGAAGCCGATTTCTTCGGAAATGCAGGCATAGGGCTTGATGATGTGAACGGGTTCAGGTTGCGCCATGCATTTGCAAAACTCAACTGGTCAAAAATCGAGCTGCTTGTGGGCCAATACTGGCACCCGATGTTCATTACAGAAGCATTCCCCGATGTGATATCATTCAATACTGGCGTCCCTTTTCAGCCATTTTCGCGCAACCCTCAGGTGCGCCTGACTTATACATCAGGAATTGCCAGTTTTATTGCAGCGGCCTATACCCAGCGCGATTTTCAGGGCATCGGCCCCGATGGGGCAAGCACAAAGTGCCAGCGAAATGCGGGCTTTCCTGCAACGCATCTGCAATTTCAGGTTAAACCTGCCGCAGGCCATTTATTTGGGGCAGGAATTGATTACAAAGTAATTAAGCCTGAATTGTTTACTGTTGTAAATGGGAATCAAAAATACATTTCTGATGAAAACCTAGCTTCCTTTTCGGCTATCGGTTTCATGAAGTTGAAGTTTAAGCCGTTAATAATAAAAGCTGAAGGCATATATGCACAAAACGCGCATGATATGACCATGTTAGGTGGATATGCAGTAAAAGAAATTACAAATCCTGCATACGGAACTCGTTCATTTACCAACCTGAACACCTTCGCTTTTTGGACCGACCTGATTACAACCGGAGAAAAAATCAGGGCCGGGTTATTTATGGGCTATACCGAAAACCTGGGCGCCAACGATGAAATCAAGGGAGCCATTTATGCCCGTGGTTCAAATATTGATAAGGTTGAGCGTATTGCCCCAAGGATAGTTTTTCTTTCAGGAAAAATGGCCTTTGCCCTCGAACAGGAATTTACCCGCGCGCATTACGGAACGGCAAACGGAGATAAAATGGGCGGGGTTACCGCTACTAATTCTGTAGTTAATTCGCGTACATTGCTGTCGTGTATATATTCGTTCTAAAACACATCTTCCATACCGCCCTGTGAGGGTTGTTCAGCAGGTGATGATTTATCCATTTTAAAGTTGTTGATTTTGTAGCTCAATGTCAGCATGAGCACACGAGGTTCACGCTGCATTTTGAAAGTTGATTTGAAATTTGGGCCGGACGAGTTCCCTTCCATGCGCATCGTTCCCAGTAAGTCGCGAACACTGAGGGTTGCCGATAATTTCTTTTTCATGAAATCCTGACGGTACGACAGATTGGTAAATACCATTCCTTTCTGTTCGCCCTGTGCCGAAACCGATGGTCCGCGGTAGAACCCGGTGAGTTGCATGCGGCTGTCGCCTGAAAATTTCACGGTGGCATTCAACCGCCCTGAATAATTGGTACTTTGTCTGTCAACTGGCTTGCCCAGCACTTCACCTTTCATCTTATAGTTGTAAATACTGAAACTACTGTTTACCAGCAGCCATTTGGTTATATTTATGTTACCCATAATCTCGCCTCCCAGCGAATGATCGCGGTTGAGGTTGTCGGAGTACATGTAAATAATACCATCATCTTTCAACTCCTGAATTCTTGTCATCAAATTGTTGGTGGTACGGTAAAAAGTTTCGAGCGAAACAAATGAATTTCCAAACTTACGCATGTAGCTGAACTCATAAGAATCGGTGTATTCCGGTTTCAGGTTCGGGTTACCCATCCGAATGGTGTATTGGTTCATGTAACTAGGGAAAGGATCCAAATCGCGGCCATCAGGTCGGTTAATGCGTCGGGAATAACTGGTCATGAACTGACTTTTATCAACCAGCTCGTAGGATAAATGAGCTGAAGGAAAAACATCAAACCGGTCAAGAGTATAAGGTTTGTCCACCTTTGAATGATCGATTGAGCGGTTAGTATATTCACCCCTTAAACCAATCATAAACTGGATAGCTTTTAAATTTCCGGAGTAGGTGGAATAAATGGAATGAATATCTTCCTTGAAAAACATGTCGCTGGTAAACAGTGGGTTTTTTATAAAAGTTCCGGTTGACGGATCGTAATTTTTGAAAAAGAAATATTCCTTCTCGCTTTGTAACCGGCTTTGAAGGCCAGCTTCGAATTTAGCGCCCTCCTTAAGTGGAAGCGTATAATCCAGCTTTATCCGGTAATCGTTCGATTTTTCATCATTATTGGTTATCACGCGTGACAGGAAATTATTGGTTTGACTATAATTGCCATCAGTTACATATTCATCGATGTTTTCGAATGCAAGTCCATCACGGAATCTGTAATTAAAATTCCCCTCGAGTTTGTGCATCCCTGTCTTGTCGAATTTGGTCAGGAAACTGGTTGTAGCGCTAACATAATCACCCTTGCGCGAAGAGTTATTTGCCTGTACCGAATAAACATCGCTGCTGGCAGGTTGCTGGTATTTATGCAGGTTTCCGCCACCTTCACCATCAAAATTGTATTTTCCCACTTCCCCTGAAACAGTTACCGAAGTATTGTCACTTAGAAAATAATCAAACCCTCCCTTGATTTGCTGCCCACCTCTCGACTGATTTCTTTTTCCGTCAGTAATCAGGAAAGTTGTGGTATCGTTGTCATACGTTTCACGGGTCATTTTCATTTTCCCCCAATCGGAATTGTCGTTCCAGTTTCCACCAAAAAATACATTATATTTTTTAGTCTTGTAATTCAGCATCAGGTCGGTGCCATATTTTTCGCCTGTACCCAGGTTTAGGTTTATGATTCCGTTCATGCCCGAAAGTACGTTTTTCTTCATTACCACATTGATGATGCCGGCCATTCCGTCAGGATCATATTTTACCGATGGGTTAGTAATGATTTCGATGTTTTGAATGGCTGATGAAGGGATTTGCTTCAAAGCATCGCTACCGCTCAGCACACTGGGGCGTCCGTCAATCAGAACTGTAAAACTCGAAGAACCGCGAAGGCTTACATTTCCGTCAATATCCACTTCAACTGAGGGTGTATTTTCCAGAACAGTAATTGCAGTACCACCTGCAGCATTGATGTCGTTGGTTACATTGATTACTTTTTTGTCAATTTTGTATTCAACCCTGTTACGTTCACCAATCACTTCAACTTCGCCAACCTTTGTCCGGTCAACGGCCAGTTCAATGGTTCCCATATCAACCGATGTCGAATTTGGAACGATTTTAACATCGTCAATCTTGACTTTCTCAAATCCAATAAAATTAGCCTCAATATAATAATTACCTAAAGGAAGATTGGTAATCTCAAAAGCGCCGGTCTCATTGGCAATACCTCCGGTTACCAATTTGGAGTCCTGTTTACGGTAAATTGCTATATTAGCGTATTCCATTGGAGCTTTCGACTCGGCTTCAATAATTTTTCCTTTAACTTTTCCGGTTTTAATCAGACTCGCTGCACCTGGATTGGATGCAGCCGGAGGAACCTGCGATAAAACACTACCCGCTGTTGTAAGGATTATAAACAGCAAAATCAATAAATTTTTCATCTTCATCACTATTCGTTTAATTGTCTTCTGTAATTCAAATTTTTTCATGTCAATATCCTTCAGACAACCCTAAACATTTAAAGTTTAATAACGAAATCAAATGAGTTGTTAATGTTTGTAAACGTTTGCCGGGGAGTTTTCATAATGATTGCAGATTAGGATAATTGATTGGAATAATTTTTGACATGAACAGACGTTCCATTTCTTTATAATTTAGATGTCTATGAAACCTATCATTCAGCTTTTCCTGTTTATTCTTTTTCTGTTTTCTTGCGCTACAACGAACAGGATTATTGAAATAGAAGATTCGTTCAAGGAGATTAAAGGGATTAAGCTGGTACAAAACCTGAAGGCTTATTCATCCGAAAAAACCGGAAGTTTTGGTGGCATTAAATATTACAACCTGAACTTAAGCTATCTTTTTGAGAAACAAAAAAACGGGCAATCAATCCTGAACGCAGAATTTCAAATGACAACTCCGGTAAGCCCCGGTGAACTCGATTCGATCCTCTTTTTAAATTTGGATCATGAAAAAATCAAGTTGATTTCAACAGAATACAAATACAACGGTAAGTTGATGAAGCGCAAATTTGTGGTGCCCGAAAACCTTTGGATTTCAATTGCTAACTCACAGGAAATATTTTACAGGGTTGATGTTGGAAACGAAGGGATTGATGTTCGTCTGACTGCTTCAGAAACTTTAAAAGTGAAAGAATTCTTTAACCGGGCCATTCAGCAACGGGAAGCAGGTCAGCCACCGGTTCCTGATGGGCAGAAAAAATGGTGAAATCGTGTTGGATCATGTCCGTTGGACTTCGGCGTGAGCTCAGTCGAACGCTAAAGCCCCGAGCACTCGGGGCAAAGGACATAATTGCAATGAATGTGAATTTTTGCTATTTCAACAAAATGCTTCATTCAAATATCCCGGAAAGCCTTATTCAAAGCGATATCCTTTGCCGTCACATTTATGTGACGGACATGAGAATCTCCCCTTTGATTGGGCTTTAGCCCTAACTAAATTAAACATTGAATCTCAGAATTATATTTCATTAATATTCACTAAATTAGTGCATTCATCAAAAGATTCAATGCTATGTCTTATGTCAAAATCTGGCTTCATTGTGTATGGAGCACCAAAAATAGAAGTTGTATTATTCCAATGTCATTTCGACCTGTTTTACTCAAACATTTCAGGGAAAATGCTCAGGAAAAAAACATTATTCTGGACTACATCAATGTTCATGAAGATCATGTTCATGCGCTTGTTAATTTAGGCAAACAACAAAATCTGGCCACGGTTATGCAATATTTGAAAGGCGAAAGTTCATTCTGGATCAATACTCAGAAAATCCTCCCAACTCATTTTTCCTGGCAGGACGATTATTTCGCTGTTTCTGTCAGTCATTCACATGTTGAAAAGGTAAGGCAATACATTAAAAATCAGGACGAGCATCATAAGAGGATAAGTTGGGATGAAGAGGTCGAGCTTTTCCTGAAAAAATATGGTTTTGAGCGAATTAA